>DITO01000031.1 GCA_002422065.1 Erysipelotrichaceae bacterium UBA6182 | reverse complement strand
GGATTATGGGTCAATGAGTTATGGAGTTATAATGCATTTGTGGAAGCGTTGAAGAGTGAGATTACTGTGCATGATGGTATTGAAGTCTTGTATTAATTCATATGATAAATGAACTATATTTAATCAATCATAAATTGAGAATTCCAGCAGAAAACTTGGAGTTCTCTTTTATACTTCAATGAAGATTTGAAAATATATGAATGTTTATGGGAAGAACTAATTTCAAAATTTACTTTATTTCAGGATTCATTCATAAATGCATAATCATTTATACAAGATTGACTTAATTAGGAGGTAGTGATAGTATGGAGTTATAATTGGCTTAATACCTCGGAGGGTACCATGAAAATTAATAAAAGTAAATTATTCATAAACCTGTTGATGCTGGTGTTTTTTAGTTTATTATTAGCTGGATGTGATGGACTGGATCCATCTATTATTGATCCTAATGTGGTTACCCCTGTTTATCAGGGTATGGTCATCACTAAGGATTTAACCACAGTTAGCACTCATCGTGAAAATATTGCACTTTCACATGAAATCGATCAAGATGATCCATTTGATAATTTCGGAGGAGAAACAATCGAGACTGAAATTCAAACAACCTATCAAACAGATACAACTCCGATGGCGAACTACTTTGCTGATGTGAATGAAACACTTTATATCACTGTCAAAGTATACAATCCAACAAGTTATGAAATACTATCCTTTACGATCAATGGTGTTAAGTATCAATCCTTCCAATTTGAGGATGGATCTAATTCTGAAAACTTGATTATGGAAGTTACATCCGGTGAAATCATAGGGATCAAAGAGTTTACAATTGATCAAATCAAATATGTAGATGGTACAGCGATTAAAGATGTTCCTATTGAAGGCAATCAAACCGTAAAGGTTGGTGTAGGATTTACTCAAGCTCCACTGATTGAAGTGAGCGCATTTAACATACATACAACTTCTGTAACAATGTCAGTCGCAATGAGTGATAATCAAAAAGTACTAGAAACTATCCAAGGTTATGCAAAAGTTGTTCTATATGATGGTACTGATATCGTTGATGCATTTGATTTGTCAGAAGGACTTAATAACGTTATCTTTGAAGATCTTGAAATTGATACGCTTTATCAATATGCAGTCATCATGAAATATGACATGCTGGATGGAAATCATCAAAAGTTGAGCGTGTTATCAAAACTAGCGTTTTATACACAAGCGTTGATAGAGATTTCAACTTCACCAACACAAGAATCAACCACATTCACTTATGTCATCAACGACTTTGTTGAGGAAGGTTCTGTAACAACAATAAAAATTTATAAAGATAATATTTTAGTTCATACGCTATCAACTTTTGAGACACTTGAATTCAATGAATTACTCAGTGATACAGAGTATGAAATTAGAGTGACTTACGTTTATGATCTGAATGATGGAAAAGGTCCGCAAACTGTCATCAGCAAACAGATGTTTTCAACTTTGACAAAAGCTGCACCCTCCCTAACCATCAGTAATATTGTCTCTGGACAAGAAGCAATTTCGTTCGGTTTAAGTATTGTGGATACAGACTTGGTTGGTGCTTTATCCAAGATTAGGGTCCTAAAAAATCAAGTAGAAGTTAAAACACTTACAAACCTCGAATTAAGATCGATTGAAAATCTTCAATCCAATACAATTTATATTTTAGAAGTCAGTTATACTTATGATTTAAACGATGGCCAAGGAACTCAAACCCTAGTCATCACACAACAATTTAAAACTTTGGAAAAACAAATCCCTCTCGTTAATATCAAGGATTTGAATATTCAACAGGCAAATTTTCAATTTGCTCTTGAAATTGTTGATGCTGATCTTGTAGGTTCATTAACCTCCATAACACTTTATCAAGGACAAACTTTAATCAAATCACTTACAGATCTCAGCACTCGAATCTTTAGTGACTTATTGTCAAATAACAACTACACATTGGTTGTTCTTTATACATACAATTTGAATGATGGCATGGGACAACAAGAAATACGTGTCACAACCCCTATTTTAACACTTGCAAAACAACCCCCAGTCTCTATACTCAATCATTTAGTGATTAACCAGACAGACGTTTCATTTGATTTCATATTCAATCAAAATGGTCTAGAAGGTGCAACACTGACCAACATTGAATTATTTGATGGTGCAACACTTGTCACTGATTATAACGAATTTACACTATCCAAAATTGAAGACTTATTAACAAATCATGACTATACCATCAAGATTAGCTATACCTATGATTTGACAGATGGAAATGGTGTTCAATCAGGTTCACAATCATTCACCCTACATACATTGGCAAAACAAATACCAACCATCCAAATTTCAACCATTGAGTCTGATTACATGTCCATTGATGCAACCGTTGAAGTCGTCGATCTTGATGAAGTGGGTCAAATCACGAGTGCTGTCGTGAAGAAGAATGGTGTCACTCAAGCCTCACTATCAAGTTTTGATGTCATCTCATTTACGAATCTAGATCCTGATTTAGAATATGTGGTAGAAATTACCTATGCTTATGATTTAAAGGATGGATTGGGTATTCAAACTGTTAAAGCTACCTCAAGTATTTATACTGCTCCTTATATCACTGTCATTTCAACCAATGTCATCAATACTGAAAAGTTAACTGAAGGCGATACATTGGTCATGGAAATCGTAGTGGATAATCCACAGCAAATGACATTTACGCGTGTATTGATTAATGGTGAATACTTTACTGTGAGTGCGGTAACGACTCAAACAGAAATCAGAGTAGAATTTAGGATTGGTTCTGAATATAAAGGCGGTACCACAGAATTTGTCGTTGAAAAGATTGAAGGACATAATTATAACCAAGCGAGAGCATTTGATATCAACGGCAATAACGTTGGTTATGCTTTTGTCAATGGCGATATATTTGTAGATAGTTTAAAGATTGTCGATGCATTTGATGAATCTTTAGATTATGTCATGCCAGGTGAAGATTATTTCATCAAGATTGAATTTGATAATCCAACGGGTTATCAAATTACAGCACTGTCATTATCCTATTTAGGTATACTGGCAAGTAATAAATTCACTGTTTCTGAAGATAAACAGACCATTAGAATAAAAGTCACCAGTATGGAATCGAACACAACCATTCATATCAATCTAAGTGCATTCACCTATACCGTGGATCAAGAAAGTAAAACGAAGAACGTTGATAATGTGAGTGATTTCATCGTTTGTGTTGTGAACTCAAATTATCAAATGATTTATACACCTCTAGATTTAGCCAATATGAGAAGAGGTTATTCCTATAAGTTGGCAAATGATATTGATTTAACGGATTATAACTGGATTCCAAAAGATTTAAACTATATCGTTTTGGATGGAAATGGATTCGCAATCAATAATCTAAGAAATGTTAAGACGTATACAGATACCTATGTCTATTATGGATTATTCTCATCGCTTTATGCATCAACCATTAAGAATTTGACAATGAATGATGTCTTAATCATGATCACTGTGAATAACTCCACAACACAACAGAACTACGATAGCAGAGTTGGAGCACTTGCAGGTAGCATTGGTTCATCCAGCATTGAAAACGTCAATATCAATGGTGAAATCAGTGTAACCAACAATACGACAACCTATGGTAGCTATGTAGGTGGTTTAGCTGGACAAATCGATGGGACATCCATTGAAAAATCGTATATGGATATGATGATTTCAAACGATGACTATTATACTGGATTGATTGCTGGATATGCATGGAGAACGAATGTCAATCAGGTCTTCATTGAAGGTTCAGTCTTTGGCAAGGAATATGTAGGTGGAATTTTTGGTTCAAGCAACAACTCCAAGATTACCAATACGTATGTGTACGCGAATTTAACATCAACTGCTTCAACAGGTGGGTTGATTGGCTATGCATCAAGCACATTGATTGAAGATAGTTATTACATTGGCAACATGTATACGACGTATACTTGGGGCAATGGTGGGTTGACTGGTAATGCTTATGGCACCAGCATCACCAATAGTTTCTCACATGTCAAAAACCAATCCTTAGGTGCACTGTATAGTTTTGACAGCGGATCTGTAGCTACTGGAGTTTATACAACAGGAAACGACAGCTATTCAACAACTCTTGATTTAGCAGGCATAGTTGAAGTGATGAAGTTAGTTTGGGATCTTGACTTATGGAGTTTCAAAGGCGTATTACCTGTATTGAAGTGGGAACCAACCATTAGAATCATCGATGTCGTTTCCCATGAAACGAGCATCTCCTTTGATGTGACCTCGACTGATTTTGATCAAGTGGGAGAAATTATCTCTGTTGAACTCTATTTGGGTAATAGTTTGGTTCAAACACTAACTGATTTCTCATCATTATTATTTAGCAATTTAAGATACAACACGGAATATAGAATCAAAGTAACCTATATGTATGATTATCATGATGGACAAGGTGAAACTGAAATCTATGACTATATCGATATCAAAACCTTACCAACAACTGGATCTCCAGAAGTTGTTATCAAAGATGTTGTTGTCGGCAGCAATACGGTATCATTTGAATTGAATATTAAAGATCCCAATCATGTCGGATCTATTTTGAGTGTAGAACTCTTCAATTTGGATGGTTTGTTGATGGATACACTGGACTCATTTGCTGATTTATCATTTGAAAACCTTGAATCCAATACATCTTACCGTGTGGTTGTAACCTATCAATTTGATTTAGGTGATTCTTATGGTGCACAACAACTCGTGACGAAACAAACATTCAGAACCAATCCATATTTTGAACTCAATGAAACAACAGTTTTAAATACAGAAGCTGTGATTACAGGAGATACGATTGTCATTGAACTGGCTGTGGATAATCCTGATGGTGTTCAGTTTACAGGGGTAACCATCAATGGCATCATCTATCCAATCAATCATTATGATACAGATAGCATCCGTATCGATTTGGAAGCAAATGAAAGTTTAGGTATGGGAGAAGTTACATTAGAGATTGATAATCTACTTGCAACATTTGAAAGTAGAGCACTCGTTTACGCTTTCGATAGCAACAATGAAGTAATGATCTTTATTAATGGTGATATTTATGTACAAGATATCAGAGCATTGAATTTGAATGGCGAACTATTGGAATACGCAATGAATGGAGAAAGTTATATTGCTGAAATCAGTTTATATAATCCTTCTGGATATGATATTCCTCAAATCGTATTGAATGGAAGCACTATTTTATCAACAAGTAATAAGTATAGTATCAATGCAGACAAGAACATCATTAAAGTAGAGTTAGTTTTATATGTTAACCAATATACAACATATCAAAATGTCTATATATCATCAATCAATTATTCAAACACACATATGAATGAAACGAAGACACGTCAAGTTTCAGGCATTAATACATTTATTCCAATTGTCAAATCCAGAGATATTAGAACAATTAGTAATGCGAATGAACTCAAACTTATGGTGCCCGGATATATCTATAAACTGACGAGTGATATCAACATGCAAGGTGTATCTTGGACGCCACTCATGAATTTCTATGGTGTATTTGATGGCAACCATCATGTCATATCAAATCTAAGCATCGTCAAGACTTTTGAAGACACCACAGCTTATGTTGGGCTATTTGGTTCAACTAGTGGAGCAATCATTAAAAACGTGCAATTAACCAATGTGAATTTTGTAATCACAATCAAGTCATCTGGAACAGGTAATTATGAAGGCCGAATAGGTGCAATCGTCGGGTACGCTTATTCAAGCATTATAAAGAATGTTATCGTGAATGCAAATATATCAGCAGACAATCAAACAGGATTTTACTCAACACATACAGGTGGTATTGCAGGATATCTATCTGGATCCGTGATTGATATTGCCCAAATATCAGGTAACTATTTGGGTCAATCCTATGTTGGAGCTGTTGTAGGAAATACAGATTCCAGCAAATTGTCAAACATCTATACAAATGCAACAATCGTTGGCAACAATTATGCAGGAACATTTGTTGGGCAACTTTATAATAGTGAACTTAGAAATAGTTTTGCTAACGGAATTGTGAACTACTACGGTTTCGTAGGTTATGTGAATTCATCTTCTATTATTGAAAATGTAATCAGCATGAGTAAAATGCCTGATGGAAATTATGCTTACGATTATAACAACCAGCAAAAATCGTACGATGTCTATTCGCCAACATATTCTTCAAATGGAACCATCATCAGTTATGATCAAATGATCGCAATCATGAAGACAAAATGGGATTTGAATGTTTGGAGTTTTGGTGAAGACATCCCAATGCTTAAGTTTATTCCAAAAGCTTTCTTCACTTCAGTAGTTGCTGATATTGATGGTGTTGTGTTTAATTTCAACATTAAAGATTTCCAACAGGTTGGAGAATTGGTTGGTATTGAACTGAGACAAAATGGAACAACCATTCAAACGTTAACCGATTTATCCGTAAGAAAGTTCGATGTATTAAGATACTCAACAGAGTACGAAATTGTACTTATTTATGAATATGTATTTGATGAACTCCTTGGATCAGAAACCATTGAGTTTAAGCATAAGTTCATGACAGCAGATAAAGAAAATGTACCTACTGTAGACTTCATCGATGTCATCCCAACACAAGAGTCTGTGATCTTTGACTTGGTGATTAATGACACTTTGGAAATTGGTGTATTGAATGCCATTAGATTATTGGATGGTACAGGTGTCATTCAGTCACTAACTAATTTAAGTACTAGAGGCTTCACTAACCTGTTATCCAATCATGAATACATCATCGAAGTAGAATATGCTTATGACTTTGATGATGGATTTGGATTCAATACGCTTGTTAGAAGATATGAATTTGAAACAGGTTCTAAAGCAACTCCTTATTTTACAAATGTTTTTCTGACCCCGCAAAACGATGCAATCCTCATCAGTAATGTCACCGTGTCTGATTTAGACGATTTATTGGTATTTGTTGCCTATAGACTCTATAAGAATACAACGCTGATTAAAACGTCTTCAGAGGAAAGTTTCAGTGTGTTTGATGGATTGTTGTCATCCAACACGTATCGATTTGAAATGGAATATCAATACAATCTAAATGATGGATACGGAACGAGAACATTGGTACACGTACAAGAGATTGCGACCATCGCAAGTCAAATACCAACTGTAAACTTAGTTACATCAGCAAGTCAAACGGTCATTACGTATAATGCATCACTAATTGATCTAGATATGGTTGGAACCATTAAGCGTATTGATTTATACAATAACTTAGGTGTACAGGTTGGAACGCGTACAACAACATCAGGAACGTTTACTGGATTAACATCCTATCAGTCTTATGAAGTGAGAACATATTATGAGTATTCAAAAAATGATGGAACAAACCCTGTTCAACTCGTTCATAAACAAACTGTAAAGACTAGCCCTGAATTATCGATCGATTCCATGTCCATATTGAATACAGAAGCTATTATTGTTGGTGATACACTTGTTCTTAGAGTTTACCTAAATAATCCATCAGCAATTCTTTTCAGATCAGGCGTCATCAATGGAGTCACCTATCAAGTAAGTTCAGCTTCACCTGATGTGATTCGATTTGATATCAGTGTTGGAAGTCAATTTGATGGAGGAGCAACCATTCTTGAAGTCACATCATTGACTGGTAGTATCGAACAAGATCAATTCAGTATACCGATGACGACATCAAATACAATTGAAGTGATGATCAATGGTGAAATCAATATCTTAAGTGTTCAATCATTGGACTTGAATTATCAAGCTTTTGATTATTACTCGAAATACACAAATTACTATTTGGCAATTCAATTTGATAATCCAACAGGATATACTGTTGAAAGCATCAAAATTGAAATTTATGGATATGGTGAACAAACTTATACAAACATAGTTTATGATCAAGTGAACCAAATCGCATATGTTTCAATGGTTTCTGGTGGATATGATATTGAAGTTATTAGTGTTACACAATTTACATATTCAAATGAGAATCTCCCAAGCAGAAATAGAGTATCTTCTAAAAATTGTTTCTTCACATTAGTGAGTAGCTTGACTCCAATTGAAATCGATACACCACAAGAATTGCAAGCAATGACAAATGGTAAAGTTTATAAGTTGATGAGTGATATTGACTTGACTGGATTCAACTGGCAACCCATTATGAATTTTAAGGGTGTATTTGATGGAAATGGATATGCAATCAATAACCTTAACATCGTTAAAACCTACGAAGATACAACAACATATGTTGGATTATTTGGTAATGTATCAAATTCAGTCATTAAGAATATTGATTTAAACAATGTGAACATTATTGTCAATACGAAGAGTGCAGCAAACTTAAGCTATGAAATGTATGTTGGTGGACTTGCTGGCCATTTAAATGACTATACACAGATAAGTAACGTAGATATCAATGGTTATGTGAGTGGAACCAATACAACAAACTCTTCCAGTTATATTGGTGGAATTTCTGGATACATCATCGGTTTTGTTTATATTTCTCAAAGTTCATATCAAGGTGAACTATATTCCAATACGATTTCATCTGCAAGAATCGGTGGTATTGTAGGAAATATGTATTCAAGAAGCCTGATTACCAATTCATATGCCAATATTAAAATAACAGGAAATGCAAATTATGCTGGTGGTATCATCGGGTATGCGAGCAACGTTAGCTCAGTAACAAATTCTTATTCAGTCGGATCCATTAGTAATTACTCTGGTTATTCAGGTGGAATGATAGGTTATATTTATGATGGATGCTATCTATCTAATGTTTACTCAAATGTACAGCGCTCAGGATCAAATATTATCTCAGTTGGGTATAACTATGGATGCATATTGAATCAGGTTTACAGTCTTGTATATGGAACTAACCAAATTATTTTAACACATGAAAACATGTTGATTGCTGTTGAATCATCATGGGATCATGATATTTGGGACTTTGTAAATACAGATTTAGATGGCAATCCAACATTAAAATAGTTATTACATGAATGTTGATTGAATCGAGTTTTAGTACTTATCCATATTCAAATATTAGTAAAACTTCGTCTCGAAATATGGGGATGAAGTTTTTTAAATTCTATTGGCATTATAATTTTGATGAATGATGAATACACAATAATATGAAAAATACACACCGACCCTTAAGGTGTGACTATCGGTCTTATGAATGAAAATCATATGTGAAAACTGAAAGAACTATGATCATTTTGCATGACTCAATAATTAATCTATATTAGTTACTTCTTATAAGTGTTATACTAAGAATAAATGTAGTCGAATTTCACTAACAGAAAAGAGGGTCTTAGTTATGAAATTTACACCAGAACCTAAGAAAATTGAAACTTTGCTTAAATCAGGAAAGAAATTCATCATTCCTAGATTTCAAAGAGAATATGCTTGGGAAAAGAAAGAGTTGAAAGAATACCTGGAAGATACGATTAATTCACTTAAAATGGTTAATGGACAACTCGCAGTAAGTGATTATTTTTTAGGCAACATTGTGCTTGTAGGAGAATTTGAAACAGACAAAAGCAAAGAAATGAAGGTTGTCGATGGTCAACAAAGAATAACAACAATTACGATTCTTTTATCTGTACTCTCTAAGCTTTTTACTGTACTCAATGAAGCAATTTTACAAAAGAACGTTTTTAAATATATAATGGGTGAAGATAATGATGGGAAAGAATTTGCAGTTTTAAAAAATGAAACACCTAATCCATTTTTTGCTAAACTGGTTCAGAAGATTGATTCCGATGGAGCAGAACCATATACTGAGGAACAAGATAGGGTTGCATTTGCATATGACTATTTTCAGTTAGAACTATCGGAAATCAAACTTAAACAGAGATTAATGAAAAAATACGATTCAAAATTAGTTAATAACATCAGCTATGTTGATCTTTTAAAAATAGTTAGAGATCAAGTTTTACACAGTGTTGTAGTTGCTATTTCAACCCCTAATGAAAATCAAGCAAATATGATATTTGAGATTTTAAATAGTAAAGGTAAAGGTTTGAATAGCCTCGACTTAATAAAAAATAACATATTTGAAATTCTAAAAGAAGAAGAACCGATTGATGAGGCAAAAGGATATTGGAAAAACATAATATCTAATTTGACTAGTGAATCAGTAAGAGTAGACATGTCTGTTTTCTTTAGACACTATTGGAACTCAAAATATGCAAACTCTTCTGAGGCCAAGCTTCACAATTCATTTTTGAATAAAGTAGAGAAAAAAGATAAAGAATATTTGAAACTCTTGAAAGAACTAGAAAAAGAGTCTAAAATATATTTTAATATTTTAAACCCCAATATTCAATTTTACGATAATAAAAAACAAATGTTTTATCTAGTTGAAGCCATGTACGCTATTCATAATATTTTCAACATTTCTCAAAGCAGAGTTCTTTTCTTAGGATTACACAGTGCTTATACAAGCGAAAAAATAACTGGGAAACAACTAAAACTTATTACAAAGACTTTAGAAAATTTCCACTTTTCATTTAACTCGATTGGATCAGGACGTCCTTCAGCAATTGGAAGTGCTTTTTCCAAACTCTCAATTGAACTTAGAAGCAAATCCAAAGAAGATTTAACTCTTATTATTGATAAGTTTATTATCGATTTGAAAAAGAAAATGCCAACATATGAGGTATTTAAAAACCGATTTACAAAACTTCAATTTTCTGCTATCGATGACTTACCAGGAAACACATTGACAAAGTATGTTGTCAATAAAATTGAAAATCAATTGGCGTCTAGAGACAAAAATGAAGACTTTGGTTCAGTAGAACATATTGTACCGGGAGGTTCACATGAGTCTTCATTAAATATTGGTAACTTGGTGTTGCTGGAAATAGAGTTAAATAGTAAAGCAGGTAATTTAATTTACGACAGCAAAAAACAATTTTATCTGGAATCGAATTATAAGTCCATCAAAGACCTTCTTTTAAAACATAAGTCGTTTAGTCCGGATTCCATTACGGCAAGAGCTGAAAATTTATGTGAATTCTATTACACCAAAATTTTGGAACTAACAATTTAGTATAATCATATCAATGTTACTTTCCAATTTATTATATCAAGGTCTTTTGTTTTTGATTTAAAACTACTCTCAAGTAACGGCTTAGCATCCGTTACTTTTTTTAATTTTTCAGCATCATTTTATTACCACTTGAATTTATTACAAGCACATGATTTACTGAATCAACAACCACAATTACATCAAATATCTCTTTAATTCTATCTATCTCAAATCAACCATTGGTAGTTCAATAAATTCAATCGCCTTTTTGATTCGTTTGATGTGATTCATTTGATCTTTGATAGGCAGTGTTTCATAGCAGTCCCATAGGGGGGTTTATTTATACGGAACTACTATTTTGAAAATCGTGAAATTGGTGCGAAAAAAATGTTCGATTTACAAACAAATTACAGTTTCTTTCTTGTATTTCATATATTAATGATGTAGAATAT
>DITO01000198.1 GCA_002422065.1 Erysipelotrichaceae bacterium UBA6182 | reverse complement strand
AACTACTTTTATCAATATATTTTTGAAGACTATTATTTTCTCTTAACCATTCCATCTATCTATTATGAATGGTACTATCCTTATACAATTGATCCTAAGTTCTATGTAGATCTGATTTTTGAATATGACCTTTACGAACGCGCGAGTGGACGTCAATTTCAGCAAATCTTCTTTGACTATAAGTGGAACAAATTGGACCGATCACAGAAATTGTTTGGCTTTGGATACTCTCGATTCATGCAAGGGTCAATCGTTCTCGAACAAGATTTTGTTATGCAAAAATATACGCTTGGCTATATTGGAACAGCACTGCTTACGTTACCATGGATAGGAGTGTTGTTCTTCATTTTATACAAGGTATTCAGGAAATTTCTAAAATTCTGTGATGTCGAATTCATAGCAATCGGAATTGGATTTGTAAGTATCTTAGGAAGTGCATATCTATCAGGACATGTTCTTGATCAGTTTTTTACGACAGTATACTTAGCATTGTTCGCGTCAAGTCTGTTGATGTTCGTTAGGAAAATTCACAATGAAGCTTAAATTTTGGGTTTGGAAGTTGTTGGTTGCAATTGCTTTTTCAATATCGTTTGTATTTCTAACATTCCAATTTCCTTCTGAGTCTAGTTACTTCTATCTTTTTAATACAGGCTTCTATTTGCTTTTACTAGGAGTCATTTTGATTTTAATTCCAAAATGGGATTTGTTGTCAGTTTTGATTTATTCGATTGCTTTTTCTTTTTATACTTGGGGCCAAAGTGTGTATGTCAGAGCATTTGNNAGAACGAGTGACTTTGCATTTCTAATAATTCCTTTAATTTCGGTTGTTTTGTTGGTTATTTCAATCAAGGTTAAGGTGTCCGATTCTAGAAACAGAAAGCTCTATAAATTGACATTAGTCATTCCAATTATTATAAGCTTAATCTTTATCTTTCTAAGCTTTCAATCCATACATAATTCAAGAACAAAAGAAGAAGATTTTTTCTATTACAAAACAGATCATTATTTATTTAATTCAAAACCTTCTTCGCTTTTATTTGTTGAAAAGTTTGGGCTAAACTTGTGGTTTTTCAAAGATATATATGATGTCTATTTGCTGCCTACCCTGAGTAATCGCGATTCCAAGATAGAAGAAATCAGCGAATATATTAATAATGATTTTGCCGAAAAGTTATCAACATATAATAGCATTTTTAAAGATAAGAGTCTCCTTCTAATTGAAGCAGAGTCTCTAAATAACTATGCCATTGATCCTGTCTTGACACCAACTCTATACCGCTTG
This sequence comes from Erysipelotrichaceae bacterium UBA6182, assembly GCA_002422065.1. Lineage (GTDB taxonomy): Bacteria > Bacillota_I > Bacilli_A > Erysipelotrichales > Erysipelotrichaceae > UBA6182. The sequence goes on along the minus strand of DITO01000198.1, from coordinate 3,375 downwards.
CTAGTTAATGGGTACCATTTTCCTAACTACAATTCACCTCTGCTTCTTGGTTCGACGAGTGACGCAGAACTCATGGTAAACACCGGTTTACTACCTCCAGAAAACGGATATGTCACTTTCTTGAAATATTTCGATAATGTGTTTCCAACAACATTAGCGAAAGAGTTTAATGAGGAAGGATATTACAGTATTGCTTCACACAACAATTATGGTGAATTCTACAATCGCGATGTCGTTTATCCAAATTTTGGTTATACTTTCTTTGATTGCATCGATATGGGGTTTGACACACAGTTCATCGATGACTCCAAATACATAGAAATACTCACATGGATTTTAGTAGAAAAACCTCAATTTCTAAGTTATTGGATTACCTTTAATGGTCACCAACCTTACAACAATATTGATGAATTGTCAGATTCTATCAAAACACATTTAGAGACTGTAAAAGAAACTTATCCAGACATTCCAAGTGGAGAGCAGGTTTTCTTAGCGAAAAATATGGATTTAGATCGTGGACTTGCCTACATGCTTGAAGTTTTTACCTATATGAATCGAATTGAAGACTTAGTCATTGTAATCTACGGTGATCATGCACCTAAGGGGATTTTTGAACAGGGTATTACTGGATCAAAAGATTGTACATCAATTGGTTATACGGACGAACAATGCTTGAATACACCGTTGATTGTTTGGCACAATGATTCATTTGTTGGGGAATCACCAAAAGTTGCAAACCCAACCGATATTTCTCCAACCATCTATGATTTATTTGGGATTGACTATAACCAAGTGAATGTGTTTGGAAACACAGTTTACTCAAATGAATATAATGGATTCTATTTTGATGCAAATGGCAATATTAAAACTGATAATTTCACGTTTGATTCAAAGTTTAATGAATTAAAAGAAATTAATGAGATTCATGACATAGACTTAGATCTCGAACTTAAAAATAAGATTGATGAGATGAACATTTATCGAAAAATAATAGAGACAGATTACTTCGCTTATGTAGAAAGTTTGAAAGAGTGATAATATCACTGCATAAAAAATCCTCAAACTGATGAGGATTTTTAGATCGAATAAAGTAGTATAGTTTTATCCCTAATCAAATAGATGATCATACCCATTCTCAGGATAATAGAAGATTAACTTTACAGCTTGATTCAAACCATAATACTCTTTAAAAACTTCCATATGATAAGGATCGTTTTCTTCGATATCCCCAGAATGGATTGAGAAGATGGGATAACGAATCAACCAAGCCTCCATCACATCTGGATTGTTTTTGTAGTATGTGATTTCACCCATTCGTATCTCATGTACATTCGCTACCAACTCATATTTCTCATGTAGCCCGTTCGTGGAACGAATCACCAAGAACAATAGCGGAAGAAGGAGGAATCCATTTAACCACTTGATTTTTAGAGAACCAAAGATAATGAGTGATGCAATGATCATGAAGTAAACAGTGTATAAACTTGAACGGAAACCATAAATTGGAGAAGCCATCATGACACCGTTGGATAAACCTGCTAATAAGATAAAGAATAAAGCTAGATTACGATCATTTTCGGGTAATGATAAGATATTTGTGAATACAGCAAGAATAAACAGCGGCCAGAAAACGAGATGGAATAATGATTGATAACTGCTAAGTTCTAAAACAAAAGGATGTTGAATGAATTGAGATAATGTTAAAGAAATAGACGAAAGACAGGATAAAGAAAAGATGACGATTAATACAACATCAACGATGTTTACTTTTCTTCTAATAATTAGTTGTTTAAATATGAGTAGAACATTTAATCCAGAGAAGACAAGGACTAGGTAACGATGTTCAATGAATGTGAATCGGATAAAATTGGGATAGTTGATTATGACTTGATCAATGATCGAATAATTCAACCATTCTTGATGATCTCTCAATAGACGAGCATTTGCGCCTGGAGATAACCTTAGAAGGGCAAAACTTAAAATACTCACGAAAAGGAAATGATAGAGATAAACGGGGATTTCGCGATATTTTAGATACGTATATAGAATGAAACAAAGATTCGCCAATATCATAACAACCGCAATATTCTCCATCGTTAAACCAATATAGAACAAAACAAAAGTTTGTATGATGATGGGCAAGAGCTTCATCTTTAACCCATTTTCCAAGGTTTTAATCAATTGATTGAAATAGAAAAGGCTCAATGCCAAAGGGATGACATAAGTTGTGCCCATCAACCATGTGTAAGTCTCCATACGAAGCTCGTCTTTAACACTTAACATAAGAAAAAGCAACAAGACGTTAGCAGAGATGGATTTTTCCATCTTACATATTTTAAGCGCATGGTAATAAATGGAAGTAAAAAGTGCCGCATTCAGACCGTTCCAAAGCACTTTATTCGGAGTGATTAGAAAGCCATAGAGTTCACTAAAAAAACGTCCAGACCATGAAAAATAGAAGTCAATAGCCATTTTGAAAGGGTTGCCTTGCATACCATTTATCGCATATCCCCAATCATCCCCAGCAAGTGGAGTTAGACTTGAGATTCGATAAAAGAAGACAAAAACAAAAAGCATCGATAAATAAAAGATACTTTTTGAGACATTCATTTTATTGAATTTATGCTTCAATTCCATAAAAATCCTTAATAGCATTTACGACTTCCAACACCTGTTCATCTTCAAGATGGAAGTGCAATGGAAGACGCAATAAACGTTCACTCTCACGAGTCGTATGGTTGTCCTCACCATGGAAACGTCCATATTTCAAACCAGCAGGAGCACTGTGAAGTGGAATGTAGTGGAATACGGTTTGGATGCCTTTTTCTTTGAGGTAAGCCATCAATTGAGTCCGTTCGTCAATATCCTTACACTTGATATAAAACATGTGTGCATTGTGAACACAATGATCTGGAATAAAAGGGAGTTCAATGAAGTCAGTTACCTTCGATGCGCTAAAGTATTGATAATACGCATTCCACAAGGCTAAGCGTCTTTGATTGATCACTTCAGCTTGCTCAAGTTGAGCATACAAGTAAGCCGCATTCACATCACTTGGTAAATAAGAACTTCCCACTTCCACCCAAGAATATTTATCAATTTGACCACGCAGGAAACGACTTCGATCCGTCCCTTTCTCACGCATGATTTCTGCTTTTTCATTATATATTGGAGCGTTGATCAGTAAAGCACCACCTTCGCCCATGGTATAGTTTTTTGTCTCATGAAAACTAAAACAACCCAAATCACTGATTGCACCCAATGCTTGGCCTTTATAAGTGGACATGACTCCTTGTGCCGCATCTTCAATCACAACCAATTGATGTTTCTTTGCGATACGATTGATCTCGTCCATTTCACACGAAACACCTGCAT
>DITO01000203.1:2419-19826 GCA_002422065.1 Erysipelotrichaceae bacterium UBA6182 | reverse complement strand
CAAGAAATCATCGATATCTTCAAGATCATGGAATATCGACACAGTCGTAATTCAACCATCTTCTGTTCACAATATGATCCTGTGGAGTGGCATCGAAGACTCGGTGCAGACCCTTTGGCAGAATCCATCATTGATCGCATCATCTCAAATTCCCACAAAATGATCCTTGCGGGAGACTCCTTGCGTTAGTTTAAAAGAGTGCCATTTCCAACAATCTGGATCTGGCACTTTTAAGCGAAATACGTGGCACAACTTCCCCGAAACAACTGGCACAACTCGAGCGAAACGAGTGGCTCAAAAGTGGCGTCGTAATCAGTTTTTTTGACTACATCCATCAGAATTGGCCATTCGTTCCATATTTTGACACTCGCACACAATACCGCCAGTATTTTGCGGAGTTTGAAAGAATGATAATGAACTCGATCAATTTCAAGAGTTTACCCTTTTGGTCTTGGAATTTCTTTTTAGGCAACAACTTTTGGGCTTCGAAATCGTATCAATTATTAGGTGATCTTTTTGCATATATCGCTTTGTTGTTTGATACACATGTGTACAACAGAATACTGATTGTTACAATCATGAAATATTTCATTTCTGCTCTTGGCTTCTATTTCTATCTTCGTAATCGAACTGAATCAAAACATACACGCATTATTGGGGCCTTACTTTATGCATTTTCATCCTATTTGTTGCGATTTACAGAACAACCTTTCTATGTGACCTTCTACGCATTGATCCCATTTTACCTGATATCGATTGAAGATGTCCTCAAGCGGAAACGTCCCTATTTCTTCATTGCAATGGTCACCTTAATGACCATTACCAACTATTATTTATTTTATACGCTGGCTTTGTTTAGTGTGATCTACTTTGTTTATCGAATCAATGAAGATAAAGTAGAATTCAAGAAATCAATTTACTTGTTCTTACAATTCCTCATCTATGCAGTGTTAGGTGTAGGCCTAACAGCCTTCATTCTTGTCCCGACTTTCTATGCAATCATTGATAATCCAAGAGTTGGAAACGTCAGCAGTAGTTTACTGATTTACCCACATCTCTCAACTTATTACAACATTGTGATGAGTTATCTTTTACCTATGCAATCATCTTTGAACGGCATGTTCGTATCATCTTATTACAATTTGGAAAGCTATATTTGGTCTGGATCTCTTGTGGCACTTCTACTTCCACAAGCACTTGTTCATAATGATCTTAAAGTAAGAAGAAACAATCAGATATTGTTTATATTGCTTGGGTTACTATTGATTTTTCCATTCGGTGGCTATTTAATGCATGGATTCAGTGAGCCGAATCTTCGTTGGGAATTCATCATTCTCATTTTTAGCATCATTCTTGTCGTACCCTATATCGAGAATCCGAGACAAGTCAACCAAAGAGTATTATGGATAACATCACTTGTGTATTTACTTATCTTTGTGATTGCTTTTTATACATATCAAGTCAATTTTGGATTGACATTTGCTAATAATTATGATCAATTGGCTATCTATGTTATCTATATCGTTATTTATATTACATTCATCGTTGTTTTAAAAGTCTCTCATTTGAAGTCGTTCGCACTATTGCTTGTGGTTGCTGTTGTTTTTGAACTCACATTCACAACACATTTAGCTTTTAACAAAACAAGTTCTAAGAATTTTGATTGGAATACGATTCGAAGTGTCGAATCTGTTTTAGGCAGAGATAGGGAATTGACGGAGTACTTACAATCTTTGGATGACAAAGAGTCTTTCTATCGTGTATTTGTACCATATGAATCTATTTATTGGGTATTCAGCCTGAACATGAACCTGATTTACGATTTTATGGATGTAAAGACTTATGATACCACCTATCAAACCTCAAATAATGATTTATTTCGAATTGTAGAGAATGATTACTTCTATGATTGGTTCATTGAATTGAGAGATCCTAATTTGATTGATTTCACAAGTGTGAAATATGCTGTTGTGACACATCAAGGCGAATTACCGCATCTTAATTTTGATCGAGTTGGAAATTATGGATACTTTGAACTCTATCGAAACAATAATTATCGCGGTTTCATCAAGTCTTACAATCAAGTTATTTCTTATGACAACTACGAATCACTTCAAGATTCGAGTCTTATCAATACTACGGTAATTGTTGATACAGAAAATCTTGATGAATTGGAAAGTTTAATTCCAAGAGAATCAAGTACTTTCTCAATTGAGCATGCTCAACGCTATCCAAACATGCTGCTGACCTATGCTGATAATCAAGATGATGTTTTTGTTGTTTCAAGTGTTCCTTATGACAAGGGCTGGACCATCACATTGAATGGTGAGTCATTAAAAACATATAGCACCAATGGAGGTTTTGTATCTTTCTTATTACCTTCTGGCGGAGGTGAGTTGAAGTTTTACTTTATGCCATTTGGATTTAAACAAGGTATTACACTATCAATGATCTTCTTTGGGTTAAATATTTTAAACTTCGTTCTCATCGAATATAAAAGAAGAAAGAAAAGTATCAATCCGATTGAGGATGGAACACCTCATGTAACGTCAGTGGGATTAGAAGCCAGAAGTACAGAAAATATCGAATGAACATAACAGGTCCTAACCATAATGTCATGGTATAAAGTAGAACAAAGAGATTGAACACGATCGATTTCCATTTTTTTCGATATAAACTTAGATAAATTGAGTATAGGAATAGCCAAAACATAAATCCGATTGAATACATCTGGGCATATACAGGAATCCTATAAACAATTGTTGAATGACTCACTTTCTCTAGGAATTCCTTTAGTAAAGGTAATTTCGAATCTGCATTTGCTGGTGAATTGATATCGGTAATAAATAATAATGAGGAATCTGCAGCTTGAATTTTTCGATCGTACAGTGTGTAGCGCGGCTCATTTATTGCGAATGGATACCAACTAAATAGTGTATTCTCAAGAAATGAATCAATGAATAGTGAGGGGTTCTGTGCCAGCAATTTTAAATAGAGCTCGATGTAAACCTGTCGATTGTTTAGAAAATGTTCTTGGTTGAAATAAATTTTGACAAAATCAGACCAATAAGGATTGTGACGACTAAGTTCATAAGGTCCGACAATTTGAAGTATTAATTCTTTTTCTATACGATTAAGTGATTGAGGACTTCGATTGTAAGTTCGAGCAAGTTGCTGTAAAGGAACACTAGACATTTCTTTTACACCATCCACATCCTTGATATCTAAAGTCTTCTGTGTTGCATATGAATAGCTTGAGTATGAACCGAGAATGATCATCACAAGGAGTAGATTTTTATAATTCTGTACTTTTCTAGAGTAAATGAGTAACACAATGGTATAAGCAAGAAGTGCGTATAGTGCATTGTTTCTTAAAGCTAAAATCAAGAAACCAAATAAAACATACAACATGATATTGATTCTATTCTTCATAAAAGTACTGTAGCTATGAACCATCTCATAGTTAAGGATAAAAAAGGCAAACAAAAAAGTACTAAACAACATATCCTTCGTGGTCGTAATAACATTCATGGGGATAATGGGAAGAATAATTCCTGAGTAAATAACAATTGCTGTTAAGATGAATATGGCCGAAACGTGAAGCTTTTCATATAATCGTCGCAGACTCCAAGTAAGACAGAGAGCAGTTATGCAAATTTGAAACAGTATGTATATCGATATTCCAAAGTTAAAGTCTGAGAATAAACGATTTCCTAAGTTAAAAAGAAAGCCAATCAAACTGATGTGTAAAATTGGATGATGAGAGGTGAACTCCTTTGAGTTGTACATCATGAAGTTAAATGTATTATCAATATCAACGATACCCGGATAATAACTCATCCAATAAATAGACCAAANNCTCTTAAAATTCATTGATTCCGGGACTTTGTATGAGGAGATTTTTGTGGCAGAGAACATCAGTAAACGTGAAATGAATAGTTCAATGAACAGTACTTTGAAATAAATAATTGGATCGAAATATGAAATAAATCCATGCAAATAAAGCTGAGATCCAAAAACTAATGTAAGTGCATAAATGATTGCGAAGAAATGACTAAGCACTCGTAATCGTTTCGAATACACTAAATTTGACTTTTCAAATATGAAAATGATAGCAATCAATGCGAGTAAACTGAGTATATGGTTAGTAATCATCAACTGATTGTCATAAGTAAATGTATTGATGAGTGCATAGAGGGTTAGTAATGATTTTAAAAAGGTATAGAATAATTTGCTTGTGATTTTCATAGAAATGTCTCCACTTAAAAAATTATACCCTAACAAGTTGTAAACTAACGAAAAACATCTGAACTATTTTCATTTCAGACCTATGTTCTTTATGTCTTTCTTATATGATAAAATACATAGGATGAATATCCGATTAAGCGTAATTGTGCCGATATACAACGTTGAGCTTTATTTGTCCAAATGTTTGGATTCTTTAGTCAATCAAACCACATCTCTCTTTGAGATCATTCTCGTCGATGATGGTTCAACAGACAAATCGAGTGCCATCGCAAAAAACTATGCTGAACAATTTAGAAATATAACATATCTTCGCAAATCGAATGGTGGCTTGAGTGATGCGAGAAATTATGGCATCGATCATTCAACGGGAGAATTCCTGGCCTTTATTGATTCGGATGATTATGTTGAATCAACCATGTTTGAAAAAATGTTATATAAACAACAAGCTTCCAATGCGGATATCGTTGCTTGTGATATGGTTTATATTTACGAGGATGGTCGTCAAGACATCGCAATTGCGGGAGATTTTGATTGTGTCGATATCAAATCGAATTTAGATTATCTAGGTATCAACAACAGTGCATGTAACAAGATTTTTAGAAGAGAGCTCTTCATTTCACAACGATTCCCGGTCGGGAAATCGTATGAGGATTTATTTATTGTTCCAATCTTATTGTATCGAGCCAATTGTGTTGCACGTGTCAATGAGCCGCTCTATTATTATGTTCAGCGTAAAGGTTCGATTGTCCATAATAACAACATGAAGATGTTTCACATTTACGAAGCAATTGACAATGTTAAAGATGTTCTTGAGATTGAAGTTGAGGATAAGAAAAAGTTTGATGTTTTGATTAAACGATTATTAATCAAACATGGTCTGTTCTTAACCACACTTCGTATAAAAAATAATGGCGATCAACAGAACCGTATTGAGTATTTTTCGCTAAATATGAACGAGTTGACTAAGCGATATGAAAAATGGTTTTCAGATCCATCCATCAAAGAATACCCTGCTAAGACCCAGATTATATTTATTCTGTTGAAGCTAAAGATGTACGCAATTGTTGGTCGATTATTGAAAAAGGAATGACATGAGTAAAAAAACACTGTTTAGTTTGAACAACTTAATTCTTGGAGTGATTGCATTGGGTGTTTTCTTTTGGTTTTACCAGATATCGAAATTATCACCTCTAGCTGGAGATGATTGGGCTTTTCATAACAACGCTATGTCGGATGGAATTATTGGCTCAGCACTCGGCATGTATCAGGGATGGGAAGGTCGATTGATGACGCTTTTTTCTGTTCATTTTTTTATGTTGAATCGGAGTATTTGGGAAATTTTCAACGCATCGATGTATGTTGTGATCTTTTTGATTGGAGCTTTCATTATAAAACCTAAGAATGCAATCCTTTATGCATTGGTGTTTTTGGTGGTTATTTTTACTATAAAAGATAACATTCGAATGGAAGTTTTCACATGGACGACAGGTTCAGTTTATTATGGGATTCCACTTCTTATTTCTGTGATCTATGTTGGGGTGCAATATTGGCTGCTAGAAAACTCGAGTGCACAGAAACCATGGTTTTTGTGGATAATTGCGATGGCTTCTGCTTTGTATCTTCCACTGGGGATGGAGAATATCGCCATTGGATGTCTAGGGTTGAATGTTTTTATGATTCTCATGATGTGGATCAAAAGTAAGAGAATTGATTTGTTTCAATTAGCATTGTTCGTATCATTTGTGATTGCATATATTATTTGGGGACTGAGCCCCGGATCTTCGATTCGATTAAGTCAGATGCCTGAATGGCAGAGTTTGAGTTTGATTGAGAAAGTTATGCAGACACTTCCTAATGTTTTATTCTTTACTTTTTCGCAAAACAAGTATCTAATTTTGATTTTGAGTACTGTATTGGTTGTTTATAACTGGCAAAAAGGTAAAGGAATAATTAGATGGGCTTATAGCCCAGTATTGATCATTGCGATAGGAATGACATTTACACAACGGATAGCTTTATTGGTTCCAAATCTCGATTTTATTCAAATATTAGCGGATGAGTACTCATATTTATCTCTTGGGTTTTGGTTCATTTACGCCTTGGTTTTAATCGCAAACATTGTACACATTGATCTTCAGAATTCTAAAGTTACACTAACACCTATGTTGTTTGTGGCTGTTCTGTCCAGTGCATCTTTGCTTATGTCCCCTGTGATCGGGTATCGATTGATGGTATACAGTGTTTTCTATTTGATGTTTGTGATTATGTTTGTCATCAATCAAATTCAGATCAATAAGATAATTTTTGTATTAACGGCTATATTGTCGATTCTGCTAATTGTTCAAAATGCGAATATCCTTCGCAATAAATATCAAACTGTACACCAAATAACACAAGAACGTTTGGCGATTCTCGCGGATTATAAAGTCTATTATGAGCAATACAAGGATGGCATCTGGCTCCCAAGATATCCAATCTATACGATTCATGGTGGTGACATTGAGATTGAAGACGCTTATCATATGAAAGCTTTCAAAACATACTTTGATTTGCCACAAAATGAAACTTTGATTTTCTACTGGAAAGATTCTTACTAGAATTATCACTTAATAAAGGAGAATTTATGAATTCTTTATCCATCATCATCCCTTGCTACAATGAAGAAGCCGTTCTTGAAATGACCTACCAAGCCTTAAGCTTAGAACTCAAAAAGCTCAATCGTACCTATGAGATTCTTTTCGTGAACGATGGGAGTAAAGACCGTACGTTTGAGATCATTAAAGAGTTGTCTCTTCAGGACTCAAATGTTGGAGGTATCAGCCTCTCACGGAATTTTGGTAAAGAGGGCGTCTTAAAGGCGGGATTGGCTCACGCAAAAGGGGATTTGATTGTCGTTATGGATGCGGATCTACAAGATCCACCAAGTCTACTTCCTGAGATGATGCGATTGATTGAAGAAGAAGGATACGATCAAGTTGGAACCTATCGCTCCTCACGTAAGAGTCAAGGTTTAGCAACTCGACTTTTCTCTGAAGCGTACTATCGAACCTATAATTTTTTCAGTGATGTCAAAGTTCCTTTAAATGAACGTGAATATCGTATGATGTCACGTAAGGTTGTCAATACGATCTTACTCTTCTCAGAACAGAATCGTTATGTTAAATCTTTGTGGTCTTGGGTAGGCTTCAAGACGACCCATATCGGATATGAAGACATCGACCGAGCTGCAGGGAAGACAAAATACAATATTAAGAATAAATTGAAGTTGGCAAAACATAACATTCTTGCCTCAAGTGACAAGCCCTTAAAATTCGTAGGTAGCTTCACAATGACCTACGGTTTTTTACTTATGGTCTATACAATTTATACTTTTATCAACACTGATTTTAACTTGAACTTATTCTGGGCGTGGATGATGTGGGTTCAGTTTGTCATTTTATCCGTGATTTCGGATTATGTGGGGAAGACCTACTTAGAATCTAAGCATCGTCCAAATTACATCATCACACAAACGATCGAAAGCAAAATGAAGGAGCATAAATGAGAACGGCATTGATTGGCTATACAGGCTTCGTGGGATCGAATCTTGATTTACAGTACGATTTCACGCATCGATACAACTCGAAAAATATTCAAGACATTGCAGGTCAAACCTATGACCTGTGTATTTGTGCGGGGGTTAAAGCACAGAAATGGGTTGCGAATCAACAACCCGTTCAAGATCTATCTGATATTCAAGCATTGATCGATCAACTCACCAAAGCAAACATCAAACGCTTTGTTTTAATCTCAACCATCGATGTTTATCCAAACCCAATCAACGTGGATGAAGACACTTTCATCGATAAAGAAAACCATCATCCGTATGGATTGAATCGCCTTTTTCTAGAGGAATGGGTTGCGAACCATTATCCCAAGCATCACATCATTCGTTTGCCAGGATTATTTGGTCAAAATATTAAAAAAAATTTTATTCATGATATTTTGTATCCAGTACCTGCTCTGTTCAATGAAACGTTTTATCTTTCTTTGAAAGATAAACTATCTACAGATGATTATGGATTTATTTCTTTGAGATATCCCAAGCAAGGTATCAATTATGTTTGGGATGGTAAAGAAGAGGAATCTGTTGTTTCTTGTTTAAAACGATATGAGATTTCAAGCTTGATGTTTACAGATTCTGAGGACGTTTTTCAGTTTTATGATCTTAGCGAATTGCGCAAACATATTACGATGTGTATTGATCATGAACTGTCCGTCATCAACTTTGTGACGGAACCTATACAAGCAAGAGAACTTTATCAATATTTATTTGAGCAGTCCTTTGTTAATAACTTGAATCGTAAAAAACAGTTTTACAATATAAAAACGAAATATGCACATCTCTTTGGAGGAGAATGCGGATATCTTCATATCAAAGCAGAAATGTTCTCGTTGATTAAGAAATTTATGATGGAGTATCAGAAATGAAATTTTCGATCTCTAACATTGCGTGGAAAGCTGAATGGGATAGAGAAATCTATCAAAAGCTCTTGAGCATTGGGTTTTCCGCCATCGAAATCGCACCTCTGAGAACGCTGTCTAAGGGTTATGAATCTACAACAGATGACGTTAATGCATGGCTCAAAGAATATCGGACTTTTTTTACCGAAATCTCAAGTATGCAATCCTTGCTTTTTAAAATGGATATTCAGCTGTTTGATTCGTTAGAAACTGTGGATTATGTTTTGGGTATTCTTGAGAAGGGACTCCTCTTTGCGTCAAACTTGAATGTTCAGACACTTGTTTTTGGTTCACCCACGGTTCGGAATGTGAATTCTGTTGAACATTTGGATTGTTCCCGTGTGTTTTTTGGAAGATTTGCGGACATGGCTTTAGAACACCATATTCACGTAGCATTAGAACCTAACCCAAAGATTTATAACACGAACTTCATGAACACAACATATGAAGCTTTAGAATATGTGAAATCATTCAATCATCCTAATTTTGGGATCAACTTGGATTTAGGAACCGTCATCGAAAATAATGAAACGATTCATGATATCATTGATATAGAGAATATCAAATGGATTAAGCATGTCCATATTAGTGAGCCATATTTGGTCTCAATCCGAAGTGATCATTCAGACTTACACGCTCAGTTATTCAACACATTGAAAGCGGTAAGCTATGATCGTTATGTTTCGATTGAAATGAAGCCAGGCTTAGAGATACAAGAAATATTTGATGTTTTGGACTATATTAAAGATAAAGGAATAGAAGCAGGAATCTTGAATGAAAAATAAAAACTATGATCGCATCATCATTGGTGCAGGAATTTATGGGCTCTATGCCGCACAAAAAAGCCTTGAAAAAGGTCTTAATGTGTTGGTCTTAGAATATGACGAGAAACATTTCATGCGCGGTACATACATCAATCAGGCGCGTGTGCACAATGGTTATCATTATCCACGAAGTCGTTCAACGGCGGTTAAGTCACGTGACTATTTTCAACGATTTGTGGATGATTTTGATCAATCCATCAACCAACAATTCCGCAAAGTATATGCAATATCGAAAGACTTTTCGTGGACATCAGGTGAACAATTTGAGAAATTCTGCATTGATAATAAAATCCCTAATGAACGAATTCCAGAAAAAATCTACTTTACTCCAGGGACTACCGATGGTGTGTTTGACACCGTTGAGTATACCTTTGACGCGCGCTTGATAGGGGAAGAACTTTTTGAACGTTGTCAGAAATACGAAAATTTTGAGATTCGTTTCAATCAGCGGATCCAAGGGTTCAAGAATGAAAACAAGCTTTATCATGTGGAACTTTTGGATGATGTGGTTACCACACCTTATTTATTGAATGCAACGTATGCGAGTACGAATCAGATACTCGATATGTTGGGGTTTGAGAAGTTAAATATTAAGTATGAACTTTGTGAAATCATTCTATGTCGAGTCACAAAGAACATTGAAGATGTCGGAGTCACTGTCATGGATGGACCTTTCTTCTCATTGATGCCTTTTGGTAAGACTGGTCTCCATTCCTTAACTTCTGTAACATTTACACCCCACAAAACTTCTTATGATGCACTGCCTACCTTTGACTGTCAGAAAAGTTGTACAGATTGTACACCTCAACAGGTATTGAACTGCAATACCTGCCCATGTCATCCAATTAGCGCATGGCCAAAGATGTACAATCTAGCGAAAAAATACTTGAAAGATGACATCGACATCGAGTATGTAGAATCTTTGTATACAATCAAGCCAATTTTGAAGACAACAGAGATTGATGACTCTAGACCTACCATCATTCGACAGTATTCTCAAGAACCAAGTTTCATCACTGTATTCTCTGGGAAAATCAATACCATCTATGATTTAGATGATGTCTTATAGGAGCAAATATGTATCAACAAAAAGAAAAAAACTACGTATCCGTTGTTCTGTATGTTCACAATAACGCAAAAATCATCGAAAAATTGATTCTTGAATTGGATGCATTATTGACTGAGAATTTCAGTAATTTTGAAATCATTTTGGTTAACGATTTTTCAGAAGATGGATCAATCGAAAAAGTGAAGTCCATAAAAGACCAATTAAATGCGACAGTCAGCGTCTTGAATCTTTCCTATTACCATGGGCTAGAATTGGCGATGAGCTCTGGACAAAAGATGGCCATCGGAGATTACATCTTTGAGATGGACACGATGAATGTGGATTACAAATTATCTGAACTGATCAATATCTATCATGCCAGTTTGAAAGGTTTTGATATCGTCGCTTTATCACCCAAAAAGAAGGCTTCACTTTTTAATCGAATCTTCTATAATTTGCTTGAAAAATCATCGCTTCTAAAGATGCGTTTATACACTGAAACCGCACGCATTATTTCGCGTCGTGCTATCAATCGTGTGGGCATCCTAAACACATCTGTCAATTATCGTAAAGCTACATATCATTATTCTGGATTACCTACAAAGAATGTATTTTATGAACCTTTAAAGGAGAGCAGATACAATGAACTCAGTTTTGGTTCAAAGTTTAACTTAGCTTATGAAATCATGATTCGATATTCCCACATCGCTTCAACAATTTCGATTGGTTTGTCATTCTTCTTCTTTGCATTCTCAGTGTTAATGATTGGTTATGTTATTGCTTCTTATATCATCGTTCAAAACATTGCAAGTGGTTGGACCACAACTATGATGTTTCTTACGATCAGCTTTTCTGGATTGTTCTTGGTTCTGTCCATGATTCTAAAGTATTTGGATATGCTGTTGCGAGATAAATCCATCAACAAGACGTATGTATATGATTCTATAGAGCAAATTAAAACGAAATGAGCAAAATTAAACAATTCCTTCTGAAAAATTGGCCAATGACACTCGGAACAATGATCATCCTTAGCATTGTTCTTTATTATGTGATCTTTAATGGTGGTGTTCAGGTTTTTCACTATGACATGATGGAACAAGGCATCCGTTTTGTACAACATGGTTATGATCTGATTCGAACCTCTGGAATCACATTTTGGGACTGGAACTTCTTCATGGGGGCAAACATTTTCTCACATGGATTCTATTTTCTGTTTTCTCCATTCTGGTTGTTATTTGCGGCACTTCCTGATAAAGAAATGATTCCCTATGCATTTCTATATGTGAATATGCTAAAGCATCTGTTATTGTTCCTATTTTCTTGTGTATATTTCAAACGGATCCGTCAATCCAATTTGTCTGTGTTGGCAGGTGCAAGCATCATTACTTTCAGTGGATTTGCTTTAGGCTATTACAACTATTCACATTTCACCGATGTCCTGTTGTTTGTGCCATTGATCCTCTACTTTGTTGAAGATTTTGTGGAATATCGAAAATACGTTGGTCTGATTGTAACAATTTCGATCATATCTGCGATTAGTCCATACCTAATGATTTTATTTTCTGGTTTTATTTTTCCATATACATTGTTTCGCTATATCGTGAGTCAAGAGAAGTTTGACTATAAAATGACTTTGATCGATGGGTCAAAGTTTGTTTTGATATTTGCTCTCGCATTGGGCATCAGTGCAGTCTTCATGTATCCAAGTTTATCTATTCTACTTTCATCCCCACGGATTGAGGGTAGTGTAAATTTCCTTCAGACAATCAGTAAGAATGATCTGTTCAGATATATCACGAGTTTCTTACAACCTATTGCAGATCGAAATAATTTTAATCCCTTGGTGAGCAAGTTCGTTGTGCCTTCCTTTGGGCACAGTGGAGGAGCGGCAGTTTACTCGCTGATTATTTCACCCTTGATTACACCGCACCTATTTTATGTCGATAAAGATAAGAAACATAAAATTGGGCTACTTATATTCTATGTGTTTTATGTTGTTTTTGGGCTTTTTCCAAATCTCTATTTTTTACTACAAGGAAATGATGATACACGTTGGATGGTAAGCTTTATATTCTTAAATGCATATACCGTTTCGTATTTGCTTGATCGAGTAAAATCATTTAAAAAGCTACCAACACTCATCTTGACAACATTGATTTCACTGTTATTGATTGGTTCATACTTCTACTCTAGAAGATTAGGCCTTCATAATGAAGAAATCTATTATTCAATCGCTAAGCGAAACGTGATTATTTTAGGTTTGATTATTTGGCTTTATGCGATTGCTTTGATTATCAAATCAAAATATACAATGATTTTACTTGTGACTCTGGTCGTATTTGAATCGTACTTCTCGCTATATAATATATTCTTTAATCCTGTGTCAAGTATTTCCATGCCTGCCGAAGAACTGCCTTCTTACCAACTGACGAATGACAGTGTCATTCAAAGAATTAAGGATATAGACGAAGACGTTTATCGAATCGATGTATTAGAGAATTACAGTTTCAACAATCCAATGAGTAAAGACTATTTAGGCTTTACATTCTACCACTCCGTCTACAATTATGAGATTGATGATTTTATCCAGAATAATATTGCAAGTGCTGGTGGTTGGGTTGTCGGGGCAAATTCAGGTAAGTGGCAATACAAAGAGATGTTTGGCAGTAAATATTGGTTCGACTTAACTGGTGGAAGCAACATTCCTTATGGGTATGAGTATCTTGAGACCGTACAATACGATAAGCAGCCTGTGGATGTGTATCGAAATAATTATCCCGTACCTTTCATGTATGCAATGGAAGATACTTTAGATTTTGAGGTTTGGGCTAAACTCACTCCTCTGGAGAAAATGCAAAGCTTGATGTATCAAGTAGTTCGATACAATGATGTGGATGTGACGCCTAGAAATACGAGCAACATCGAGCATTTATCTTCGTTCGGTACCAATTACAGTCATAAATTTGAGCAAATTCAATCGAAGGCGATTGTATCTACCGTATTGCCAAGAAGTGAAGAGTTACGCATCCTCTTTAAACTTGATGGTCAGGTCGTACGCGAATACTATAGTTATGAACCTCAGTATTCTAGTGTTTATGTTGAAGAAAGTTTTAATGAAGTTGAATTCACTGTCACGAATCTTTATGGAGTTCCTGAAGAAGAATTCATCAACGAAGCGTACATAGAATTCCCAGAAGAATATTTTGATCAATGGTATGAAAGTATTTCGCATGATTTTATCAAGGGTTTCGAGATCGGAACGAATTATTTCAGAGGTAATTTTGACTCCAATAAAGAACAGTGGATGGTAACTTCCATTGCGTATGATAAAGGTTGGAGTGTTCGCATCAATGGTGAATTGGTTGAAGTGGAGAAAGTAAATGGGGGATTCATCGGCTTTAAGATCCCTTCAGGTGAACTTAGAATCGAAGCACAGTATTTCCCGGATGCGCTAAAGTTGGGTGCTCTAATAAGCCTTATTTCATTTGTGTTTTTATTCTTAATCAAATCTAAACGTTGGCTTTGATATAATCACAAGGTTCGATGCGGTTAGACAAGAATATGTGCATATGTTATTATTTGAAACGGTAGGTAGCGATATGGGTGAAAAACAAAGAAACAAGATGCATTTATATTTTCGATACGTCATTATCAGCTTAGTGATCAGTATCGCATTTTTTGCTGGTATATTCTATTTTAATCTAAATGATTTGATGTCATCTGAAGGCGAACAAGTCGTATATTCAAATGAATATTATACATTGAAGGGTAAACCAACTGAGCTTCAAAAAGAACTCTTTAAAGACTTAACGGCACAATTGGAACAGAACCTTGAATACGACATGGATGCGATAGAACTAGTCGTCAAAAGCTTTGTGGCGGACTATTACACTTGGTCAAACAAACAAGGTCCATATGATATTGGTGGTGGAGACTTTATTTTCAGTAAAGAAAATTTAAACTTTAAGCAGACTGCACGTCGTTATTTTTATTCAAATATGGAGAATTTCTTGAGTCAAGGATTGGTCATGACAGATTTGATTGAAGTTGATGCTATTACAACAAATGATGCGAGCTTTTCCACAACCTTTGATCACTATGGAGATGAGTACATATCTTTCTATGTCGAAGCGTCATGGACGTACAAAGCGAATGAGAAAGTCGATCCACAACAATTTCCAAATTGGGCTGCTTTCACAGTCATCCAAAATGAAGATGGACGATTTGAGATTGTGAGGTTCTATTAATATGAAAATGAATCATTTTAAAAAACTCGATAATCTTGCGAATCTTATTGCGATTGTCATTACGTATGTCTTATATTTCTTAACGATACTATTATCGCTTCGCTTTATGCGGTTGAACTTTAGCTTATTTCTAATTGCCTTTGGAATTGTTTTCGTAATCATTCTCTTGTTTGGAATCGTTTCTCTAGAAGGAATTATTGAACAGAATCGAAAACTTAAGATCGTTGGTTTAGCTGTCTTAACCGTTATTTCACTCCTGCTAGTGACTACGATTTTCTATGTATCACGGATCAACTCAAGCATCAACAATGTCATTGTGGATCCAACACAAAGCACTGAAATGAGAAGTGCGTTCGTAATTTATGATTCAATTAAGTATACGGATGCTCAATCCCTTAATGGTACGCGTATGGGCATCTTATCAAATTCTGAAGATAATGATCGTAATGCTTTCGTTAAAAGTGAGGTTGAGTCATTAGGATTGAATATCAGCTTTATTGAGTTTTTATCGTATAACGATTTGCTACTGGGCTTATTTGAGAAGCAGATCGATGTGGCTGCTTTGCCTGCGGATTATTATAATCAATTTAGTGATTATGAGGGCTATCTTGAATACTTGGATAAAACTGAAATCGTCCATGAGTTTACCACGACGGTTGAGAACACTCAAGAAGTCATAGATATCGATGTGACTAAGGAACCGTTCAGTTTATTGATTATGGGGAATGATGGGGGTCGAACCGATAGTCTCATATTAGCGACATACAATCCCATTAAATTATCCGTTACCATGACGAGCATTCCTCGAGACAGTTATGTACCGATTGCGTGTTACCCTAATAAACAAAAAGATAAAATTGGTCATGCCTTTTCTGTGAGCCGTGATTGTGCTCTTGACACGGTTGAAGATTTGTTTGATATCGAAGTCAACTATTTTGTAGAAGTCAATTTTAAAGGTGTTGTTGAGATTGTAGATGCATTGGATCGTGTTTGGTTGGATTCGCCAGTTGAATTTGTTGGTCAGAATTCAGATGAAGAGCGAGGTCACTATACAGTTTGGGTACCTAAAGGTGGTTTCTGGGCAACGGGTGAAATGGCTTTAGCTTTAGCGCGTGAACGTTACAACATGCCAGGTGGTGATTATCAACGTCAAGAAAACCAACAGCAGGTCATTCAGGCAATCATTGATCGAACCCTTCAGTTAAAGGACATCAATAAAGCATTAGCTGTATTGGATGCGGCAGGAAACAATGTTAAAACCAATATGTCTTTGAACCAATTGATTGAAATCTTTAACACGTTGATGAAGGCAATCAATAAGACAAATCTGGAACCAGCCTATATGCTTGATATTACTGGGTCACGTGTTATGGGATACTCTTCTTACACATATAACGAAAGTTTACAACTACCCTTATGGATATCAAAACCTTATGAGGGTTCAATTGAAGACTTGAGAAAATTGATGTTATCTAATTTAGAAGTACAAACATTACCAGCAAAAATATACACAGAATTCAATGCTCAGAAAGTATTTTACGAGGAAGACTATTTTGCGAAGGAATACAACGAAAAGCAAGAACACGAACGTTTACCTGATTTCATGCCGACAATGGCCAATAATAATTGGACTCTGACGGACGCAAGAACTTGGGCTAATAGTCGAAACATCAAGCTTACGATCGATGAAATTAGAAGTGGCAATGCATTGTATAACGAGAATGTTGTACACAACTACATTGTTGGGCAGAACGTTAAATATGGTGTTAAAACGAGTAACTTTAGCAATCTAACTATCAAAGTCATTAAGCATGAATTGAATTGTAGTCTTGAAGAAAATAAGATTTATGAAGAATGTAAATACAAACTGCCAGATTTCCAAGATTATGGTGGTGACATGACGACAATTAGCTTTGTTCGATCTTGGATTAAAGACTTGGATTTACCGATAGAACTTAAGTTCATCTTAATTCCTGAGACAGATTCAAGCTATGATTCGAAAAAAGTAGGTTATGTCATCAAACAGAACCCAGTCACTTGGGCTGATGTTCGTACACTTACAGAGTTGACGTTGACGGTTATGGATCCAAACTATTCGATCCTCATACCGGAAACATCAACTTGGACCGAAACGATTGCACGTCAATGGGTTAAAGATAATCTTGAGTTTGAAAGCAACATTGAAGTGACCTATATTCCAACAACTGACACCGCATTGTTTGGAAAAGTTGCATCAACGACTCCTGCTAAGACTTCAACAATCAAGTATCAAAATTCAATCCTAAAGGTGTCCGTATATGCGGAAGGATATAAGTTGACAAGCCAAGTTGGCAAAACTAAAGAAGACGTTGTTGCAAACTTATGTAACACAAATATTTTGAAATGTAGTTTCATCGATGTAGCGATTACGAATGAACTTACACAAGTCGAAGGCAACATTGCCTCACACGATTTCATTGATGTGTTAAAGGTCAAGCCTGAATGGGCGAATACTACAGTTACCTTTGGAGTTTATAAAAAAGTATCGACTACACCTG
>DITO01000203.1:0-2344 GCA_002422065.1 Erysipelotrichaceae bacterium UBA6182 | reverse complement strand
GAAGCGGATATTTTTGTATATGACAACAATTCATCTGATCGTACAATTGAGATTGCTCAGAAGGCTGGAGCCATCGTACGACGTGAAGGTCGTCAAGGCAAAGGGAACGTTGTAAGAACTATGTTTAGAGAGATTGAAGCAGATGTATATGTATTGGTCGATGGCGATGATACCTATCCTGCTGAAGAAGTTCATGGTTTGATCGAGCATGTTGTCCGTAATGAAGCTGACATGGTCATTGGAGATCGATTATCAAATGGTCGCTACCAGGAACAAAATAAGAGAAACTTTCACGAATTCGGGAACAAATTGGTGCAAACACTCGTTAATCGTATTTTTAACAGTGACATTCGTGATATTATGACTGGCTATCGCGTTTTTAGTCGATTCTTTGTTAAGAATTTTCCTATTCTAAGTAAAGGATTTCAAATTGAAACTGAGATGACGGTTTTCGCACTCAATCATAACTTCAAGGTTAAGGAATCTGCGATTACATATCGAGATCGTCCAGAAGGTAGTTTCTCTAAATTGAATACGATTAGGGATGGTGCGAAAGTTTTGAATATTCTGTATGAGCTTTTTAAGAACACACGACCAATGCTGTTCTTTGCTTTAGTGTCATTTATATTTTTTGTTGCTTCATTGGTTGTTGGCGTCCCGGTCATCTATGAATTCATTTTGACACACTATATAACACTTGTTCCTTCTGCAATTTTGGCAAGTGGTCTTGCTGTTATGGCTGCATTATTTTTGATCGTCGCATTAATTTTGGATACGATGGCCTATTACAATCGTATCGACATGGAATACCGTTTGAATATGTATTTCGAAAATCAAATTAAACGATAGGGGGTCCTTGTCTTGTTTAAGATCTTCATCATCGTAGCGTTAGTGATTTGGCTATCAACGACTGCTGGATCATTATTACGTGATCGTTTTAACTTATTAAATATGAAATATACCGCACCATTAGGTTTTGCGGCTATTTTATTCGTTTTACAACTATTCTACTATCCAATTCAATTGTTTAACTTGCCGAGCTTCTACATCCACTTAATCACATTAATTGTTTTTATTTTGTTGTCGATTGTTTCACTGTTTTTCTTAGTTAAGAACATTACACAGTATTTAAAGCTTGATTCGATTTGGCTTGTGCTTTCGGTTAGTTTATTTTTCATTGTCTTTTATAATTCAGCCATCGATATTACTTATGCGGATGGTCAAATGTATCTTAATTACATCAGTCAAAATATAAGTATTGATCAGTTGAACAATTTTAACTTATGGACAGGTTTGGTTGGCGAAGAATTTGTAACAGTATACCTATTTCAAGGATACTATCATTTCGCTGGGTCCTTTATTTTGATGGTAAATAGCTTTCACAATATATTTCGAATTGGGGCATACATCGATAACATCGTTGTGCTTACCTGGGGTTTAGGCACACTCTATGCGATTATCTCTGGATTGCTGATATTGGATATGGCAAACTATATCAAAACAAAGAGTCCTGTTATCAAACACACATTGATCTTCTTCAGCCTCTTCTTCACAAATTTTTACTATTGGAAGACAGCATTCGCTTATTATGGCAATACTTGGCGATCTTTGTTCATGGCGATGATGATTTATTATTTCTATCGAATGATCAAAGAAAGCAATGTGAATTACAAGTATTTAATCGCAGTTGTCTTTGGGGCATCTTTGTCAGCTTCATCATCTTCGCTTTTTATAGGTTTTTCAATCTTATTGGGATTTGCATACTACTTTTACAAGTCGAATAACCAAACGGCATTTGAAGATACATCAATAATTGGAATTCCAATGGTCTTGTATGTTTTAGCTGTTACATATAAAGACCATCCATCAATATTCCCAATTTTGCTCGTGATAACACTTGTGTATTATGGAAGCCTTTCTTTTAAGTTAGCTTCAAAGTATCTGCTTGTATTCAATACTTGGATATCAAAACATGCAGATATGATTTTCATTGGTATCATTCCCATCATCGCAATCCTATATTCACTTCTAGATATGTTTGTTTTTGACCCTGAATACATTTGGAGCATGCGTCATTATTTTAACAATCATGCGACATACGATATGGTCAAGAACTACTTATTCTTGCATTCTGGTTGGGTTGACAATACTTTGAATGCATTTCGTTGGCTTGGCGTTTTGTTACTCGTTCTGTATAATCGTAACGACAAATCAAACGCATATCTTGTAAAACATTTTCTATTGTTAGCTGTTTTCTTTTTAAACCCGCTGACCACTTCATTCATCTCAAAGATGTTTGCTTCAAATGTGTATTATCGTGCTTTTGAGTCTTTCTTTAATGTGT
>DITO01000037.1 GCA_002422065.1 Erysipelotrichaceae bacterium UBA6182 | reverse complement strand
AATTGTGGGGTGGCAGCGCCAGCACAGAATAATGAAACAATACGCTGATCGATCTTTCCAACCAAGGCAGGTGGTAGCGCGATATCTACATAGTAAAGATATGGTCTGGCTATATTGGAATTTGTTAATTCCGCGGCAAAGTCTTTTAGTGTAGACATTTAGTTTTAACCATTAAATAGTTTATTGAGATAGTATTTAATGAAAGAATCCATGGCTACAGAATCAGTCCCACAAAGTCAAGAATCTACTGTTTTTAAAAATAGTACAAACATTCAAGCACTTCAAGGAAAAAGAACTTTGTCTTTCCCTGAATATTTGGGTAATTCGGATCTCGATGAAATCGGTAATGATTTTGCCTGGATGATGATCAACATTAACTCTGCCACAGATGGATCAAAACTACAGGGTGACACCGCCACAGGACCAGTTGTGATAGCTAATACTCAGATCGGCGCCACCATGGATGGAAGGGTGATGGATCTTGGCTCTAAAAAAGATAATGAGCAGTTCGTTGATAGCGAAACTAGAAGAAAATATGGTGACGAAGCCGTTTCAAAACAAACTTGGACACGGAAACCAGGCCTATCTAGATTAGATAGAGTTGTAGTTCTTCCGATGCCCAATGATTATGGTGTTGATACATCAATTAATTATGATGAAACTACAGCCGATGGTCTATCTAGTGCTAATGATTTTTTAAATTCTGTGGGATCCGGTGGTGTTTCTGCCACTATGCGTGTTTTGTTAAATGATTTAGCAACAGGCCTACTAAATAGAGGTTCGTCTGCAGTGGGTGTTGGTGATGTAACTTCTAAAGATAGAATGTTCGCTCGTGATCGTAAGGCAATTAATCCGAAAAAAGAAACTCTTTTCAAAGATATTTCCTTCAGAAACTATAGATTCCGCTATACGCTCGCACCAAAAAGCCAAAACGAATCTAAGATTATCCAAGAAATAATTAAAACTCTTAGATTTTATGCATTACCAGAACTAAATGAGTCCAAACTCTACTACACCTTTCCAGCCGAATTCGAGATTAAGCTCATGAAAGGTGCAGAAGAAAATTCCGCCATACCAAGAATAGCACCATGTATTCTTAAAAATGTTTCTGTGAATTATGTTCCAAATTCTAATATTTGGGGCAATTTACCAGACGGTTTCCCTCCTATGGTAGATATGTCTCTTGAATTCCAAGAACTCGAAATTATCGATCGTAACAGAGTTGACAGCCAAACTTCAGTTATAACATCTGGACATTAAAATGAGTTATTTTTCTAATCTTCCATTTACAGCATATGAATTCAATGGTGTAGTTGACGCAGCTAAAGATATAACGGTAAGATCAAAGTTTTTTACTGAGTATAAAAACTACACTGATCTTTATTCTTTGTATGAAATTTCCGATGGAGAAACTCCAGAGTCTTTGGCATATGGCTATTACAAGTCACCGGAATTTCATTGGGTCATCTTGATGTATAATGAACTTCACAATGTAGATTTTGAATGGCCATTAAGTGCTAACCAACTCAATCTATATTGCCAAGATAAATATGGCGAATATGCAAGCTCCGTTAAACATTGGGTTAATCAAGATAATTTAGTATCAGGTGAGATCAAAGAATTTATAACGCCTTGGGTACCACCCAATAATCCCGGAATTGAAGGTAATCTAGAATATATTCCAATCACATTCTATGAATATGAAGAAAAACTTAATGATGAGAAAAGAATCATTAAACTGCTAAGAATAGAACTATTGTCCGAATTCGTGACTCAATTTAAAAATTCTCTAAGCTATGGCAGATTATAAAAGTACGCTTACAGTACCTGGTGAGGTAAATGTATTAAGACTGGAGATTGAGGCTCGCGGTAAACTTTTAGACGTTTCGGCTTTGGTGGCGGATTTAACAATATATGAAGACATTTTTTCCAACACAATGTCTGGTTATATCGTCATGGTCGATGCATTGGACCTGATTAATACACTCCCGTTGGTTGGCGAAGAGTTATTGTATGTAGAATTAGAAACGCCATCTCTGAAATCAAAAATCAAAAAAACTTTCTATATCTATAAGTTATCTAGTCTTGCTCATAAGAAACGTATGGCAGGCTATATTCTACACTTCTGTTCTGTTGAACTTATAAACTCAGTCAATTCTAAGGTTGCCAAGGCTTATAAAGGTAAGATAACTTCTACTGTTCAATCTATTTTTGCCGACGAAAATTTTTTGGCGTCGAAACAGACTTTAGTTTCTGACGCCACTTCAAATGATTACCCTTTTGTTGCTCCATTTTGGACGCCGCTTCAAACTATAAATTGGCTCACTACCAAGAGTCTTAATTCTCGGGGTGTTTCTAATTTTCTGTTCTTTGAAAACAACAAAGAATTTGAATTCATCTCAATCGATACTCTAATTTCTAATCAACCAATTAGAGACTATGTTTATGCAGACGTAGGTTCAGATACTACATTGGGTCATGGTGCTTCTTTAGATCAAAAATATAGTTTTGTTGAACAAATAGAAATGCAAAATACATTTGACTACATCCGGGATTTATCAGCTGGTATGTATGGTGGTGTAGTCTATACATATGACATGACTACCAAAAATATCAAAAGAACTTCTTACGACTACATTGGTGATTTTGGAAAAACTAATCACTCCAATGAGAAGCCTTTGAAGTCTTCTAGTCTGATTAAGAAAAAAATAGCATCTCTCCACTTCTTAGCTAAGAATGATTATTTGACTGGTGCTTATAAGTCTCAGAAAATACATGATATCTTCCTTCAGAGAAATTCTCTACTAGAACAGATTCGGGCATTCAAATTTAACATTAAAGTATTTGGAAGAACCGATATGCAGGTTGGTCAGATGATTACTTATACCATGCCAAAGAATACAGAGATCGTTAAGAAGGAAATCAATACCGATGCGAACATGGAATACTTCACAGGTAAGTATCTAGTCACGGCCATTCGACACCAAATCATTAATGGCAAACACATGATGGATATGGAAATTGTCTCCGATTCATTTGCAAAAGAAATTACATTATGAACAATAATTTTTACATGGGGATTGTGGAGGATAGAATTTCTGACCCACTCAAGTTGGGTAGAGTGAAAGTAAGAGTATTTGGAGTACACTCAGAATTTATCGCTGACGTGCCCACAGAATCACTCCCATGGGCAATCCCACTTATGTCTTCGAGTTCTGCATCTCTATCTGGTATAGGTGA
>DITO01000083.1 GCA_002422065.1 Erysipelotrichaceae bacterium UBA6182 | reverse complement strand
AAGGCAATCAAACGATTACTTTCGCATCACGTATTCCAAATACAGAACAGGCTACTAATAACCTTGTAGAGAGATTACAGTCTAAAGGGGCTGTAGTCACCATCATAAATCCTTATGAATCTAATGCATTTGTAGATGCATTATTGCAAATAGTGCCATTCTTGTTGTTTGGTGGTTTTGCGTTCTTCTTATTAACGAGAATGAATGGCAGTAACAACAACAAAGCCTTTGAATTTGGTCGTTCTAAAGCTCGTCTAGAAGGAAACATTCGTGTTCGCTTCGATGATGTTGCTGGAGCAGACGAAGAAAAAGAAGAGATGGCTGAACTCATTGAATACTTAAAGAATCCTAAGAAGTTTGCTAAAATGGGAGCACGTATTCCTAAAGGTATCTTACTTTCAGGAGCACCAGGAACAGGTAAAACCTTACTAGCGAAAGCAGTAGCAGGGGAAGCAGATGTTCCATTCTATTCAATCTCAGGATCTGACTTTGTGGAAATGTTTGTCGGGGTTGGTGCAAGCCGTGTCCGCGACATGTTTAAAAAAGCACAAGCAACTGCTCCATGTATCGTCTTTATCGATGAAATTGATGCCGTTGGTCGTCAACGTGGTACAGGTGTTGGTGGTGGTCATGATGAACGTGAGCAAACTCTAAACCAACTACTCGTTGAAATGGATGGTATTGGTGATAACACAGGAGTTGTCATCATTGCCGCAACGAATAGACCAGACGTATTAGACCCAGCATTACTTCGCCCAGGCCGTTTCGATCGCCAAATCACAGTATCACTTCCTGATAAACGTGGACGTCATGCGATNNGTACTTAATGAAGCTGCAATTCTTGCGGTTCGTGATAAAAAAGAAGTCATTAGTATGGAACACTTAGATGAAGCTGTAGACCGTGTTATGATGGGACCAGCTAAGAAGTCTCGTAAATATTCAGAACGTGAAAAACATCTTGTTGCTGTTCACGAAACAGGTCATGCAGTAATTGGTCTTCTTGTAGAAGAAGCAGATATGGTTCAAAAGGTTACCATTATCCCTCGCGGACTTGCAGGTGGATATAACTTAATGACACCAAAAGATGAAAGAATGATGGCAACTAAATCAGATTTACTTGCGAAAATCACAGGTCTTTTAGGAGGCCGAGTTGCTGAAGAAGTAGTACTTAATGAAATCTCAAGTGGAGCATACAATGATATTGAACGTGCAACAAACATTGCTCGTGATATGGTCATGAGTTATGGTATGAGTAAACTGGGACCAATTCAGTATGAAAAATCAGGTGGTAATGTATTCTTAGGTCGTGATTATTCATCGACACGTAATTATTCTGGACAAATTGCATTTGAAATCGATAAAGAAATCCGTGCAATCATTGATGGTTGTTATGCAAAAGCTAAAGAACTTATCATCAATAACCGTCCTTTATTAGACCGAATTACTTTAGCATTAATCGAATACGAAACGCTAACTCATGAGCAAATCATGAAACTATATGAAAACGACGAAGTTGTAGCAACAGAAGCATAAAATAATCCCCTGTTGTCAGGGGATTTTAAAGCGAAAGGAAAAGGTGATGTTATGAAAGATCGTTTAATCAAAGCCTTAGCCCATCAAGGAAACATAAGAATAATGGCAGTGAATTCAACACAAAGTGTAAGTCATCTTGTAAAGCTCTTTGACTTATACCCAACTTCGGCTGCCGCTCTAGGACGCTTTATTTCCATCGGATATATCATGGGAGGAATGCTGAAGGCAAAAGAAGAATCTATTTCTGCTACCTTAAAAGGATCAAATGAAATAAGACAACTTGTCATGGTTGCCACATCTTCAGGAACCATCAAAGCAACCATCTCTAATCCTCATGTTAACATGGTACACCCAGTCAGTGGAAAACTTGATGTAGGAGGTGCTATTGGAGAAGGAACACTTAGTGTTGTTAAAAACCTAGGGTTAAAACATAACTTTGCTTCAACAGTAAACTTAGTCTCATCAGAAATTGGAGAAGACTTTACCACCTATTTCGCAACATCAGAACAAACACCTACCGCAATATCTGTCGGTGTCCTCGTTAATGAAGATGGTTCAATCGCAAGTGCAGGTGCACTTGTAATCCAACTAATGCCAGGACATGATGAAGCTGATATCCAGATGGTTGAACATGTCATCGCAAACTTAAAACCAATCTCTACAATCTACCTTGAAGAACCAAGTGTAGAAAAACTAGTGTTAGCACTATTTGATGACACTCAAGTCCTAGAAGAAAAAGATGTTTCATATGAGTGTGATTGTTCATATGAGCGTATGCGTAAAGGATTGTCACTTATTGATATGGTTGATCTTAAAGATATAATAAGAGAAGATCAAGAAGCACATATCGAGTGTCAATTTTGTAAAGAGAACTATCATTTCTCATTAGATGTCTTATTAGAGATTAAGAAGGAAAAAGAATCTATTCATGAATATAGGGTCCATTAAGTTAAAGAATAAAATCATCGTAGGACCGATGGCGGGAGTGAGTGATCGCTCTTTTCGTCGTCTTATACAACGATATGGACCCGCATTAGTCTATTCAGAAATGATTTCAGACAAAGGAATTCTGTACAAGAACAAAAATACCTTAGACATGTGTATCAAGGATAATCATGAAGGACTTGTGTCCATGCAACTCTTTGGACGTGACATTAAAGATATGATTGAAGCAGCCCGCTACCTTAATGATCACAGTGCATGTGATATTATCGACATCAATATGGGATGTCCTGTCAGTAAGGTTGTTAAAACCAATGGTGGAGCTTCTTTAATGAAGGAAGAAGACCATGCTGCTGAACTTGTTTATGCTATAAAACAGGTAATTCAAAAACCACTCACTGTGAAAATCAGAAAAGGTTGGGATCATCAAAGCATTAATGCTGTTTCGATGTCAAAGAAACTGGAAGCAGCAGGAGTAGATGCACTAGCCATCCATGGTCGTACAAAAACAGATATGTATTCTAATCAAGTCGATTTAAACATTATCAAAAAAGTAAAAGAATCACTTACCATTCCTGTGATTGGAAATGGTGATATCACAAGTGTTGCGAAGGCTAAAGAGATGCTTGAATACACCGGTGTTGATGCAATTATGATTGCTCGTGGTGTTTGGGGACAACCATGGTTCATCCAAGAACTTATCCAAGGATTAGAAGATAAAGAATACATTGTTAATCCAAGTGAGCGAATGTCAGTTTTCCTTGAACACATTCATTCAATATGTGAAGATAAAGGAGAATACATTGGTGTACGTGAAATGAGAACCCATTCCGCAATGATGCTGAAAGGATTACCTCATTCATCACAAATTAAGCATTCTCTTGTGAATGCACAAACCAAACAAGAAATGATTCAGATTATGGAATCATATTTAATGAAAGGGAATATTTATGAGTGAGCAACATTTAAATGACCAAGAACTAGTCCGTCGCGATAAGATGAGACAATTAAGAGATAAAGGAATCGATCCTTTTGGGCACGCATTTAAGAAGAATGCCTTTTCTAAAGATATTCAAACACGCTTTGAATCTTTTGATAAAGCAACTCTAGAAGCTATAGATCCTAGTGAGAAAACCTTTATTATCGCTGGTCGTGTCATGACAAAACGTGTAATGGGTAAGGCTGGATTCTTTCATTGCCAAGACCAAGAAGGTCAAATCCAAGTGTATGTTAAGAAAGATGTTGTCTTAGAAGAAACCTTTGAATACTTCGAACATCTTGATTTAGGAGACATTGTTGGGGTTGAAGGATATGCTTTCAGAACCAATCATGGAGAACTCTCTATCTTTGCAACTACGATAACTCATTTAAGTAAAGCACTACGTCCACTACCAAGTAAATTTCACGGTCTAGAGGACAAGGAAGAGCGCTATCGTCGAAGATATGTTGACTTAATCATGAACCAAGACTCCTTTGAAATCGCTCGTAAACGCCCTAGAATCATTAAGGCAATGCGTGAGTATTTTGATTCTATTGGATGTGTTGAAGTAGAAACCCCTGTACTTACACCGATACTTGGGGGAGCTGCTGCTCGTCCATTTGTGACACACCATAATACTTTAGATATGGACTTCTATTTACGCATTGCAACTGAACTTCCACTGAAAAGACTAATCGTCGGTGGATTTGAAGGGGTGTATGAAATAGGACGTTTATTTAGAAATGAAGGGATGTCTCCAAAACACAATCCTGAATTTACAACAATTGAAGCCTATATTGCGTACTCCGATATGCAAGGAATGATGGTTGTTATTGAGAACTGTTTGGAATACATTGCACAACAAGTAAACAAATCCACAGATACACCTTGGAATGATAAAGTTATTTCACTTCAAGGACCTTTCAAACGTATACACATGGTCGATGCAATTAAAGAAGCCATTGGTGTTGATTTCTACCAAGTCAGTTCTACTCAAGAAGCATTAGATCTAGCGAAAAAACATGGGGTTAATGTTCAAAAACACCAACATTCTTATGGACATATTGTTAATCTCTTCTTTGAAGAGTTTGCTGAGTCTACACT
>DITO01000078.1 GCA_002422065.1 Erysipelotrichaceae bacterium UBA6182 | reverse complement strand
CATCATGAACCACCATGTGAATAGTGTGGAAATAAGGATGGAACTCATGAAGATAATTTTTGTGGTTAAGAAAAACTGCTTTAGAAAAGGAAGAATTAACGCACTCACAAGCAATGGCAGTAATATCCAAAGTATGATTTGATTCATGCAATTCTCCTTTCTTAGAGGGGATTTATTGAATAGTAATTATAGTATGAAAGAACCAGTTAACAGTTAGGTAATTATTACTCTCCTCATGATACTCATAAGATATAGTTCTATAGTCTAAATAACATCGTTAATAGCAATGTAAATAATAGTATGACATAAAGGAAGACATCCCCTAACATTAGAGGTCTCTCCACATGATCAACGACATAATCACTTAAGTTCTCACCCATTTTCTCGACTGGTTTATAAATCATCGCTTCTAGGTTTAACCATGTTGGTAGATGTAAATGGAATAAATCAAGTTTGATTCCTACAAAGAAGATAACAAATCCCATCGCAATGACTTGAGCCATAATTGTGATGTCTTTGATATTGAAGAACACCATGTCAGATAGATATGTTGCGATAAATGCAGGATCATAAGAGAAAGCGAGAACGGCAGGAATAAGAAGTGTATCAAGAATCCAACGAGGATTTAGTCCAATAAGCACAATAGCAACGGCTAATATTGACATAGCAACATACATCATACGTGTTGTCTTTGTTTTTTCTCTAATCTTAGTTTTTTCTTCACCTAAGAAGATAAAAGAATAAAACTTAATAAACGATGTAACTGTTCCTGCACTTACAAGTGTAAATAACATCTCTGCATATCTAAATGATGGATCTCCATACTTAATGGCTTCATCAATCGCATGATGGAGCATCGATTTAGAAGCAAATCCATTAAAGAGTGGAACTCCCATAATACCTAAAACTCCAAATAGTGCTAAGAAGGCTAATCCTGGGAATCGCTTTGCTAATCCCCCTAAGCGATACATGTTGGTTTCTTTAGTTTTAATGACAACCACTGCTGCCACCATAAACAGTAAAGTCTTAAAGATTCCATGATTGATCATGTGATATAGTGCACCACTATACCCCATAGCCCCTTTAACACCTAAATAGGATGCTACACCAATTCCCATGACGATATAACCCATTTGAGAAATGGAATGATACGCTAACATGCGTTTAACATTACTTTCAAGTAGTGCTAATGTAACCCCAATAACCATAGTGAGGATACCCATCCATATAATAACAACTCCAAATTCTTTCGCAGTAGCCCACCTTAGAGCATCATCCCAATTAAGAAGTGTTGTATCTGAAAAGAATAGTACTGTGGCTACTCTAAAGATTCCATAGGCACCGACTTTGGTTAATATCGCAGATGAAAGTGCATCAAAAGTAAATGGTGCATTCTCATAAACACGTGGTACCCAAAAGTGTAGTGGAACTACCCCTGCTTTCATACCAAATCCTAAAAGGAATAACCCACCAATGACATACTTGGTAAATCCTAACATTGAGAATTTCTCAGCTAAGTTGACCCATTCTAATGAGCCTGTATAGGCTCCTAGTGTGATTATTCCACCTAAGATGGCTAATCCACCTATAATACCTAAATAGATATATTCATTTCCTGCTTCATAAGCACTTTGACAGCGATAATGAACAATCATGCCATAAGTAGAGAAAGTCATAAGTTCAAAGAATAAGAAAAAACTTAATAAGTCTGCTGCCATAAGTGATCCAATAACAGCAACAAATGTCAGCATGTAGAAGAAATAGAAAGAGCGTTGATGTTCTTCGTGGGTAATATCATTGACTGCGAATATTCCTACGATAAAGAACATAATTCCAGCAAAAGACATGAGAATATAGTTTAGGAAATCGATTCTAAAGACAACGCCAAAGCCTAGGATATCATCAAAGCGATATACAATAGGTGCTTGAGTAACTAATGGATACAATGCAATAATGACTCCAGTCGCAAACAAAATAAACAATGCTGAAAGTGTTTTTCTTAACTTAGAGCGTTGACTTCCAACCAATGGCATTAAAAAAACTTCCACAAGCCCAAAGCCTATGAACCATAATGGTAATGTAATAATGAGGGTTGATAGAATCTGATTCATAGTCCACCTCGTATCATGGTATTAATGGCCATATCAATGACATCTTTTAGAATACTTGGATAAAATCCAATGGAAACGTTGATGATGAGTAAACTAACAAGACTTATCTTCATCGTAATTGGTAGTTTATCGACACTGAAGTCTCTATCTTTACGATGATTATCTTTTAAGAAACCATTAATAATAATCGGCATGTAATAAACAGCATTTAGAAAACTTGATAGAATGACCACAATCAATGCAAGTGGAATTGTGGAGTTAATTAGTGCAGTTGATAAATAAAACTTACTCATAAATCCCATGGTTCCAGGAATACCGATAAGGCCTAATGCTGAAAAACCAAACACCGTAAGGGTAAGTGGCATTTCATAACCGATGCCTTCAAGATCAATAATTCTACGTCGATGAGTTTGATAAATAAATGCGCCAACACTTAAGAACAGTCCTATTTTTAATACACCGTGTGTCATAATGTGAAACATCGTTGCACTTAAACCAG
>DITO01000152.1 GCA_002422065.1 Erysipelotrichaceae bacterium UBA6182 | reverse complement strand
TGCCAGTAAAGGATCCAAAAGAAATTGAAAGATTCATGTACTACTTACTGAAATTAAGAGAACAAGCTAAGACAGATGTTAAGAGATATCAAGCTGATCGAAACTGGATGTTTTGCTTGGTCGGATTCAATACAGCATTCAGAGCAGAGGATCTTCTACAGTTAAGAGTCAAAGATGTAATTAAAGGGTATGTATCCATAAAGGAGAACAAAACCGGTAAGATGCAAAACTTTAGAATGAACAAAGATTTCCATCAGGACATCATTGATTATGTCAAACGAAACAATCTTACAGAGTACGATTACATGTTCATGGGCCAAAAGACAAAACAAGATGGCATAGGATATTTTAATCCAATCACCAGACAGCAAGGTCATTCAATTGTCAGTAAAGTAGCCCAGTCCATAGGAATTAATTACACCTTTGGTTTGCATAGCTTAAGAAAAACCTTTGGTTACCAGTACATTCTTAATGGTGGTTCATGGCAAACACTAACTAAGATGTACAACCATGATGATATCGCTACAAGCATGCTTTATGTCATGTGGAATCGAGAGGATGCAGAAAAGGAAAGAGCTGCTACTTATTTAGGTGGAGTTCACAAAAAATAACTAGGAGAGATTATATGCCAAGCGGAATCGCATACAAATATACAACTGAAGAAGATCAGTGGTTAAGACAAAATATACCTGGGAGAACTAGTTATCAGGTTATGGAATTATTCGAACAACACTTTGGCTATAAAATCACCAAACTCAGAGCTGACAAATTTCGAGATAAGTTCAATATTAGAAGTGGTATCAAAACACAATGGGGACATGGTCAAGTCAATATGTTTGTTCCACCAAAAGGCTATCATGCTCCTGGATCAGAAAAGGGATGGTTTAAAAATGGAAGTCAACCAAAGAATACAATGCCTATTGGTTCAATCAAGTTTGGTAAAGACGGATACCAGTATAAAAAGATTGCATTTGTAAAACCATCAAGATTCGGTTGGAAGCTAGTGCACCACATTTTATGGGAAGAACATCATGGTCAAGTACCTAAAGGGCACGTAGTTGTTTTTAAGAATCAAAACATCCAGGATATTCGTATAGAAAACCTTGAGTTAATAACGAGAGCAGATCATGCACGAATGTGTCAAATGAAATTGTACTCAGATGATGAAACTATCACTGAAACGGGAATCAATATTGCAAAAGTAGTCACAGTGATGGGAAAGAAAAAAAGACAGTTAAAGGAGCAAAAGGATGGGCGTAAAAAACAAGTTAATTGATTTAAATGATCACCTGTTTGAACAGCTAGAAAGACTAAGTGATGAAACTCAAAGTGAAGAAGATTTAAAGATGGAGATTCAGCGATCTAAACAAGTAGTAGCAGTAGCAAGATCCATCACAGCAAATGCAAATACGATGCTAGGTGCAGTAAGGATTACATTGGAATATGGAAGAGATACTGCAAGTAAAATGCCCTCAATTTTGCAAATTGAAAGCAGTGGAAAGGATGATAAATGATATGCCTAAACTACATAAGGAATTGTTTAAACTCAAGATTGCCAGCTACAAAAAAGCCATTATTAGATATAAGAAAAATGAAATATTTACTGTTGATTTTGATAACTATGACCTAATGGCATTCTATCCAAAATGCACATTTGGATATGCGATGCTGAATTCAAAAGTCACGGATATTCAATCAGAGACAGCTGCAGTTGCATATATTGATATTCGACCATCACTAATTCATAGAAAAATGTTTAAAACCTTTTCTGAATTCAAAGAAAGAGTTGAATCAAAAAAATGAAAAAAAAGTGGCTCAAATTTATATTTTTATTTATCAAAGGAATGATAATATGTCTTGTTCTATATGTGTTCTTGTCAATCTATCCTTTTAATATTGATGGAAGAATATCTACAATTATCATTCAGTGGGTTCTTATTCCTTATACAATTTGGAAAGGAAGAAAGATTATCGAATCTTAAAACTGTTCAAATCATCTCTTGCTGCAGATAGTAATACCTCAAATGAATTTCTGAACAGAACAGTTACTCTATCTAGATTTTCATCTAACTTCTTAGTTGCTATAAATCCATTTTGTGCTAAAGCGATAGCTAAGTTGTGAAGATCGTGAATATGACTTGTAACAGATTCAACTTGCGCTGATATATTTGCTAAATAGAGATAACTATCCTTATAAATATTCAGATACTTATTGTATGGGTTTGCAACTTTGTGTGCAAAGAATGTGTTCACATTATCAAATTTGAAACCATTGACTGTGATACCTTTTGATGTATCACCCTTGAGATCACTAACAGATTGAAAAAACTGATAAACAATATGGTCGAAATCTTTTGCAGCAGCAATGATATCTGCGTATGCTTTCTCAGTGCTAGATCTGTAACTCTTCTTCATATCAATTTCAGCAGTGGTTATGATGTTCTTTCTAAACGATATGGACTGTACAATTAAAGTCAAAACGATACCTACTACAGTTGCTCCAGCTGAAATAGCTGCATACCAAATTGAAGCGTTATTACTGACTTCATCTGCAAAGATTGTAAACATGTTTTACCCCCAGTTTTTGATTTCATTATAGCACACATTAAAATCATCGATTTAACGAAATTAACGGGAATTAACTCTACGGTAAATTATTTTAGAATGTAGAGAACCAAAAAAACGCAATTGACCGCTTGATAGTGCGATAGTTTCAAAGATTTAAAGCAACACAAAAAAATTGACAGATTTAGGGGTTATGTAAGATTTATCGACTAAAGAAAAAAGGTGTATCCAAGTGGCAAAACAGCTCCAATTATTCCAACTCATATCATTCAACAAGTTAAAAAACGAGTATTACATCGACCTTGGTAGAGATAAGTTCGCAACTATCAAAGTTGATGAAAATGACGCGATCATCTCAGTCAAGGGTTTAGGATATCAAGCTGCAGTTATTCGGAATCACGCAAATACTGGTAAATCATTTTGTGAGGAATGGCAGTCTAGAACGCTGCATCATAAAATCAATAATCAAGGATCATCAAATCTTTTACCAGTAGTCGTGAAAGCAAAACAAACAATCAGTTTTAAACAAGATTTGAGAAGTGTGACTCATAAGGACCTGGCAATATCAAATTGGATAAAGCAAGGTTGGAGCATCACTTATACAAAGGATCCAAATATCATTTTCATAAGTTCAACATATTAAAAACTATCCAGAGCAAAGGAGACTCAAAAAATGGAAATACAAAAAGTAAAAAAAACTAGTTTAGGTACAACTATGACACTACAAGAGGTACTATTAAAATTTAAAAATGACACATCATGGAATACAAATGATCGTTTTAAAGATGAGATAATTTGGATTGAAAATATGGTTAATGATTATGCTAAAGCATTCAGTATGACACCTGATGAAGTGATTACTCTAATGGAACAAAAACGTGATTACTCATGGCCAAATTACTATCAAAGAGCTAACTTCCCAGATATTAATATAAAAGATCAACATTTTATTGGCGTGTTTAAAACAGGAAAAGAGTTCATGGAAAAATATGATACCTTTATATGCCCAAAATGTGGTGATGAAACACCATCACCTCAAGAATGCATCCATAGGCATAACAAAGATGGAAAATGTGACTGGTGTTCATATGGCCTTTTTAGTGGGCCATACAATGTAATCATTTTAGAATCTGGGTTTAAATCAATACCAATCTTCAAACCTAAGAATTACGAGGTGTCTCATGGAAAAGCTTAAAAAGTTATTTGAAAGCTTCGGTGGTAAAGGAAGAATCTATGTAAATCGCTCTTTAGAAGTATGTTTTGAAATTGACTATCAAGAACGCATTTGGAACTTTGCGAAAGTGAACTACAACGATATCGAAGGTCTTGACATAAATCAAGTACCTAAGAGCTGGACCAAACTAGAAAAAAATACTCATCATACTTGGTTTAGATATTCTGAAGAAAGTATGGCATGTAAGGTGTTAGAGTGGTTATCAAGACCAGCACTTAAGGAAGGTCACGAAGACACGAGAAAATGGTATCTAGATGGCATCAATAAGTATTTGGGGACCAACTTCACACATGAAGACATCGAAGAAATCTATTGCAAGCTAGGTAACGAAGTCAACAGAACATTAACTCTAAAATTTATTGATAGTAATTACAATATGGAGGTTTTAAAATGAAAAGCTTTGACTACATGGAATTTGATAATGACCAATGGTACTTCGATCAAAAGAAGTACACAAAGCAACAAGCTGTAGACATCTACAATGAAGAATCCGGAGCAGATCCAGTGACCATTGATGATATTGAAGAAGGACAAGTATGTTGGTTTCCAAAATGTGGTGATGAGTACCCTAATGGATGCTACTCAGATGTGACTAATGAAACTAATTATTTCACAGGTGAGAAGATAACATACAAGAAAGCATTTCCTGTGTGGGTGATCTAAATGATTGAAAAACCAAACACTCACTATGCTATTGCTTTAGATGTTGGTTATTATGATGAAACTGTTGTACTACTTGCTGAATTAAGAGATGACAAACTTTACATTATTAAAGAAAAAAGAAGTAATGGAGTAGGTGATAAAAAAATCACTGATATACAAATGGAACAAATACGTGAGTTTTTCGTTCATTATAAAAACGAACCACACATGAGAAAATTTTACAAAAAAATAATACCTGATATTTTTGGTTGGGAAGAATACAATGCGACTGTTACAGTTGATTAATTTAGAAGAAATGAGGAAGGTCACCAGTTGACCATAAATGAACTATGAGTAAATTTAAAGAAAAACCAAACACACACATCGTCATTAAGAGAGCAGATGTTCTGACACTTATTACAGCTGAAGAAGCATTGCAGCTTGCTAACATCATGCAGAAGATCGAAGACAAGCGTTATGAACAAGGTAAGAAAATCAGACAATCCTATTTAGTTGTTAACAAAGATGAACCATATGCTAAAGATGTATACGAGATCATCAAAGAAGGTGAGCTCGAAAAAGAAGAAGCTATATTTGATAAGGATCCTAGATTCTGCAAGGTTTGTGGATGCTCTTCGGACCATGCATGTCCTGGTGGTTGCCACTGGGTAACAGATGATCTATGTAGCAACTGCGTATTCAGTATTTTTACATGTGAAGCTACTGTATCACCAAATGAATCACTTGAACCAATCGATGGTACATCTGATTATCTAGCTGATGAAATCACTTCTGAAGAGATTTATGAAGGATACGTTGCCGGTCATGCTGCAGCACTCGGACTCAGTTCTGAAGTTGAAGATACAACTCTTCATATTGGTGATCGAGTAAGGGTTTATGCAATCTATCAACACAGTGAAATCATCAAGCAAATTGTATATGTTTTAGAACCCAAAAACGAGTGATTTAACGGGAATTTGGTTTACGGTAAATTATTTTTAATATTTGAATGAATGTTAACCGCACTTGATAGCGCAATAACGCTAAAAAGTAAGCATAAAGAAAAAAGATAAAAAATCTTACAGTTCTAGCGGTTATGTAAGATTTTCTATCAACAAAAAAGCAAGTGGCAAAAACCACAGAAAGCAGGCAATTATGATCCGATTAGAAGAACCCATTGATGCAGTATTTTATAGCTCTCCTGGATATGTCATGGGTGTTGATGAAGAAGCGTGTTTAAATCAGATCCGCCCAAAGTTAAAAAACAAGTACATAGGATTTAGAATATTAAATCAGTATGATCCAGATAAAAAAGAAAACAAGGAGTGATTCAACATGGCCAGAAGAATGTTTACGGACCAAATAACAAGGAGTGATGCGTTTCTAAAAATGCCACAATCAAGTCGAGAACTATATTTTCAATTGATTTCAGATGCTGATGATGATGGTTTCGTTAATAATCCAATAACTATTATGAGAATCGTTGGAGCTACTGCAGATGATATGAATATTCTCGAGTTAAGAAAGTTTATCATCTCATTTGAAAGTGGAGTCATTGTTATTAAACATTGGAGAATTCACAATCTGCTTAGACAAGATCGTTATAAACCAACTGTTTATCAAAACGAAATGGCTATGCTTGATATGAAGGATAACAAAGCATACACTTTAAAAGAAATTCCAATGGATTTGTTCACCCAAGAAATCAAAGAAAATAATCCATGGCAACCAAATGGCAACCAACGGGTGCCCCAAGTTAAAGAAGTTAAAGAAGTTAAAGAAGTTAAAAGAATATCTATTGAGCATGAACCTCTCGCAAAGCTCGATGAAAGTGAGACATTATTTAATCAATTTTGGGATAAGTATCCTAGAAAAATTGGTAAAGACAAATGCTATAGATGGTTCAAGTCACATAAAGTATCAAGTGAACTATTCAACGACATCATGAATGCTATTTCAAATCAATTAAAATCAGAACAATGGAAAAACATTCAATACATTCCGCATCCATATACTTGGCTAAATAGGGGTGGTTGGAATGATGAATTAGATCAGAAGGAGGTTAAGGATGGAAAAGATTCAAAACCAACTGAAAAATTTAAATACATACCAAGGAGAGATCGACAACCTAGAAACGATGAAACAAACAGTTCTGAATGATGAAGAGACTAAAGACATCGATATTTCTCTTATGCATAATCTTTCAACTGCTTATCTTTATCTACAGTTAAGAGGAGTTGAAAAAGATGGTTATGTACCTGTTCTTTCCAGATATCCATACTTGGAGATAAAGTATGTTGCCACCAAAGAAAAAACAAAGCAGCTTAAAAGAACAAATTACATTAATTGTTTTGGTGAGGATAGCAGAGACATAGAAGCATCTCTTGAAAAATTTAGAATTAACACAACAACTAGAAAAAGAGCTCTAAACCTTGCAAATGACATTGTTATTGGAAATGTGAAGCATGGATTATATATTCATTCTGGTGAGTTTCAAATTGGGAAGACTTATCTTGCTAATGCAATCACAAATGCTTTAGTAGATAAAGGGATGCGTGGAAGTTTTCTGTTTACACCTAGTCTTGCTAGACAAGCAAAAGAGTTCGATCAAATAGAGCCTAGAATAAGAACACTTAATGAAAGTGATCTACTTGTAATTGATGATATTGGTGCTGAGCATCGATCACCTTGGTTTAGAAATGAAGTATTGATGCCATTGCTGCAGCATCGTTTAGCGAATAACAAACTGACCATATTTACAAGCAATTATTCCATTGAAGAGTTAACAAATCTCTATGGTGATTCAGTAGATACAAGAAGACTTACCACAAGAATTCTTGAATTAGCTGTTGAAATTCACCTTGATGATTCATTGTAGGTGATTCTATGGCAGCTAAAAAACTCGAATTAAATAACAAGACAATTTTGTACCAGTATCAAAACGGGATGAGTATTAGCAAGATAGCAGAAATCAATTATGTTTCTCAAATGTCAGTTTATAGAATACTAAAAGAAATGAAAATTGATGTTCAAAGTCCCTTTATGAGAATGATTGACAAAAATAAACTTGTTAATCTATACATCGAGAGAAGATGGTCTATCTCATCAATTGCAAAGAAATACAATGTTTCATATAAATCAGTCAGAAAAGCATTATCAAAATACAATATTCCAATAAAAAGAAACCAGAGTGAGGAAAAATAATGAACGAGCAAAAGAATAATGAAATATTAATGAAAGCTTTGATGGCAGAAGATCAACTATCTGCAATCAAAATTTATTGTGAAGAAAGATCGAAATTCGATAATCAACTTATGCAAGCACTTAATGATCCAGAGAAGAACTATTCAAATTGTTGGGACTACATTATGAAAAAGGCAAAGGACCAATTAGGGGGTAAATCCGGACATATAATGCCATCTGTGATATTTGGTTGGGCGGTACATTACTTTACTGAACCTAATGATGTTCTTGAAAAAGAAGTAGGAAAAATCAAAGGAACCGAAAAAACTCCACCTAAAGCAAATGAAATCACAGCTGAAAACAAGAAAAAACCAACAAAAAAACAAGATCCAAGTATGCACAATGCATCATTTGAACGTATGTCAATATTTGACTTAATGCCTGAAGATAATGATGATTCACAAGATGAAACAGATGATCTCGACGAAGGAGACGATGATGAGTGATGCAAAATGAAAGAGTCATAGCAAAGTTTACTGACTTTAGAACATATGAAAAATGGTTGAAGTTACCAAACGAGGATGAAAGATATTATTCTAAGTTCCCAACGGGTACTAGTGATGTTTCATATTTAATTGGTGGAAAACTATATTTCGATAAATATTACCGAGAAAATCCGCATTTATATTCAAGACATGAGAAATGGTGGAATGAAGAAATTGCCCGATCAGATGAAGCTAGTGAAATGGTTGTTAAAGCTTTTGAATATAGGTTAAGACCTTTCAAATATGAGCAATGGCCAGGAATAGAACTAGATACAAAGTTAAATCCACCTCATCGATTTTCTTATGTTGAACGTGAAGGAAATTTGTTGACACTTGCAATTTATGAGCATTGGAATACAAAGTGGAGACTATGGAGAGTGATGTTTTACAAAATTGACGATGGAACATACTATGCTTTTGCAGAAGGCAAATACAAGAATATTGGCTATATGATGCTTCCAGCTGATCTAGTTCAGTTCATGTACTATACAGGACACGACTCTTTTTATTCATACAAGCATAAGTCTCAACATCCGGATTCAATAGAGGCATTAAAATCAATCGATAGATTTAAATACATACCTATCGAAAGATTTGAACGTGTCAACTATTTTAGATTACTTAATGCTACTACTAAGACACTTTATTCATGGGAGATCTTATTGAAATTAGGAGCTACAAAAACAGCCTCAGAACTATTGATTGATGGTCAAGCATTAACTATGGATAATTTCAAAAAATACAAAGATCTTCTTATGAATAATCGCTCCTTGAGATATGCAATCAATGTTAAGCCAAGCATATTAGCAGCTAGAGAGAGAAAACAATATGAAAAGAGATCCATTGAAGAAATGAACAATAAGTTGAAGGAAAAAAACCAGTTAACTTATGAATTTGAAGATTTTATCATCATGACACCAAAAGATTTTACTGAATTTCAATTTGAGAGTGAGAAACTTAATCACTGTGTAGGTTGGAATGATAGATACTTACAGAGACATGTTAAAGGGATTTCAATGATATTTTTCATGAGAAGAAAAGAAGAGCCAGAAGAACCTTTCTTTACAATAGAAGTAAACAAAGAACAGGTGCTTCAAGTGCAATCAACTAATCATGCTACAGATGAAGTTATCACTGAACTAGTTAAAGATTGGTTTAATACCAACAAAAATCAGTTAATATCAGAAATGCAAATACATTAAGGCGGTTATAAATCGCCTTTTTTTATTACTCACTACGTGAAGGTGTCACTTTTTAACAGCATCAAGTTTTGGTATTGACTGATGTTATAGATGTAAGTAGCCTAAAGGTGAATGATGATACCTATATTTTGGGACCTAGCTTTACAGTCTCCTTGCTCTGGTACTGTTCCATTATTTCCCCCCAAAGTTAAATGGTACTAGGTCCTAAAATATAGGTATCATCTTCATTTATACGCAAAAATAACGGTTATTTATTTTTTTTCACAAAATGTAGATAACCGTTTAATCCTATACCTAGTATGAACTTATGCAACGAAATCAAAGGTGATGGCATGGCTGACTCTAAATGGAATCTAGTTAAAAATCGACTAGACGAGATTAAAAACTGGATAATTTATGAATCAGCAACCGAGAAGGATATATACACTCGTTTGCAGATTTCTAAAAACTCATGGATCAAGTACAAGAGAGAGTACGGGATTCTTACTGCTACACTG
Source organism: Erysipelotrichaceae bacterium UBA6182 (assembly GCA_002422065.1). GTDB lineage: Bacteria > Bacillota_I > Bacilli_A > Erysipelotrichales > Erysipelotrichaceae > UBA6182. Next base: position 4,869 of record DITO01000152.1, on the reverse strand, counting down.
TTTGAAGCTAAGAAGTATAAAGGGCAGATTCTAGTACCACGATTAGTTCAAACATTGGAGAAGCTAGCATTTGGATTCACTGAGCATGAAGCTGAAATCACTGAGAATGAGATATTGAATGAAGATGGTGAAATCAAGATTACTAGAAAGATAGTACATAAGAAATATCCACCATCTGAATCAGCTGCATGGAAGCTGCTCAAGAACTACAGTAGAGATACTAAGCATCCATTCCTAGACCAACCATTAGACCATAGACTTAAAGAAAAGAAGCTTGAACTTGAAGTGAAAGCCCAAAAACTTAAAGAGGATAATGATTGGTAATGCCAGGGAACAAGTTCTATACAAGCAGATCTTGGAGATCATTCAGAGAGACAGTCATCATTGATAACGGTGGTGTCTGTAATAGATGTCATAGAGTGTTCACAGATACCTCACAATTAGAAGTGCATCACATCAAGCATCTTAAGCAACACGATTACCTGGACTACAGTAAGACATTCAATAAAGATAATGTAGAGGTTATTTGCCACAAATGCCACAATGATGAGCATGGAAGATTCATAACACATAAAGAAGTGATTCTAGTCTACGGTCCACCTTTAAGCGGTAAGACAACATATGTGAAAGCAAACAAGAGCTTCAGCGATATAGTTGTAGATCTTGACAAACTCCAAGAAGCAATCACATTAATGCCGATGTACCAGGAAGTACCAGCAGTTAAAAGAAATCTCTTTAGTGTAAGGGATTTATTGCTTGACCACATCAAGACAAGATATGGCAGATGGAGAACTGCATGGATCATTGGTGGTTATCCAAACACATACGATAGGGATACGCTTATTAAAAACTTAGAGGTAGATGCAGCAATCCTTATTGAAACACCAAAGGAAGAATGTTTAAACCGTTTAGAACAAGTGAATGATTATCGTAAAGAATATAAAGCTGAATGGCAATCATACATTAATAAATGGTTTGAAACCTATACCCCCCCTGTTGATTCAGAAATCGAGTAGCGCTGTTAGCCCCATAGCAATGTAACTTTCCTCGCACCTGAAATTTTCGAAAAAAATAAAATTGAAAAAGTTTCCAGATTCAAAAAATAGTCAGCGGTTCAAAAAGTTAAGATTAGGAGATCAAAATGAAAGAATTAAAATATTACGAAGATTTATTTAAAAGTAAAGATNNTAATTGATACGAAAAAACAGATTGAAAAGATAAGTCACTTGCCACTAGTCATCGTTCATAAAACAGATTCTACAAAACAAAAGATTTCTGAAGCAGCTAAGGTAATCACCAAGTTGAAACAAGTCTATGCCAATCAGATTATTGTCTTGAATAAAATACTAGGGAATAATTCTGCGGATCCTGATAATGGAGATCCAATCGATAAATTCAAAAATAGACATCAAATAGACAATGAATAAGATTGACTTAAAAAATACAACCATTAATGGTGTTCATTCATATTTTCTAGACTATTACAAAAAAGTCATGATAGAGGGATGGGTTGCTGGTCAAGAAGTTAGAGCTGTACTTCAACTTTGTTTTGAAGATTTAAAGATTTATCACTATGATTCATCAAATGCCCACGTGAGAATCGAGTTTACTGAAACTCTTTGTAAACAATCAAAGAATAGATTTTATGGAAAACCACTCAAGCTGATGAAATGGGAGAAAGCACTTCTAGAAGTTATTTACAGTTTTAAGAAGCCCAATGGATTAAGAAAGTATAAACAGATTCTATTATTAATTGCGCGTAAGAACGGAAAAACAACACTATCAGCTGCAGACTGCAACACTGATCTATTCATTGGTAGTGGTGGCCAAGACATATGTTGTTCATCCAATGATGATGCACAAGCGGATTTAGTGTTCCAAGAGATTGACAGCATGAGAGAAGTTATTGATCCAGACGGTAAACATACACGTAGAAACAAAAAAGGACTCAAGAACTTAGGAAATAGATCGAGAGTCTTTAAGATATCAGAACGTCAAAAGAACAAAGAAGGGCGTAATATTACAAAAGCAATCATCGATGAAGTTCATGAGATGCGTGATAATACAATCTTTATGTCAATTTGGCAATCGACTTCAGTTGTAGATGATCCAATCGTATTTGAAATTACCACTGAAGGCACCGTAGATGGTGGTTATCTGGATAAGAGATTAGCTTATGCAAGAAAAGTATTAAAGAAAGAGATTGATGATGAAGATTTACTCCCATGGTTATACACTCAAGATTCAGAAAATGAAATTTGGAGTAATCGTGACAGTTGGTGGAAATCAAATCCATCCATTGGAGTCATTAAGCAATGGGATTACCTGGAAAAGAACGTTGAAAAAGCGCGAACTTCTAGAGAAGATAGAGCATTCATTCTTTGTAAAGATTTCAATATTAAGCAAAACAAAGCTATCGCATGGCTGATGCACAACGAAATAGAGAACCTAGAAACATTTGATTTTGAGGAATTTAGAGAAGGGTTCTATATAGGCGGTATCGACTTATCCGAAACAACAGATTTAACAGCTGCATCAGTATTGATTCAAAAAGGACAAAAGAAATACTTTGCAGTCATGTATTTCATTTCAGAATCAAAAGCAAATAGTGAGAATAATACAAATCTAGAAAGAAAAGACTATCACAGTCTGGCGCAAAAAGGGTTAGTTAGAATTCTACCTGGTAATGAAGTGACGTATGAAGCAGTTACTCAATGGTATTGGGAGCTTTATGAAAAGTATCGTTTAAAACCATTCAAGTTCGGCTACGACCAATGGAATGCTAAGGGTTTAATCAAGGACTTAGAATATAAGTTTGGCCAAGGTGTCACTGAAAAAATCAGAATGGACTTCATGGCAATGAGTAATCCTATGAGATCTCTCGGAGCTGACTTCAAAGACCATCAAGTCAACTATCAAAACAATGAACTGACAAAGTGGAACCTTAAGAATGTCGCAGTTAAAACTAATAATTCAGGGTTAATCATGCCCGTTAAAGTACAGTCATCATCCAACAGAATAGATGGAGCTGTATCCATGATAATTGCATATGCAGTTAAATCGATGTACCAAGCAGATTTTGAAACATTAATGAATAAGGGTGGTGAGTAGTATGGGATTCGGAGATCTATTAGCTTCGTTATTTAGGAAAAAAACAGATCCAAGTGGAAAAACTTATAGTCAAGGTAACTATTTAGCATCATCACCTGCGCTAAATGTATATGAAGCATCGGTAGTTAGAGCTTGTATTCACACCATCGCAGAAGAAGCTTCAAAGATGATTTTAAAATCAGTCAAAGTTAAAAAAGGTCTTGTTGAGACGAGTCAAGATGAGATTAACGAACTTCTAATGGGTAAACCAAATGATTTGATGATCTTAAAAGACATGCTTTACTGGACAGCATATAAGTTAGAAGTGAAATCTAATGCATACTGGTATCCAGAATATAGCGTTTACAAGTTCGGGAACGGTGAAGAAACAATTAAGCTCACAGCTATCTATCCAATCAATTCAGAATCAGAAGACATGGTATTTGATGAGAAAACCAAGAAGTATCATCTTGTATTCAGAATCGTAAATGGTGGTACCTATAGCGTTCCTTATGAAGAAGTCATTCATTTTAGAAAACCTTTTGGGGATAACTACTATTTTGGAAATGAATCTCGTGTAGATCTTCTCAAAAAACTAAAAATTTATGACCAAGTAACTACATTAATGCCAAGATCGATTGAATCATCAATGCAACTTAAAGGAATTCTGAGTGCTAAATCACAAATGGGGGAGTCAGCACTAGAGAAATTCAAGACTGACTTCGAAACAAACTTAAAAAAAGGTGCAGGTGCATTCGGTGTACTTGGAGTTGATGGTAAGTTCGATCCACTAAATACATCATCTCAAATCGTAGATGAAAAAATACTTGAGCACCTAGAGAAGACAGCATTAATGAATTTCGGAGTTTCGATGAAAATATTGACCGGTGATGCTACCGAAAACGAATGGCAAACACTGTATCAAAAAAACATTGAACCTCTAAAAATATCTATTGAACAAGCATCTACTCACGTTTTATTTAGTCCTAAAGAAAGAAAAGCAGGCAAACAAATAAAAGTCTATGATAAGTTAGTAAATCACTTATCAATGAAAACAAAGCTTGAAATCATCAAGTTGATGGGACCAAATAACTACATATCCAGATCTGAACAAAGAGATCTAATAGGATATGAACCAGATGGTGGAGAAGATCGTGTGTCATTAAATTACGTTAATCAAAATTTAGCTGATAAGTATCAGGTAGATACTGAAAGTAACGAAAATAAGGAGGATAAAGATGGATCCAATTAAAGAATTAAGAGCTAGAAGATCATTTAATCTAGTTGACATTAGTATTGATGAAAACACTGAAGAAGGAACTGCAACAATCGAAGGATATGCTGCAGTATTTGAATCTGAAACTGTGATTGGAAATGATTGGTGGATTGAATCAATAGCTAGAAGTGCTATCAAAGACTCAGCTTTAGAGGATGTTGTACTACTAGTGAATCATGATGACTCAAAAATTGCTCTAGCTAGATCTAGAAAAAACAACAACAGTTCAACATTGCAACTTGTAGTTGATGAAAAAGGTCTCAAAATCAAAGCAAGTCTAGACATAGCAAATAACAGCGATGCTAAAAACTTGTATTCAGCAGTTAAGCGTGGAGACATCAGTGGTATGTCATTCATGTTCCAGGTAGCTGCTCATGAGTGGAGTAACCTTGGAGAAGACACTCCAAAAAGAAAAATTACTGAAATTTCAAGAGTCTATGAGGTAAGCGCAGTGAATTTCCCTGCTTACGGAGACACTGAAATATATGCAAGACAAGCATCTG
>DITO01000237.1:4566-18658 GCA_002422065.1 Erysipelotrichaceae bacterium UBA6182 | reverse complement strand
ATGGCTTTTCTTGATTCAATTCAAGTGCCTTATGTATCTTCAGTTGCAACTACAGGCATCATCGCAACTATTAAAGGAAAGCATCCTGGCAAAACAGTATTACTAAGAGCAGACATGGACGCTTTAGCTCTTCAAGAAGATCCAAATCATAAACTAATATCTAAAACTTTAGGAAAGATGCATGCTTGTGGTCATGACGGCCACACTGCAGGATTATGTCTTGCGGCAGCACTACTCAATGAAGTAAAAGATGAACTTCACGGGGAAGTACGTCTAATGTTTCAACCAGCAGAAGAAACATTAGGTGGTGCAAAACCAATGATTGAAGCGGGAGTATGCGAAGGTGTTGATATGGCTTTTGGTGCACATCTTTGGGGTTCACTTGAAGAGAATCATATTCAAGTTAAAGTAGGACCTATGATGGCAGCTCCAGATGCCTTTAAGATTGTGGTCAAAGGAAAAGGGGGACATGGAGCAATGCCGCATATGTGTGTTGATCCTATTGTCATTGCTTCTGCCATAGTACTAAATGCTCAATCAATCATATCTAGAAATCTAAATCCACTGGATCAAGCGGTCCTAACCTTTGGACAAATCAATGGGGGAAGTGCATTTAATGTCATACCTAATGAAGTGGTTCTTATTGGAACAATTAGAACCTTTAGTGAAGAAGTACGTGCCTTTATGCCAAAACGTTTAGGTGCTATAGCCCAAGGAATTGCACAAGCTTATGGGGGTGATATTGAGTTTGTTTACGAACCTAAATATCCTGTCCTAATAAATGATGAGACAACAGTTCATCATAGTGCTAATGCTTTTAAAAAGGTAGTTGGAGAAAGCAATGTTCATTATCTTGAAGAACCAAACATGGGAGGAGAGGACTTTGCTTATATCTCTCAGGTTGTTCCTTCATCATTCATTTATGTTGGTATAAAGAAAGAACAAGATATTATTCATCATCATCCTTCATTTGAATGGGAAGATGAAAATATGATTCCATTAGGTTGTGGGTTAGCACAATGTGCTTATGATGCATTAATTAAATAGAAAAAAGGAGACAAGAGCATATCATCGCTCAAGTCTCCTTTTTGCCTAATAAATCATAATCTAAACTAAAGAGTAAACACATTTTCCAAAGAAATACGTTGTGAGCACCTCATAATCTTGGTTAGCACTGATGCTCTTAGGTGAAAGTATTCACTTAGTGAGCAAAAAAGAAATAATCAATCGTTGATTGAAATCATGTTATTAAAGTATGCAAATTGATTAAGTTAGATGGTTTATTATCGTATAAACGTGAAATCTACTCATAAAATTGAAAAAACTTGCCTATGAAATTGCATTAAGGTGAGCTTTTTCTTTTTTATGAACTTCATTTATTTATGAAATAATGGCTGTATAATTCTGTCTCAAAATAAAGGATACTCTAAGAGTCAGTCAAAAATAGTATTAATGAGTACATCTTTACTTTGAATAATCATATGAGACTCTTTCTATGTTAGAATTATCTTGTAATTCGATCATTCTTTGATTTATCGTATGCTTGACTAGCGTTATGGCAATAGAATAAAGCGAACTAAATATTTATATAATATGACATTTAAGAGAAGTATCATGAAACTAAATTATTAGAAACCAAGAAAACTATAAGATTTCGATCTAAAGGAGAACGATATGCTTGATATGTCGAAAGATTTAAGACTAGCAGTACTCATCGATGCGGATAATGTACCGTATGCGAACATTAAAGGAATATTAACTGAGGTGGCTCGTTATGGGACACCAATGATTAAGAGAATCTATGGAGATTGGACTAAACCTAATTTAAATGGTTGGAAACCAGTTTTACTGGAGCATGCCATTACCCCAGTACAACAGTATGGATATACCAGTGGTAAAAACTCAACTGACTCTGCTATGATCATTGACGCAATGGATATCTTGTTTGGTACTAATGTAGATGGTTTTTGCATTATTTCTTCAGATTCAGATTTTACACGACTAGCAATTCGTATACGAGAATCAGGTAAACGTGTCATTGGAATGGGTGAAAGCAAAACCCCTAATCCTTTCATTGTAGCTTGTGATAAATTCATTTATATTGAGGTTATTAACAAAGATGAGTTTAAGAATTCAAGTATTTCTAAAGGTAAGTTTACAGGAGAGATTAAGGAAAAACTAATTAAGTCTTTATCAGAAGCAATTGATGACGTGGCGGATGAAGAAGGATGGGCATTCCTTGGGGATGTTGGGAATCATCTTATTAAGAACAATCCAGACTTTGACTCACGTAACTATGGGTTTATGAAACTAACGTATTTAATCAAAGCACTAAAGAATGTGTTTGATATTGATGAGCGTAAGTATCCCAATAACAACACTCGTCATGTGTATGTTAGAAATAAAGCAAGTTAATGTGTTGGGTGAATACTCAACGTTAATCAAAGATTACTAACAAATCATGGTGACTATGGCCATGATTTTTCTCATTATGACTCACATAGTGGTTATGTTTATAGATAAATGAAGGGTGTATGTTAAGAATAGTTTGGTTCCATAATGAAAAGAGAGAATCTATATAATGTCATCAATGATTAAAACAAACGAAGTTCAAAGCAATAGTCTTAATGAATGTTTTATTAACTATCCAGTTGAAAAATTAAAGAAACAAGAAACTTCCTTACGACTAGCACAAGCATTACATCAGAAACTTCATAAGGAGTCTGATTTAGTGGTGAATGTAAGAAAACTACAACGATTTATTCAAAATGAATCAACTCAAGTCTCTGTCACTGTCCATGGAGTTATTATTGAAAGCATGAATTGTAATGAATCATGGTGCTCAACCGAATCATTTAAATCGACACTTGATTTAGGGTATATTCATGATGAAAGTATTGTCTCTTCTGCACTATGGTTAGAACCGCTTCAAGAAGGCATCTTTAAATCTGATCCTAGTCTAGAGGAGGACTTTATTATGATGGCTTTAACCTTTGATGATGGTCCTGTACCTATGACAATGAAACTTGTGGATATTCTAAAGACAACAAATACTAAAGCTACATTCTTTCTGATAGGTTCAGAAATTGAATCAAAACCTACTATGGCAAAACATATCGTTGATTTAGGACATGAAGTTGGAAATCATACTTATTCACATCCACATATTCCACAACTTTCTTTAGAAGAGATAAAATATGAAATGAATCGTACAGATAGCATCATTGAAGAGTTTCTTGGGTTTAAACCTTCGATTATGAGACCTCCTTATGGTGAAATCAATGAGGAGAGCTTGAATGCTTTTTCACACAGAATTATCCAATGGAGTCTTGATACAGTGGATTGGCATCATCATGATCATTTAACTATTCTAGGAATACTAAATGAGTCTATTGATGGGGATATCATTCTCATGCATGACAGATATGAACACACACATCAGGCTGTAGAATCATTTATACAATATCAGTTATCTTGTGGAGTTCAGTTTGTAAGTGTATCTCAACTCATTGAGTCAAGACATTTAAAATCAAGAATTATTCATGGAGTTAGAACCAATAAAGAAAGTTAGATTCTTCATTCTTCAATTTGTGGCACGATAGATTGTGCCACTTTTATGTTACTTCATGTGAAATTATGGGTAACCTCACTTACAATACAGTTAAAGAGTGTGTGAGCACACTGAAGAAAGGGGTTTGTTATATGAAAGATAACATTCAACGCTTTGGCCGATTCCTATCAGGGATGGTAATGCCAAATATTGGAGCCTTTATTGCTTGGGGTTTCATTACCGCTTTATTTATTCCGACTGGTTGGACACCTAATGAAAATTTATCAACTTTAGTAGGTCCAATGATTATTTACTTATTACCTGTATTAATTGGTTACACTGGAGGACGCTTAGTTCACGGACAACGTGGTGCGATCGTCGGTGCTACTGCTACTATGGGGGTTATTGTTGGTACATCTATCCCAATGTTCATTGGTGGTATGATTGCTGGTCCTTTAGGGGGCTGGGTTATGAAGAAAGTTGACAAAGCTTTAGAAGGAAAAGTTCCTGCTGGGTTTGAAATGTTAGTCAACAACTTCTCTGCAGGATTTGCAGGATTATTCTTAGCTATTGGTGCATACCTATTAATTGGACCAGCTGTTCAAGCAGGATCTGATGCAATTGGTGCAGCGGTACGTGCAGTTGTCGATGCAGGACTTCTTCCACTAGTTTCTATTATTGTAGAACCTGCAAAAGTCTTATTCTTAAATAACGCATTAAATCATGGTATCTTCGGTCCTTTAGGAGTAGAACAAGTCACTGAAGTTGGACGTTCAATTTTCTTCCTAATTGAAACTAACCCAGGTCCAGGTCTTGGTGTTCTATTAGCAGTTTGGATGTTTGGTAAAGGTATTTCTAAACAATCAGCACCAGGTGCTATTATCATTCACTTCTTTGGTGGTATCCATGAAATCTACTTCCCATACGTTCTTATGAATCCATTATTGGTTCTAGCAGTTATCGCTGGTGGAGCTACAGGCGTATTAACGTTTGGTTTACTCGGTGCAGGACTTGTTGCAACACCATCCCCAGGAAGTATCTTTGCTTTAATGGCAATGGCTCCTCGTGGAGGATTACTTCCAGTATTAGCTGGTATCTTCTCAGCTGCTGGGGTATCTTGGTTTGTATCATCCCTAATCTTAAAATTCACTGACAATGCACAAGATCTTGAAGAAGCTCAATTACAATCTAAAGAGCAAAAAGGATCTCTAAGACAAGTTAGTATTAAACAAATCGTCTTCGCTTGTGATGCTGGTATGGGTTCTTCTGCAATGGGAGCAACCACACTTCGCAAGAAATTAGTTGCTAAAGGATTAGATGTAAAAGTCATTCACACTTCTATTGATGAAATTCCAGTAGATAGTGTCTTAGTAGTAACACACGATTCCTTAGCGTCACGCGCTAAATCAGTAGCTAAACAAGCAGAAATCGTCAGTATCACCAACTTTGTTGGAGCTCCTGAATACGATCAACTTGTTGAAAGACTAGCACAATAAACATAAGAGAGCTTGTTCATCAAGCTCTTTTTTAGTTTTGGCACTATGTTCAAAGACCGAATCTTATATAACTTTAGTTTTCAATAAGAAGGAATCAAGTATAATTGAAATATGAACAAGCTAATATTGTCATCAAGACTCATTGTCATTCTAAAAACACTATTAACTCAAAATGAGCCAATTTCAGCATCTTCACTTGCTCAAATGACTTCTATTAGTAAGCGAACATTGTTTCGTGAGATTAGTGGATGCAATCGAATCCTACAACCCTTTGATTTAATCTTGGAAACAAAAACAGGAAAAGGTTTATGGCTTGTGGGAAGTGATAATGCTAAAGATACGCTTAGAAAAGTATTAGATGCTCAAAAAGCTTCCTATATCAATAAACAACAACGACAATCAATGCTAATGGCTGAACTTCTTAAGAGTAAGGAGTTAGTGAAACTAGTCAGTTTTTCAACACTATTTGATGTATCAGAAGGAACAATATCCAATGATATTGATGATTTAGAACCTTGGTTTAGAAAATACAATTTGAATATTGAGAGAAAACCAGGGGTTGGTGTTAGTGTTATTGGTACTGAGGATGATGTACGCAAAGCAATGACAGATTTTGTACATACTCAATTAGATGAAAACAATGATTGGACATTTGTTATTCATGCAAATTCACACGAAGCTCTTGAACAATACTTTCAATCTCAAGAAGAAAGTTCAATTCTTAATCTTTTAAATAAAGCTATTCTTAAAAAAGTAATTCAATCACTACGCTATCATGCCAATGATATCTTGCTATTATATGCTCAAAGCTCAATTATTGGTCTTATCATTCATTTAACCATTGCACTTGAAAGACTAATGAAGAAAGAGATCATTTCCATTGAATCGTTTATCTTAGATCAACTTAAAGATGATTCAGATTTTGAAATGGCTCAGCGAGTAGCTAAGATTATGGAAATTGAATTTAATATTCCATTTCCTCAAGCAGAAGTGGCATACATCCTAATGCATCTAAAAGGTGCCAAACGACGAGTACTTGACCAATCTGCAGAAGCACTTGAGAACCTTTCAAAAGATGCACATATTCAAACCATAGTTCAAAAATTAATATCTCACTTTGAAGCAACGAGTGGCATGATCCTTATGGATGATCAATTACATATGGGGCTTATGACACATTTAAGGCCAACACTCACAAGGTTGCATTACAATCTTGAAATAAGGAATCCTTTATTAGAACAAATCAAACAAAACTACTCACAAGTCTATGAGTGGACAAGATTAGCAACAATTCCAATTCAAGAAGAACTTAACATTTCACTCCCTGACGACGAAATAGGTTACTTAGCCATTCACTTTGGGGCAGCGATTGAACGTGTAAAATCTAACGTAAGTTCAAAACCTTCATTAAAAGTAGGTGTTGTATGTGCTTCGGGTATTGGTATTTCATCACTGATCTCAACACGGATTATGAATTTATTCCCTAAGTTAAAGAGTGTTATTCCTTTATCTGTCGATGATATCTCAATGATGAAGGAAGTTGATATTCTTGTGTCAACATTAGATTTAAAACATGTCGGTCGATCGTTTGTGTTTGTTCATCCATTACTACTTCAAGATGACATTATCAATATCGAAAAGGCAATACTTGCCCATCAACCAAAAGAATTCGAAACTAAGTCATCAATCTCATTGGATGATCAACTCTTACATATGGCGAATATACAGAATGCAGTACTTCATGCCATGGCGCAATTTAGCATTATGCAAGTAGAACCTAATTCTAAGAAGGAAATATTTATCCAACAACTCTGTGACTATGCATTTGAAGATAAGGCTAAATCAGTCATAGCATTTAATGACATCATGCGAAGAGAAACAATGGGAAGTATTATCTTAGAAGAAGCTGGAGTAATGTTACTACATGCGAAGACAAAAGCAACATCTCAGTTTGAGTTCAAAATGTTCTTAAGTAAGACACCACTAACATTCCTCAAAGAGGCAAATATTAAAGCTATTGTATTTATGCTCATTCAAGAGCATCCACATCATGCACAAACATCATTACTCTCGATGATTAATCAGAGTCTTATAGATGATGATCGCTTCGTGATTGACATTCAAAGTCAACATGAAGGAAGAATAAAAGATAGCATACAACGTCTATGCCAAAATTGGCTTACCACGCAGACAAAACAACACATCATTGGATAGGAGCACCATATGAAATTCAATTTATTTAAAACAAAGACATTACCATTACTGAAAGAGGAGAACATTAAATGGGTTCATGAGCCTATTTCTATTGAAGAGGCTATTGAGCTTGTAGGATCTATGCTTGTTAAGAGCGGATATGTTAGTGAAGAGTATGTTGCAAGTATGCATGATCGTAATGAAGAATTATCAGTCTATATTGGGAATTCATTAGCCATTCCTCATGGTACTAATGATGGCAAGCAATTCATTAAACAAAGTGGTATTAGTGTCGCCCTTCTTAAACATGGTATCGAATGGGGTGGAGAACAGGCGTTTGTAATTATTGGTATTGCTGGGAAGAATGAAGAACATATGTCAATTCTTGCGAACTTATCAACCATTTTTGGGGATATGGATAATGTCGAAGCCCTACTTAAAATGGAAGATTTTAGTTCAATTCACCACTTCATTACAACTGGAGAAAAAGTATGAGAAAAGCATTGTGTTTTGGAGCAGGAAACATTGGACGAGGATTCATAGCACAAGTATGCCAAGAATCAGATATTAGACTTACCTTTGTGGATGTGAATGAAACACTACTTGCTCTTATATCAGAAAAACATGAATACACTATTCATTTGCTAGATGAAGAACGGACAAATATAGTGATAAGTAATGTGGATGCAATCCATTCACAAGATATGGAAAAACTGTCTCAAGCTGTTCAAGAGGTTGATTTTATCTTTACTGCAGTGGGTCCTAATGTACTAAAACATGTAGGGGCAACACTCGCAAAGATCTATGAGGATAATCCTCACTTATCACATAACGTCATTGCATGTGAAAACATGGTTGGAGGATCTTCAAAGCTTAAAGAACATGTATCAGATAGTTTGAGTGTTTTACCTAAGAATGTTCAGTTTCTTGATGCGGCAGTGGATCGTATCGTACCAATGTCTCAAGAAGCAGGCAGCTTAGATGTTAAAGTAGAACCTAGTTTTGAATGGATTGTGGAAACAGAAAAACCTTTAGGATTAAAAGATGTCATTGAAGTCAATGATTTGGAACCTTATATTAAGAGAAAGCTTCTTATGGTTAATGGGGCTCATGCTTTTACAGCATATTTAGGGTTAATCTATGGACATGAAATGATTGATGAAGCAATAAATAATCCTGAAATCGAAAAATCAGTGAGAGGACTATTAAGTGAGCATCGGGTCTTCCTACAACATATCTTCAATCTAAATGAGAATGATTTGCTTAAAATGGAAGATAAGGTTATTAAGAGATTTAAGAATAAGTTACTTCAAGATGATTGTGTACGAGTAGGTCGAACACCAATTCGTAAGCTAGCAAAACATGAAAGACTTAGTATGGGTATTGATACCTTGATTTCATTAAATCAAACACCACACTTCGCCTATCTAGCATGTGCAGCAGCCACACTTTATAATCATGATGATGAAGGAATGAAACTTTCACACATGAGTGAAGAAGAACTCAAGAAGTTTTTGTTAGGACTAGAACTTGATGAAAAGAGTGTAAATGAGATTATTAAGACTAGAAAAACGATTAAGAAAGTATATTAAAATCCACAAGATAGGCATGACATATGTCTATCTTTTTTAATAGTGATTTAGTATATAGAGTTGAATAAAGATATAGTAAGTGGATGAATCAAATATCATTATGCAATCAAAAAATAGGCTTTCGCCTATTTTGTTATGCAATTAATTGAAAAGTATCTAAGGCAATCATTAATTCTTCATTGGTAGGAATAACATAAACCTTCATTGATGAACCATCTAAAGTAAGATCTAAGAACTCACCACGTTTTTTATTGAGTTCAGTATCTATTTTCACATTGAATACTGGAGTAAGGTAAGCAATAACACGCTCACGTATAAACACAGCGTTTTCTCCTACCCCTGCAGTAAATACAATCGCATCACAACCTTTAAGTTGTGCAATGTATGATGCAATAAGCATCCCAATTCTTTCAACATACATATCAATAGCTAAGATTGCATCAGGATGGCCTTCTTCCATGGCTTTATGAATATCACGCATGTCTGAAGAGATGCCAGAAACACCTAATAAACCAGATTCTTTATTAAAGACTTCTAATGCATCATCACTGTTGAGGTGTAATGCTTTTTGAACAAATGGAATAATGGATGGATCAATATCACCTGAGCGAGTTCCCATCATGATTCCAGCTAAAGGAGTAAAGCCCATTGAAGTATTTACGCATTTACCAGCATCAATCGCCGCTAAAGAAGCTCCATTGCCTAAATGACAAACAATAATCTTAGCTTGTGGATTATCTAAGGCTTCAAGGGTTCTTGCGGAAACATAACGATGAGAAGTTCCATGGAAACCATATTTACGAACTTTATGTTTTTGATAGAATGAGCGAGGAATAGGATACAGATATACTTGTGGCTTCAATGTTTGATGAAATGCAGTATCAAATACAGCAACTTGAGTTGCATTAGGCATAAGTTGAGATGTCACCATAATACCTAGATGATTTGCTGGATTATGTAATGGTGCTAATGCACTTAATGCTAGAATATCAGTAGCAACCTTTTCATCAATAATAACTGACTTAGAATACTTCTCTCCACCATGAACAACACGATGTCCTACCGCATTGATGTCATCATAGGATTCAATGATCTTATTTTGAATAAGATTATTGAGTAAAGTTAAGATTGCATCATGATGAGTCTTGAAGTCTTGGTTAAGTGTTAGGGTTTGATTATTGAAAGAAAGCTTTGCAATTCCTTCACTTAGACCAATGCGTTCAAACACAGCACTACATAATACTCGTTGAGATGGCATCTCATAAAGCTGTGCTTTACATGATGAACTCCCTGAATTTAATGATAATATATTGGGCATGTTAAATATTCTCCTTAGATTTTGTCGGATTAATACGTTCAGTTTAGCCCACTCTTTTAGTGTGTGTCAAGTAAAAAGAAATATTTGTAACCGTTTACAAAAAACTGTTGACAATTATATTGAGGAGGTGTAAATTAAAGGTATAAGGTGAATCAGTATTCATATTCAAAATGCTTATAGGTTTTAACAAATTAATCAATTAAAAAGGAGAATTCCATGAATAAACGAGTTTTCATTGCCAGTGCTAAGCGCACCCCAATCGGATCATTTTTAGGAACTTTAAAAGACGTAAGTGCATCAGAATTAGGAGCAGTAGCCATTAAAGCAGTATTAGAGGATACAAAGATTGATCCATCACTTCTTGATGAAGTAATTGTAGGTAATATCTTACCTGCAGGACAAGGTCAAGGGATTGCTCGCCAATGTAGTATTAAAGGTGGTGTTCCCAACACAGTCCCTGCTTACAGCATTAACATTGCATGTGGTAGTGGTATGAAAGCAGTTATGTTAGCCTATGCAAACATCCAACTTGGTTATCATATGATTCTTGCTGGGGGTGCTGAATCGATGAGTCAATCTCCTTTCTTACTTCCAAAACAAGCACGTAATGGAATTAAAATGGGAAACATTACTATGAAAGATCATATGATTGATGATGCCCTTAATGATGCATTCCATGGTATTCATATGGGTGTTACTGCTGAGAATATTGCAACTAAATATAACATTTCAAGAGAGCGCCAAGATCTATTTGCAATTCAATCTCAAACTAAAGCAATCAAAGCTCAAGATGAAGGATTGTTCGTTGATGAAATCGTCCCTGTAGAAGTTAAAGTAGGAAGAGAAGTTGTTTTAATAAAAGATGATGAGTATCCAAATCGGAAGACCTCCCTGGACAAACTCGCTTCACTTAGACCTGCCTTCGTGAAAGAAGGCAGTGTGACTGCGGGTAATGCTAGTGGCATCAATGATGGTGCAAGTATGATGCTTGTGGTTGATGAAGAATCTCTTAAGAAATATAATCTTACACCGCTAGTAGAAATCATTGGATTTGGTCAAGGTGGTGTTGATCCACTTATTATGGGTTTAGGACCAACCCCAGCAATCAAACAAGCACTAGCTAATTCAAATATGTCCATTAGCGATATTGAAGTCTTTGAACTTAACGAAGCATTTGCTGCCCAAGCTATTGGCGTTGTCCATGAACTATCTCAGTTGTTTAATGTCACTGAAGAAGAAATACTTTCAAAAACTAATCCTAAAGGTGGAGCAATCGCTTTAGGACATCCTGTAGGCGCAAGTGGTAATCGTATCTTAACAACACTCGTTTATGATTTACATCATATGGATAAGACTTATGGTCTTGCATCACTATGTATCGGTGGTGGTATGGGAACTGCCATAATTGTTAAAAGTATGAAAGGACAATCAATTTAATCTGATTGAGGGTACAAATATGAGTTTATCACATCACACA
The DNA here is from genome assembly GCA_002422065.1 of Erysipelotrichaceae bacterium UBA6182. Lineage (GTDB taxonomy): Bacteria > Bacillota_I > Bacilli_A > Erysipelotrichales > Erysipelotrichaceae > UBA6182. Next base: position 7,032 of record DITO01000237.1, on the reverse strand, counting down.
TTTACTACTTCTAAACATGAAACCATTGCTTATTCTCAAACAAATACATCAGGACCAGTACTTATGCTTGTGCATGGTAATATGTCCTCACGTGTCTTCTTTTATCCAACCATGGAACGTCTGTCAAAGACGATGAATGTAATTGCTGTTGATATGAGAGGCTTTGGAGATTCAACCTATCATGAATCTTTTGATTCATTAAAAGAATTAGGGGATGACCTTAATGAACTGGTTGAACATTTAAATCTTAGAGATATAACACTTTTAGGATGGTCAACAGGGGGTGGTGTTGTCTTAGAAATGGCAGCGTCAGTTCATGATCGTTTTAAACAAGTTATCTTATTAGATAGTGTTGGCTTAACAGGCTATCCTATGTATCAAAAAGACGCAACAGGACAACCTATCTTAGATAAGCCTCATACTTCTAAAGAAACAATTGCTCAAGATATGGTTCAAGTTGTTCCTATCCTCATGGCCTATCAAAACAAAGATAAGCCTCTAATAAAGATGATATGGAATATGCTTATCTATAATTTAAAACAACCGGATGAAGTTACTTATGATCTTCACTGTGAAGAGATGTTTAAACAACGAAATCTTGTAGATATTGATTATTCACTCATGGTCTTCAATATGACTAACACTCATTCTGGTTTTGCCCCTGGTACAGGACGTGCTGATTTAATCGAATGTCCAGTTCATATTTGGCACGGTGAGAAAGATCTAGTAGTCCCAGTAGCGTATGCACATGCTATGAAAGAATTCTTTAAAGATAAAGCACATCTTCATTTAATACCACATGTTGGTCATGCTTATCTTAATGATGATTTCGAAGCATGGATAAGTGATTTAGAAAATGTGGTTCTATCATGAATTCGAATCATGTAGGGATTATTGGAATTGGAGTTTATCTTCCTCAACAAATCATGACAGCACAGGAAATCTCAGTGCAAACTCAAGGAGTGTGGAGTGAACAAGCTATTATTGAAAAGCTAGGGATTGTTGAAAAACGAGTGCCTAACGATAAAGAAGGAACACAGGAAATGGGAGCACTTGCAGCCATTGAGTGTGTTAAAGATGCCAACATAGATCCATTAGAAATCGATGTTATCTTATGTTTTGGTGAAGAATGGAAAGAATATCCACTTACAACCTCAGCGCTTTATATTCAAGATCGCATTGGAGCAACCAATGCCTGGGGTATTGATGTTCAAAATCGCTGTGCAACATCACTAGCTGCAATTAAGATGGCGAAAGATATGTTAATTGCAGATGATGAAATCGATACGATTCTAGTCGCGGGTGGCTATCGCAATGGTGATTTCGTGGATTATACAGATAAGAATATGTCAATGATGTATAACCTTGGTGGAGGAGGAGGAGCATTACTTCTTCGCAAGAATGCAGGGAAGAATGTCATCTTAGGATCACACCTTGTCGCTGATGGTTCATTATCTCTTACAGCAGGTGTTGAGATTGGAGGACAATGTCGTCCAATTACAAAAGATAATATTAACGAAGCATATAAGTCATTAAGACTTATGGATGCTGAAAAGATGAAGAATCGTCTTAATGAAGTGAGTCAACATAATTGGATGCATTGTATCCTTGAAGCGTGTCGTAAATCTAATATGACAATCGCTGACATTGATTACTTAAATATCCTTCATATTAAACGCTCAGCTCATTTAGGTATGTTGCATGATTTAGGACTTAATGAAAATCAAACGATTTATCTAGAGAAATTTGGTCATATCGGACAAGTTGATCAAATCCTTTCGCTTTATCTTGCTTTACAAGAAGGCAAAGTAAAACAAGGGACTAAGATGTGTATGATTGCAGCAGGCATTGGTTATGTCTGGGCTGCATCAATTGTTCAATGGGGAGTTAAGTTATGAGTATTTTTATTCAAATCTTTCTTCGAAGTCTTGAAACCGGAAGTGTCTATGCACTCGCTGCATTAGGGATTATTCTAGTCTTTAAAACTTCCAACATCACTAACTTCTCTCAAGGAGCATTAGGAATGTTTAATACCTTCGTGGTAACAACCATCTTTAATAACTTTGGTGTTCCATTATGGGTTGCGATTGTAGGCGGTTTAATGAGTGCTTTTGTGATTGGGATGCTCATTGACTTAGTCATTATTCGTCATACTAAAAAAGTATCTCCAGTGGCTAAGCAAATCATTACCTTAGGTCTCATTATGATTTTAGTTGGTCTTGCTCCTATTTTCTTTGGAGTTGATCCTCTAAACCTACCACGTTTATTACCAACAGGAAATTTAACACTTCTTGGAGCTAATATCTCTTATAACGGATTATTCAATATCACCTTTGGATTAGTAATTATGGGAGGCTTATTCTATGTCCTACAATACACTAAAGTTGGATTAGCTATTCGTACAACTGCTTCCAATGAATATACAGCGCGTTTAATGGGTGTCCCTACTAAGACAGTAACATTAGG
>DITO01000237.1:0-4559 GCA_002422065.1 Erysipelotrichaceae bacterium UBA6182 | reverse complement strand
GCAGCGGTACTTGGAGGTTTTCAAACCTTCTATGGTCCTGTTGTTGGAGCATATATCATTGGTGTTGTATCAAACTTATTATTGTTCTATGTGTCACCAGAATGGGGCGGACAGATCCTCTATGTGTTAATCTTATTATTCCTCACTGTTCGCCCTTATGGTTTGTTTGGTAAGAAAGTGGTGAAAAAGGTATAACTATGAACATAAAGAAATTGACCTTTAAACCATGGATGGGATTTATCTTATTTGGAGTCCTACTTGGACTTATTCCATCACTTGCTCAGTACACAAACCTTGTAAAGACCTCCACCATTGTAACCATTGGTGGAACCCTCATCTTCGCTATTGCAGCTTTAGGATTAAATATCTTACTTGGATATTCAGGACTTATTTCGTTAGGTACTGCTGGATTCATGGGAATGGCTGCTTATTTATCAGCTTACATGACAGTCGACTTAGGATTACCATTTGAAGTAAGTTTACTTGTTGCGATTCTATTACCCACCATACTCGGTGTTCTTGTAGGTCTTATTTCCTTAAAGATTGAAGGAATGTATCTAGCCATTGCAACCCTTGCAGTATCAGAAATCTTACGAAAAACATTTGAAGAATTCGAGTTTATTACCAATGGATTCTCTGGTAAATCAGCACGATTTCCACAACTCTTTGGATTCTTACAACTTGATCGAGCTTCGATGTACTACTTGATTGTGATTATGCTCGTGATAGCAATGCTTCTTACTTACAATATGATGAATGGTCAAGTAGGAAGAGCATTCAATGCAATGCGCGGATCAGAATCTGCAGCAAGTGCAATGGGTGTCTATTCACTTAAATATCGATTAATTGCATTTGCTTTAGCAACTATTCTTGCTTCATTAGCAGGGGTGATGTATGTACACTTTATTCGATTTGCTTATCCATCAACATGGAATCTAAAGTTATCTCTTGATTTCTTAGCGATGATTGTTATTGGTGGACTTCGCTCTATCTATGGAACTGTTCTTGGAGCATTCATTGTATTCGCAATTCCAGACTTATTCCTCAAACAAATCCCATTCTTTAATCAATTATCCTATGTTCTTAATGGAGTACTCATTATTGTTGTGATTATGTTCTATCCTAATGGGTTAATCAACATAGGGTATGACTTAAAGAAAATCTGGTTGAAGATTAGAAAAGGAGTCGAGAATGTTACAAAATAACGAACTTCTTAAAATTGAAAACCTAAGTATTGCCTTTGGTGGATTAAAAGCTGTAGATCAACTTAACTTCATCATTCATGAGAAAGAGATCTTTGGACTCATTGGACCTAATGGTGCAGGTAAAACCACAGTATTTAACTGTATTACACAGTTCTATAAACCAAATCATGGAAACCTTTACTTCAAGAATATTAAGGATGAAGTCATCAATCTTGTTGATCTTCAAGTCCATCAAGTGATTCGTCAAGGGATTGTAAGAACATTTCAAAACGTTGAACTTATTCGTGAATTATCAATTATAGACAATGTTCTCATTGGAGCACACATTGACTTTAAAACAGGACTTATCTCACAGGCGTTACGACTTCCTAAAGCTGTAAAAGAAGAAGCAATCTATCGTGAAAAAGCTGAAGGAATTCTTAAGAAACTTGGTATATATGAACGTAAGGATATGCTTGTCTTTGGACAGCCTTATGGCATTCTAAAGAAAGTAGAACTTGCCCGGACATTTATGTCAGATCCTAAGCTAATCATCCTTGATGAACCAGCAGCAGGACTTAATGATGTGGAAACACTTCAACTTGCACGTACTATTCGTCAAATTAGAGATGAATTTAATTGTAGTGTCTTGTTGGTTGAACATGATATGCGTCTAGTCATGGATGTGTGTGACACCATATGTGCTATTAACTTTGGTAAGTTTCTAGCCATAGGAAATGCGAAAGACATTCAGAAGAACCCACTTGTTCAAGAAGCCTATCTTGGTAAGGAGGATGAAGATGAGTGACATTCTATTAGAAGTAAAAGGCTTAAAGATTCGATATGGAGCAATTGAAGCTGTTAAAGGCATTGATCTAACCATCCATCGTGGTCAGATAGTCGCAATCCTTGGAGCAAACGGAGCTGGTAAAACATCCACTCTTCGATGTATCTCAGGACTTGTCAAACCTTATCAAGGTGTAATCTTATTTGAAAACAAAGTAATATCCACTCTTGAACCAGAAGTGATTGCTAATCTTGGGATTATTCAATCTCCTGAAGGTCGCCAAGTCTTTAGAGACCTGACAGTAGAGGAGAATCTAAAAGTAGGAGCATTTACTGTTAAATCTAAAAAACGTGTTAAAGAACTCTTTGAACTTGTATATACAACGTTTCCTGTACTAAGAGAGCGCAAGAGACAAGTGTCATCAACACTCTCTGGTGGTGAGCAACAAATGCTTGCGATTGGACGAGCACTAATGGCAGATCCTAAACTACTTATTCTTGATGAACCATCTTTAGGATTAGCACCACTTATTGTGAGTAATATTATGCGCATAGTAAGTGATATTGCGAAGCAAGGAGTCACAGTACTCATCGTTGAACAAAATGCTAAGCAAACCTTAAAGATTGCAGACTATGCTTATGTCCTTGAATTGGGTGAAATCAATACTCAAGGCGATGCTCAGGTCCTCAAAGATGACCCTAAACTCATTGAAGCCTATCTAGGCGCACATTAACTTGAATTTAATGCATTAAAGCATTGAAGAAGAAAAAGGAGGAACTTATGTTCAAGAAGTTAGTTTCAGTTCTTGCTTTAGCACTAGTGGTCACAGCATGTGCCCCTACAGTTAAAGAAGAAGTATCACAAGGAGTTACTGACACAGAGATTTTAATAGCAAACTGTGCAGCTACATCCGGTGCTTTCGCCCCTGTTGGTGTTCCATTCATCGCAGGTATCCAAGCTTATTTAGATGTTCTTAATGCTGCTGGTGGGATTGAAGGACGCCAAGTCAAATTCTTACATGAAGATGATGAATTTGATCCAATTAAAGGTAAAGCATGTTTAACTAAGATGGTTGAAGACGAAAAAGTCTTTGCTATCGTAGGTCACTTTGGTACTCCAGTTGTTGGTGCTACACTTGAAGATCTAAAAGAATATGGTATCCCAACTGTTTATTTCGCTACTGGTATTGGTCAATTATACTCTGATAATGCAACTGGACGTGACCGTGGAATTATGCCGGTACAACCAATTTATCGTACTGAAGGCCAAATCATGGTGGCTCGTGCTGTTGACTTAGTTGATGCTAAGAAGATTGGTATTATCTATACTAATGATGATGCTGGTAAAGATATGTTATGGGGAGCTCAAAAGAAAGCTACAGAATTAGGGCTTACTTTAGTTGAAGCTCAAGTTGCTCCAGGTGCTGCTGACGTATCATCTGCTGTAACAACTATCAAAGAAGCTGATGTAGACTTCATTATCGGTGGAGCAATCCAAGCAACAATTCCTACTATCATTAAGGAATTAGCTGCTCAAGGTAATGATAAAGATGTGATTACAACTTACGTTAACGTGTCTGCTGCAATTGCTCAAACATTCGTTGCTGATGCTGCTGGTAAGTTCAATGTTTATGGTAATGGTTGGGTATCCTTTGAAGGTGATCGTGCTGCTGAACTTGCGAAGTTTGCTGCTGCTGCTCCAGATTACGCTACAAACGCATTTGCTATGACTGGATGGATTGCTGCTCATTTCTTCACTGAAGGATTAAGAAGACTTGCTGCAAATGAAGAAGTTGTGAACTGGGAAAATTACCTAGACGCAATGGAATCTGCACCTATTGGAAACCCATTCGGTGGATCAATTGATTTCGGAAATGGCTTACGTGCTGGTACTCAAGAAATGAATCTTTCTGTAGTAGACGGTGCTGAAGCTGGATTATGGAAAGTTGTTGATGGATTAAAATCCATTGATGATCTATTAGGAAACTAATTTATACTATAATAAGATAAGGTTGAGTGGACCAACCACTCAACCTTCTTTATTTTAAGGAGAGAAACCATGGCAAAATGGATCACTATTGAAGAAGCTTTAGATTTAGTAAAAAATAATGACATGATTGTTACAGGATTAGGTGCTGCAGAGGCAAGAGTATTCTTAACAAACTTACATACCATTGCTCATCGCCTTGATCGTGTGAGTGTCACCAATTGTTTACCGATGTCCGCTTTCCCTTTTTTAGAGGAACAGTATAAAGATACCTTCGAAGTTGATGGTTGGTTTTATAGTGCTGCTTTAAGAAAGATGCATAAACAAGGTAACTTATCATTTATCCCTAATCATCTACACTTAGCTGGAGTAAAACGATTATCACATAAGAAAACTAATATTTATGTTGGTTCTTGTAGTGCTGTGGATGAGCATGGATACATTTCTTTATCCATGTCAAACACGTATGAGAAACGTCTTATTGAAGACGCTGATATCGTCATTCTTGAGTCAAATAAGAATTTTCCAAGAACATTTGGGGATATGGAAATCCATATAAATGATATTGATTACTTACTGGAAGTTGACTATCTACCTCCTGT
>DITO01000257.1 GCA_002422065.1 Erysipelotrichaceae bacterium UBA6182 | reverse complement strand
GTTCTTTCTGAAGGAATGATTCTTGTGGCAACAAATGCAGAAGGAAAACAAGAACTTGTATTATTTAACCAAAGTGAAAAAGGAAGTAAGATTTCTTAATGATTCAATCTCGACTAAATAAATCCGCTTTAGGTTGGAGTGGTCTATTCATTTCACTTGTAGTGGTTGTATTGTTTTTAGGACAATCAATACTCTTTGAAGGAGCAAAGCTTCTCTTTTCACAGCGTGTCACAACTCTTTCAAGTTTAATCACTTCATCCAGTGTTTATCAATTAAATATTCCTATCTCTAGTGACTACACAGGAATTGATTTTGTGTATGAAGTAGAAGATAAAGAGGTGAGATTTAAAGGATACATCAATGAGTTAAGTGATGGATACTATCTAGTCTTTACCCAACAAGAAGTCAAAGAGAATACGTTGTTTATATTATCTCCGGTTACATTTTCGCAAGACAATATTGATCTTTTTAGACAATCAGTTATTCTACAACTTGCGGAAGAGACAGGACTCAGTGAAGATGAAGTTTCAGCTTTAATTTATCCTACAGTGCTCTATGATCACACTCAAAGAATCATTAATGATATCCCTATAGTAATTCTATGGGTAATAGGAATGATAGTATTAGTGTATTTTGCATTAAGAATTGTTACTCGATACATTAAGATTCTTAGACGAAAAGAAGTTAATGAAGCTCAGATATGGGCTAGAAATGATAAACGATATATCTTAAGTAGTGGAATTCTACAACTTGGAGTGAACCCACATTATGTAGGGTTTAATGAAATTTTACTTTATGAATTAGAGAATAATATCTTAAAACTTAAGACAAAGACTATGGTCTATAGGATTCAAGGATCAGAACAACTTTATGAAGAGATTACTAAAAAAGTTGTGCCCGAGTTTATCGTGAAGAATAATATCTAAAATAAAAAAGTTCTTAAACTAAATTGTTTAAGAACTTTTTTTATTTCTTCTAGTTATGTTTAGACGTAGTCAAATAACTATGGCAGATAATCAATCACACTACCTAAATCACCTTTTCTAATAACGAGTTGTGCATCAATACGCTCTTTGAGTTCACTAACGTGAGAAATAATTCCAATAAGTTTATCATCATCTCGAATATCCATTAGAACACTAATAGCTTGGTCAAGAGATTGAGCATCAAGTGAACCAAAACCTTCATCAATAAATAGTGTCTTAATATGAAGACCGCCATGGAGTTGTTGCATCATATCAGAACATCCCAAGGCAAGTGACAATGCAGCTTTAAAGGATTCACCACCAGACAATGAGCGAACATCCCGAACTTTACCGGTTTCATAATCAAGAATATCTAAATCTAAACCTGAGAATTTGCGTGTGGATTCATCTTTAAGTACAAAGATGTAACGTCCTTCACTTAAGCGAGTTAAACGCTCATTACTAAGTGAAAGAATCTTTTCAAAGAAGTAAGCTAAGACATAGGTTTCTAGTTTCTGTTTGAGAGGATTGTTACCTCGTGACACTTGATACAAGGTATCACAATCTTCTAGGAAAGCTTGAGTGGTTTTGACACGAGCATGTTGAGTTTCTATGACATTAGCAGCTCGTTTAAGTGATGCATGGACTTGAGTGAGTCGTCCAAATTCTTGGTTAAGTTGAGTGATCGCTGAGTTTAGTTGAGATAACTCTAGAATCATAGGTTCAATGTCGATAAGGCTACGATTATTAATGAATTCTTGAGATTTTTTAATCTCTTGATGAGTATTTTGAAGCGTTATGTCATAGCGTTGTATAGTCTCGATAAGTTGAGTGAGGGTATGACTAGCAATGATTGACTGTGTCTGAGCCTCTTCACTTTCAAAACCATATTCTTGAAGTTGATCTTGATATTCTTTTTCTGCTTTTAGGAAAAGTTCAGTTTGTTTAGCTAGTTGGTTTTGATATGAATCTATTTGACCTTCTATCCCTCTATGTTTTAGTTTTGCGGACTCGACGATTGATAATGCCTTTTTCTTATCCTCTTCAAAAGTTTTAATTAAAAGTGATAGATGATCAATATTTTGAATTAGTTCTTCATGGGATGCATGTGTTTCATTGGTTGACTTAGCTTGAATTTGGGTTTGTGTAACTGCAATCTCTTTATCGATACGACTTAAGTCTTGTTCAATAGATTGTAGCTTAGTGGATAAAGAATAACTCTGTTTTTTATAACCTTCTAAAAGAGTTTCTTTGATTTTAAGATCATTTAGTGCTTTAGTGTGATTTGAGATTAATAATTGAGATGCTTTTAGATCTGAACTAGTTTTAGTTAAGTCAATATTTAATGTACTTTCGAGTTCATTTAAGTCTTCAAAAGGTTCATTAAGCATATCTATTAAATGATCTAGTTTCAACTCGTAAGATTCACATGAGCGACGAAGGACTTGAAGTTCATTATTTAATACTTCAAGTTCAAGACGACTATCTTCTAAAAGTTCAATACTATCAAACGATGAGTGATTACTCGCAGTTTGAGGATGATGAACTGAACCACACACAGGACATGCTTCATTATCCACAAGTGTTTGAGCAAGCATACTTGCAGCATCATTAAGGTAAACTTTAGTGAGTTCACTAACGTGTGCTTCTTTTAATGCATGTTTCTTTAGTACTTCTTCTTTTAAACGAAGTTGTGTTGATAGTTCAGATTGAAATTTCTTAATGCTTTGAATATGACTTAGTTTTTGTGTGATAGTTGCAATATTAGTTTCAATCTTGTTTGAAAGTACTTGGTGATCATGCATAGAATTTGAGATCTTTGAAAAATCTTTGAGTTCAAGTTCAAGAGATTCAATATTTGATTGAATTGAATTGAGTTGAGCAGCAAGTTCTTGTTTTGAAGTTAATGTTTTATCATAGGAAGTTTGTTGTTGAGACAGTGTTTGAGACAAGATTTCAAGTGCTTTAATGCTTTCTAGTGAATTTTGAAGTCGTGAAAGTTCTAGTGTTTTCTCTGTGAATTCGGGACTTCTATCTAAAAGTGAATTAAGTTGAGACTCACTTAATTTAAGTGACTCAATAGCTTGGGTCTCATTGACTATAAGATTATTAAGAAGTTGCTCTAACTCTGTCTTTTGAACTTTCAATTTATTGAGTGCAATCCGTTGGACTTCGAGGATATTCGCTTTTTGTGCAATAGCTATTTTCTCTTTTGTAGAGGCTATTGAGACTTCTTGTCTAAGGAGTTCACTAAGTTTTGCTTGTGCTTTCTCTAGAACATCATGTTCTTGATTAAGACGCTTAGCTTCTTGATATGCTTGATCAAGTGAAATCTGATTAAGCTGGGTTGATTTGAGGCTTGCTTCACACAACGAGCATTGATTAAAGATATCATCACGAGCTTCAGTTATTACAGAAACAACAGCACTTAAATTAGATAATGTAATAACATTCATTTCTTCAAGACTTGGGTGTAATGACTTAATTCCATCGTAAGTACTTTGAAGTAAGATTTGCTCTTGAGCTAAAGAAGTTTGAGTTGTAATAACTTTATCTTTAAGGATAAGTTCTATTCGTTCATAGATTTGTGTTGAAAAGATACTACGAAAGATTTTTGCTTTTTCTTTACTATCTGAGAATAGAAGACGTGTGAACTCCCCTTGGGCAATCATTACAACTTGTTTAAATTGATTCGCATCAAGTCCCAGTAGTTCTTGAACTTTACTTGCAACATAGTTAACACCCACAACAGGACTTTGATGAGCACTAAGTAGAGTAGCTTCATGTAGCGTTGCGGTCTTACGACGATCAACTTTATAAGAAGGTCTTCGATGAATCGTGTAGACCTGGCCTTTAATTTCAAAGGATAGCTCTACAAAAGTTGGAAGATCATCATTAGCCAAATCACTACGAAAGTTACGCTCACCACGAACACTGCCACTACTATCTCCATACAATGCAAATGTCATTGCATCAAAGATGGATGTTTTTCCTGCACCAGTTTGTCCAGTGATTAAAAATAGACCATCTTCTTGGAAACGAGAGAAATCAATCGTAGTTTCATGGAGGTAAGGTCCAAATGCTTGAACTTTAAGTTGGATCGGTTTCATTATTCATCCCCCGTGCTTCTTCAATAATAGTGCTTAGTAGTTCTTTTTGATTTACTGAGAGAGGTTTTGACACCATATCACTAAAGAATCTCTCAAAGACTTCAACTTCACTTTGCGTAAGTGTCTCATCACTGAGTGAAGAAGCTTGCTTTGCAATACGCTTAACGTCTTTTGTGTAGGCAAACTTTAGAGCATTAGGAAAAACTTGACGAACCAAGTCCATTGCATTCATAACAACAGTTTCATCTTCACAATACACCATGACATAATCTGATGATGGAGGAAAAGACAAAATAGTTTTAAGTGTACCTTGCACGATTCTTAAATCACGAAGTGGTTTAAGTTCGATGTGTTCTATTTTTACTTCATCCTTAAGAAGTTCTACCACACTAAATCCTTTAGAATGAAAGGCTTCAGTTTCAGAGTACTTAAGAATTGATCCACTATAGCGAATTGTGGGTTTGGAGATACTTTGAGGAGCATGGAGATGTCCAAGTGCAACATAATCAAAATGGGCTACATGCTCACTAGAAACATGATATGTACCTCCTACAGATAAAGGAAGTTCTGAATCAGATTCAATACTTGGGGACGTTCCCGCAAGAAAATGATGAGTAATGAGTACATGTCGCTTATTAGGGTCTAAAGGATGAACAGCTAAGTATGCAGCCATTGCTTCATCAAAGGAATATGGTTCGGTGTGTTGTAGCACATATTGAATCGTTGCAGGTTTAAAGTAAGGCAGACAATGAAAAACAACTGTCCCATCATGATCATGAAGTTCAATATGACTCATTGTAGGACGAATGACACTTTCAATGGTTAACTGATTTTCATTTAAAAGTGAAGACGCAAAATTTAAGCGCTCTCCACCGTCATGATTTCCTGAAATCATAATCACCTGGATCTTGTATTCCAGTATCGCTTTTTCTAAGACTTCATTAAGAACCTTAACAGCTTCAACACTTGGAATGCTACGATCATAAACATCTCCAGCCACAATGCATAAAGGAATCTGAAGGTCATGCATTTTATCAAAAAGCTGCATGAGTACATATCGTTGATCCTCAATAAGACTATGACCATGAATCATCTTACCTAAATGCCAATCGGCGGTATGAACAAATTTCATAAGTAACCTCTTTGAATTATTATACCATGCACTGTTTCACTCAAAATGAAAAGAAAAGAGGAACCACATGGTTCCTCCTCAGTTTTAGTCTTCTTTAAAATCTTTAAGCTGAATATTCAGTGCATTGACCGAAATTTGTAACTCTAAGATAAGTAATCCTAAAGAAATTAACAAAGTAATTAAACTTATCGCAAACATGGTTTTCGCAAGTAAGTCTGCACTCGCAAAGATTAAAAGTAAACTCAGAACACTAAAGAGAAAAGAAAATCCTCCAAAGATTTGCATGTTTCTAATAATATTCATACGACGTTTCAGGTTAATCAATTGCCCTTTAAGAATATCACTTGGTTCTTGTAGATACTGTTTGTGTAAGTCACGAATCAAACCTGCAATCACTAAAAAGCGATTAGTATAGGCTAGCATTAATAATGAAATGGCTGAGAATAGTAAAGTTGGGGTTTGTAGATTAAAGTCCATAGTAACCTCCTTGTTTGCGAAGGTATTGTATCATAAAAAAAGAAACAAGTCCTTTCGGACTTGT
>DITO01000264.1:5366-7151 GCA_002422065.1 Erysipelotrichaceae bacterium UBA6182 | reverse complement strand
ATGGGTTATGGCGTTTAAAGCAATTAAAAGGACCTGGTATTGAAGAATATAATAGTCAAAAGCAACCTCCTTATAAAGGACAAACAAGAGGATTCTAACTATCCAATTTGGACTATTAATTAATGTGTGTTATGATGCCATTTGAAATTACTTGAGAGGATCACTTATGAAAAAAATCACACTTATATTAATTAGTACACTATTAGTGTTTATATTGGCAGCTTGTAGTTCAGCAGTAACACCTAAAGAGGTTGTTGAAAAAGGCATTACATCTATTAAAGAATTAAATCTAATACAAATACAGAAATATTTCAATACTGACGAAATCTCTGATGAAAATGACATATTGGGAGAAGATTTTGAAGTAGAGAACATGGAGATATTTGCATTAATGACAAAGAATATTAGTTATGAAGTAATTGATGAAAAGATTGACGGTGATGAAGCTACTGTAAAGGCAAAAATCACTAACATTAACATGACTGTTATTATGGGAGAGTATATTACGCAAGCTTTAGCTTTAGCTTTTAGTCAAATCGGTCAGACTGATGTTGATGAAGATGAAATTCAAAAACAAATGGAAGACTTATTAGTAGATTTATTATCTAAAGAGGATAATGAAATGATTACTACTGAAGTTGATGTTAAGTTAAATAAGGTTGACGAAGATTGGAAGATTGATTTAAATGATGATCTTGTCAATGCATTGTTTGGGGGTTTATCAGGTGTAATTGACGAGTTTCAAGAATAGATACAAGAGTATTTAAGAATATATATTAAAAAAACATATGATACTTCACATTTCTTTGTGAAGAATGTAAGAGGCTAATAAACCAATATCAGTCTCTTTTTTAGTTTGCATTTGCGATGATTGTAAGATTTATACATGTTAATCATATGGATTTCCTTTGATACAAATACCTAACAAAATCCAATTTAATTGATAAGTCTTTATTGAACAATCATCATGACTCAAATCATTAGTAAATTATCATTGACAAATTTCATCTTCAAATTTGTCTAAATCATCTATTAGGAATCTCTTATATTGCCAATCAGGTCTCGACTCCAGTTTTCAATTAATACTTTTCTTAACAGATGCTTTATAACCTATTAATAATTGAATGAATCTCTTTTCTTGTTCAATCCTATACTCCTTTTCCATTTCTTTAAGTACTATAACTTCTGTCTTTTAGATTGATTAAGCAAATTAATCTCTAATAGCACTCATGGTGAGATCTTTCACTAGTTCATATCGGTTGACCTTTCACAAGTGAAAGCATAGGATAAAGGTGAAGGAGAAATATGAATGCGCTATTTGATAAACAAATCAACAAATCCTTATTTCAACCTAGCATTTGATGAGTATGCTTTGAAGCATATAAATATAGATGAAGACTTCTTCTATTTATGGCAAAATGAACCTTCTGTAATAGTAGGGAAAAATCAAAACATTGTAGAAGAAATTAATCATGTCTTTATAGAAAAGAATAATATAAAAGTGGCTCGACGTGTATCAGGAGGTGGAGCTGTTTATCATGATTATGGAAATTTAAATTTCACTTTTATTGTTAATGTTGATAATCCAGGTGAAGTTAACTATATGAAGTTTGTCGAACCCGTTGTTTCTGCATTAAAGGAAATGGGGGTAAATGCACATACATCAAGCAGAAACGATATTCTGATTAATGATTTAAAGATTTCTGGAAATGCCCAACGCATGGCTAATAAAAAACTAATGTTTCATGGAACATTACTGTTTGATTCAAATCTTGAAGATTTAAA
>DITO01000264.1:0-5291 GCA_002422065.1 Erysipelotrichaceae bacterium UBA6182 | reverse complement strand
CTTGAGATAAATGCTAATGTCGAGCGTGGGTATATTCAATCCATTCGTTTTATTAGAAATGACTTACGTTTAAATGAAGTGAATGAACTTGAAGAACGATTGATGAACATCCGCTTTTATCGATCTGATATTAATCTTGCTTTAAGTGATTGTGATTTAAAGCAATACTTTGATGAAATCACAAAAGATGAAATATTGTCATTAATGTTTGATTAAATAGGCATTCTTAAAGATATGGATATGGAGTTTAAATAATTACAAAAGAAAGGGATAGGTATAAAGAATGACAGATAAGAAAATTGATTTCGCAGCTCATCTTCAATCCGTTGAAGAGAATTATAAGATGATTCAGATCCTCAATGAAGAGGGGAAAATCGTCAACAGTGATCTAATACCTGATCTAAGTGATGAACAGCTTGTTCAATTATTTAAAGATATGTTATGGTCTCGTGCTGTAAACGATCGCTGTGTTATTTTAGCTCGTCAAGGACGTTTAGGTTTCTTTGGACCAACAGCAGGTCAAGAGGCAAGTCAATTAGCAAGTTATCTTGCATTTGAAAAGAACGACTTTCTACTTCCAGGATATCGTGATTTTCCTCAATTAGTGAAGCATGGGTTGCCTCTTCACAAAGCTTTCTTATGGAGTAGAGGTCATATCGAAGGGGGTCAATACCCTGAAGGACTTAATGCTGTTATTCCTCAAGTCATTATTGGAGCGCAAATTACACAAGCGGCTGGTGTGGGGCTTGGAATGAAAAAAAGAGGGATTAAGCAAGTTGTATTTACTTATACTGGTGATGGGGGTTCATCTCAAGGAGATTTCTATGAAGGAATGAACTTTGCGGGTGCATTTAAAGCACCGGTAGTATTCTTCATTCAGAATAACCAATATGCAATCTCTACACCATGGCGTAAACAAACAGCTGCAAATACATTAGCCCAAAAAGCAGCAGCTGCAGGCATACCAGGAATTCTTGTCGATGGAATGGATCCATTAGCGGTTTATGCTGTATCTAAGGCAGCTCGAGAATGGGTACTCGATGGTAATGGGCCAGTTCTCATTGAATCCTTTACCTCAAGATTTCAACCTCATTCAATGTCAGGGGATGATCCTAAAATATATCGAGAAGAAGCGAGTTTCGCAGAATGGGATGCTAAAGATCCTTTAACTCGTACACGTATTTACTTAACTGAAAAAGGATTGTGGAATAAAGATGATGAAGAAGATCTTATTAAGCAGTTTGATAAAGAAATTTTAGAAGAAGTTAAGAAATCAGATAATGCTCCAAAACAAAACGTTTCACAGTTCTTGGAAATTATGTTTGAAGAGCCAACAGAAATTCTACAAGAACAAATTGAGTATTATAAAAATAAGGAAGGTAATTAACTCATGGCACAATTAACAATGATTCAAGCAATTACCAATGCACTTGATAATGCTCTTGAAAAACATGACAATACGTTAATATTTGGTCAAGATGTCGGTTTGAATGGAGGTGTGTTTAGAGCTACCCAAGGTTTACAAGCTAAATATGGTGAAGAACGTGTATTTGATACACCTTTAGCAGAATCTGGTATTGGTGGGTTAGCTGTTGGTCTAGCATTCCAAGGATTTAGACCATTACCTGAGATTCAGTTTTTTGGATTCATGTATGAAACCATGGATGCTATTGCAGGTCAAATGGCACGTACACGATTTAGAACAGGTGGGACTCGTAATATGCCAATCACTTTACGATCACCATTTGGTGGAGGAGTCCATGCCCCAGAATCACATTCAGATAGTCTTGAAGGCCTCATGGCACAAGTCCCAGGTTTAAAAGTTGTTATTCCAAGCAATCCATATGATGCGAAAGGATTATTACTAGCATCTATTGAAGATAATGATCCAGTCATCTTCTTAGAGCACATGAAACTATACCGCTCATTTAAAGAAGAAGTCCCAGAAGAATACTACACAGTACCTCTTGGAAAAGCTAAAGTTGTTCTAGAAGGAACGGATTTAAGTATAGTTACTTATGGTTATATGGTTCATGAGTCTATTAAAGCTGCAACATTACTAAAAGAAGAAGGACTATCCGTAGAAGTGATTGATTTAAGAACGATTTCACCAATTGATGTTGAAACAATCTTATTGTCAGTTGAGAAGACAGGTCGATTAGTTGTTGTGCAAGAAGCTCAACGCCAAGCTGGTGTTGCATCAGTAATCATGGCTGAAATGGCAGAGCGTCAACGTGGAATTTTAGCACTTAAAGCCCCAATAGGTCGTGTAAGTGCTCCTGATAGTATTTATCCTTTTATGTTAGCTGAAAATGAATGGCTTCCTGATGCACAAAAGATTGTTGATAAAGTAAAAGAAGTAATCAACTTTGATTAAGGAGGCAAAATAAATGGCATATCAATTTAAAATGCCTGCACTTGGAGAAGGAATTACAGAGGGGTTAATTGTTAAGTGGGAAGTAGCAGTGGGAGACTTTGTACAAGATGATGCTACAATCATTGAAATTCAAAATGATAAGCTTACTCAAGAGATTCCATCTCCAATCAAAGGAACAATACGCAATATATTCTTCAAAGCAGGAGCTACCGTTCAAGTTGGAGATATTTTAGCTGAAATAGATGCATTAGAAGATATTGGTTCTAAAGCTCCTGAAAAGGAAAAGTTAATAAAGAGAGAAGGTGAGAAAATGAAAGACCAAAAACCCGAAAGTTCAACCTATATTTTTCGTTTGCCAAAAGTTGGAGAGGGAATTGCAGAAGGAAAACTAGTTGCATGGCTTGTGTCTGTAGGAGATAAAGTTACAGTAGATCAAGCAATTGTTGAAGTGCAAAACGATAAATTACTTCAAGAAGTACCTTCACCAGTGAGCGGTATACTTTCAAAGATCATTGTTGAAGTAGGAAGTACTGCTCAAGTTGATGAAGCTATTGCTGAAATCCAAATAGATAATCAAATTCCTTCAAGTGAAGAAATAAAAACACCAACTACAGATCATGTGACACAAGAGCAACCAAGTGAAGAGCCACAAGTTCAACCTTCCACTGAAAAAGCAAGTCAGTCTGTAGTTGCTGGTAGAGTATTGGCTATTCCATCAGTTCGCCAATACGCGCGTAATAAAGGTATTGATATTGTGAGTGTAACTGGAAGTGGTAAGCATGGGCATATAACACGAGACGACATAGATAAGTTCTTATCTGCACCAGTTAAGGAGCAAGTAGTTCAGGCAACATTAGAACCTAAGAAAGTTCAAAGCGTTAAACCAATCGTACAAGAAGCATACTCTATTACTGAAACAGACAACACCGTTCGTGAAAAAATGTCTGTCACACGACGAGCGATTTCAAAAGCAATGATTAACTCACAAAGCCATACTGCAACCGTAGCAATCTTTGATGAAGTTGAAGTGTCTAAACTCATTGCACATCGAAGTCGTTTCAAAGATGTTGCCGCAAATCAAGACATCAAACTGACCTATTTAGCCTACATGTCGAAAGCTGTCATCGCAGTACTACGCAAGTATCCGATACTTAACGCCAGTATTGATGAAGCGAATGAAGAAATTGTGTATAAGAAGTATTTCAATTTAGGTATTGCGGTCGATACTCAGCGTGGACTCTATGTTCCTAACATTAAGAATGCGGATAGAAAAGGTATCTTTACGATTGCTAAAGAAATCAGTGAATTAAGTGGTAAATCAGAAGAAGGCACACTAGAATCACATGAAATGAAAGATGGTTCTACAACCATTACAAGTATTGGTTCACTTGGAGGAAAGTGGTTCACACCAATTATTAACTACCCTGAAGTCGTCATATTTGGTATGGGTACCATCGAAAAGAAACCAATTGTTTTAGAAGATAACACATTAGGAGTAGGTAATATATTGCATTTATCCATGAGCTTTGATCACAGAATTATTGATGGTGCACTTGCTCAAAAAGCGATGAATGAATTAAAACGTCTCATGGAAGATCCTGAGCTCCTCTTAATGGAAGGGAACTGATGAAATGGTAGTTGGAGATTTTGCACTAGACATTAATCTAGTCGTTATTGGTTCAGGCCCAGGTGGTTATGTTGCTGCAATTCGTGCAGCACAGCTGGGTAAGAAAGTAACCATTATAGAAAAAGATGCCATAGGTGGAGCTTGTCTTAATGTTGGGTGTATTCCCTCTAAAGCATTAATTAATGCTGCTCACCATTATGTGGACATTAAAGCAGAGAAGTTTGGAGTGTCTGCTAAAGAAGTTGTATTTGACTTAGCTAAAACTCAACAATGGAAAGATGAGCAAGTTATTAGTAAGCTTACTAAAGGTGTTGAGTCACTTCTAAAGAAGAACAAGATTGAGATTGTTAATGGATCAGCATTTTTCAACGATCCAAATCACCTGCGCGTCATGATTGGTGATGAAGCTCAATCTTATCAATTCCAAGAAGCAATCATAGCCACTGGGAGTCGTCCTCTAGAAATAAGTGGCTTCACTTTCAAGGGTCGTGTTCTTGATTCAACAGGGGCCTTAAGTTTAAAAGAAGTACCAAAACGATTTGTTGTGATTGGTGGAGGTTACATTGGTTGTCAAATGGCGAGTGTTTATGCCAATTTAGGTTCAAAAGTAACCATTATTGAAGCCGCAGATAATCTGTTAATGGGATTTGATAGTGATATGGTGGACTTAGTTAAGAAACAGTTTTCATTGAAAGATGTTGATGTTATCACAAATGCTAAAGCTAAAGATGCTAAAGAAACTAAAGATAGTGTTCAAGTAACTTATACAGTTGATGGTCAAGATCTTGTAGTAGATGCTGAGTATGTCATGGTAAGTATTGGTCGTGTGCCAAACACCGATGACTTAGGTTTACAAATGGCTGGAGTTGAAGTGGATGATCGAGGATTTGTAAAAGTTGATGATCAAGGACGTACAACCCAATCACATATTTTTGCGATTGGTGATATTACTTTAGGTCCTGCATTAGCTCACAAAGCAAGTTATGAAGCAAAAATAGCTGCAGGAGCACTCGCAGGGCAAAACGTAAAAATTGATTATGTTGCTATGCCGGCAGTTTGTTCGGCTGATCCTGAAATAGCGACGGTTGGTTTATCTAAAAAACAAGCAGAAGAGCAAGGGATTGAAGTCACAGCATCACTATTTCCATTCGAAGCAAGTGGTACAGCTTTATCGATGGGTGACACGCAAGGATTTGTTCGCCTTATTACTGAAAAAGACACAGGGCTCATTTTAGGTGGACAAGTTGCAGGTGTTGGAGCGGGTGCTATCATTGCAGAATTAGCTCT
>DITO01000176.1 GCA_002422065.1 Erysipelotrichaceae bacterium UBA6182 | reverse complement strand
ATGAACATTGAACATTACTTGCTATCCCAGCCATCAGAAAACCATTCGTGGATACTAGCAGTCCATGGATTTATTACTACAGAATATCCGGAATGCATGTTTTCTTTATCTTATCAAATACCTACATATCATTTAGATAAGAAATTTATGATTCACTTTGCAGTATATAAAAATCATATTGGACTTTATCCAGGTCCTAAAACTCTTTTAAAGCATCATGATTTACTCTCTGGCTATCGTTCCTCTAAAGGAGCTATTCAAGTACCTAAGATAGAACCACTTCCCTTTGAACTAATTAAAACATTGATTGAATCAAATATTAAGGACTAACTGTTAGGTTAGTCCTTAGTGCTTAATGAAGGTTTTATACTTAAATAAGATTGTTTAAAGGAATAATGATGTACAATTATGAGAGTGCTTCAATTGTCTTTGGGCAACGCATTTTCAATTCTTCATAAAAATCATCTTTGTCTTTTGGTGAGATATAAGTAGTCCCTGTGAAATAGTTTTTGTTCTTCTCTTTAATTTCAATTCGATCTGATGATAATGCAGCAGATGACAAAAAGTTACGTACTTTTTTAATTGATTTGATGTTTTCATAGTAAATCTTTTGAGGGAAAAAACCAAGCATGCAAAGTAAGTATTCATCCTCAAATACATAATAAGTATTGAGTAGAAATGAAAGCATAATTATAATTGCTGGAATCATTATGATGAATCCAATCCACTGTTCATTTGGTGGAATAATAAAAACTGTATACAACGAAATTCCAATTGCACTTATAATAGTAATGCCAATCCACGCATCTACTTTAGAATAATGCTTCATCTTTATCTCCTTCAAATATAATATTAGCTTCTTTTCTTATTGTACTCAATATATCAATAACATTTAAACTAATATTGTTTAGTCTTTGAATTTCTTTAATGTTTGATTCCTTAATCAGTTCTTCTATGACTAAGACTTCATACTCTAAGACGTTTTGTGTACTGATAAAATCTGAAGATAACTCATAATCCTTTGTCTTTATCGACACTTGGCGAAGTGTGTTTGCTGCACTACTCACTTCCAGGGTTCCTAGTTCTCCTTCTATAATGATAGACTGTGATCCATGGTGAGATTTTGATGCAGAAGCAATCGCAATGAATGATTGATAATCTAATACAGCTACACCACTAATATCAATCCCATTATATCCAAGTACAGGAGTGTACTTTGAGTGTTTTGGAGTATCGAATAAAGAAAGTATGAAATGTAAATTATAAACATTAAGATCGACAAGACTTCCTCCACTATAAGTGAGGGTAAAGATATTTGGGTTTTCATGTTTTAAATAGGCTTCGTATTTTGATGAATACTGATGATATGCAGTAAAGACACTTTTAATTGCTCCAATGCGATATAGATTTTCTTTTATCCAAGTGTAGTTTGGTACAAATAAAGTAGTGATTGCCTCTATAATAACTACCTTATGTTGATGTGCAATTTCTAAAAGATGAGAGAACTCTTTAGCACTATGAGTAGTAGGTTTTTCTAATATTACATTCTTATTTGCTTCAAGAGCCATCTTTGCATGTGTGTAGTGTAAACTATTTACACTTGCGACATACACTGTATCAATGTTTGAATCCTTAAGTGCTTCTTCGAGATTATCATAAGCGAGTGAATGGTATGCTTTAGCAAATAATCGTGCCTTTTCTAAATCACGTGAATAGACTGCTATAATGGTGGAGTATTTTGATTTCTGCACTGCATCACAAAAATGTGATGTAATAATGCTTGTTCCTATAGTTAGTATTTTCATATCAATATTGTATCATATCTTTCTTGTTTGTTTAGTTTCATTAAAAAAACCAGTAAGGTACTTACTGGTCTTATCATTCGATATTAGTTTAGAGGGATGGTAACATTCTCTTTAATTAATTGAATCACTTCTTCTTCATTAGAACACTCAAGTGCTCTTAACGCAAGTGATTTCATATCTTCAAATTTCACTGATCTTACGATTTCACGTGCAGCTAAAATTGATGATGCAGACATAGAAAATTCATCAAGTCCCAATCCAAGTAAGAGAGGAACTGCCATAGGTTCTCCTGCCATTTCACCACACATACCAACCCACTTCTTGTGTTTATGAGCTCCATCGATGGTCAGTTTTATTAGACGAAGGATGGAAGGATTGTAAGGTTGATACAAGTATGAAACCTTCTCATTCATTCGGTCTGAGGCCATGGAATACTGAATCAAATCATTGGTGCCAATACTCATAAAGTCTACTTCTTTCGCAAATTGATCTGCAAGCATTGCAGCTGCTGGAATCTCAACCATCATCCCTAGTTTGTACTCTCCCATAGGAACACCTTCTGCTTTGAGTTCAGCTTCTGTTTCTAATACAAATGCTTTTGCTTGTCTGAATTCATCTAACGTTGCAATCATTGGAAACATAATGTATAGGCTACCTTCAGCACTAGCTTTCAATAATGCACGAACTTGAGTTTTAAATATATCTAAGCGATCTAAACATAGACGAATTGCACGATATCCTAAGAATGGATTCATCTCTTTTGGAAACGGTAAATAAGATAACTCTTTATCGCCACCAATGTCCAAAGTACGAACAACTACTGGTTTACCTTTCATGTCTTTTAACACTTTAGCATAAGCATGTGTTTGTTCTTCTTCTGTTGGAAGGGATGAAGCATCCATATATAAGAATTCAGTACGATATAATCCTACACCTTCACCACCATTATCAAGTACACTCGTGACATCATGTGGTGTTCCAATGTTTCCTACAATTTCAACATGGTGTCCATCAAGGGTTACACTTTCAGCATCTTTGAGTGATTTTAAACGTTCTTTTCTTTGGTGGAACTGTTCAATTTTAGGTTGATATTCTGCAATCAGTTCTTGAGTTGGGTTAATAAAAACTTTACCTTCAATAGCATCAAGGATAATTGTATCACCATGATGAGCACTCCATAGTGTATCACCACAACCTACTACTGCTGGAATTTCCAGTGATCTAGCCATAATGGCCGAGTGAGAAGTACGCCCCCCAACTTGCGTTGCGAAACCTAAAGTAAACTTGCGATTAAGTTGTGCTGTATCCGATGGTGTTAAGTCGTGTGCTACGATAACAACTTCCTCATTGATGAGTGTTAAGTCAGGAAGTGGTGTGTTTAAGATATGTGCAATGAGACGTTGAGTAACGTCTTTAATATCAGCAGCACGCTCTTTAAAGTATGCATCTTCCATGCTATCAAACATAGAAATAAACATGGATGCAACTTGATTAGTTGCAAATTCAGCACTTACTTTTTCTTCTTCAATAATCACTTTGATCTGATCAATTAATTCTGGATCTTCACTCACCATAAGATGAGCATCAAAGATGGCTAATTCTTCATCACTGAGTTTTCCAACTGCTTTTTCTTTAATTGATTGAATATCTGCTTGTGTCTTTTTAATGGATTGATGTAACTTCTCAATTTCTTGTGAAGGAGTGGCTTCCCTTTTTTCTACGCTTAGATTGGGATACTCAAGTTTATAGACCTTTGAGACGACAATCCCGCTTGATGCAGCAATTCCTTTTATCATATTTTCTCCTCTAGACCTTAGTAAGTCACTGTATGGTTATTTTAACACCTTAAAGATTTGTAAACAATGAACAAATGTCTCAATTATGATTCTTTTCTTTTTGTAGTAGTTAGTTTTAGAATAGAATTCAATGTACCATTTACTCATATTTCGTCTTAAATATGTCTTCTCATAAATTGTCTTACAATCATCATCAAGCTGATTATAGAAGAAAGTCATCATGACATCGAAGTGTTCATGTGCCGTTAAAACATTATCATCTGTTGTGCCAAGTCTCATAATCATTTTGGCAATATTCCATCGACCAGATAATGCAATAAGTAGTTTTTCTTGCTCTTGATAAGTTAATTCTTTCATATTATCTCCCCTGTACGTTAATATTCACCTCTCCCTAATCTATTTCCTAAAAAAAACAGGCATTGAGCCTGTTTTCTATCGAATGAAAATGAACCAAATTACTCCAATCATGATACTTAAAACAAGAAGCATCACTGGAATGATCGTTACGAGAGCTGCTATCGTTAAGGCCATTAAATCGCCTTTCTCAAAATCAGTCTCTTTTAATTTCGCTTTAATCTCTTCATAATCGAACTCGCTCTCTTGAGGCTTAGGTCTTTTGAAGAACAACTTATTCTCCTCTTAAATGACATGCAACGAAGTGTCCTGGTTCAATTTCTTGCCAGATTGGTTCAACAACTTTGCATTTATCGAATGCATATTTACAACGAGTGTGGAACTTGCATCCTTTTGGAGGTTTAATAGGAGATGGAATGTCGCCTTCTAAGATAGTGAGTTCTTGATTTGATTCTACATCTGTACGCGGAATAGCTTCTAATAAAGCTTCTGTATATGGATGTAAAGGATTTGCGAATATTTGATCACTTGAACCTAATTCAACCATATTACCAAGATACATAACTCCAATACGATCTGAGATGAATTTAACAACTGACAAGTCATGGGTAATGAACAAGTAAGTTAAGCTATTGTCTTTCTTAAGATCAATAAGTAAGTTAATAATTTGGGATTGAATAGATACGTCTAAAGCCGATACAGCTTCGTCACAAACGATAAATTTTGGATTTAGTGCTAATGCACGAGCAATACCAATACGTTGACGTTGCCCGCCTGAGAATTGGTGAGGATAACGATGGATGAAGTAAGGAGCAAGTCCACACTTTTCCATAACATCCGTAATGTAGTCTGTATATTCTTTTGAGTTTGGATTCTTAAAGAAATTATGCGCTAATAATCCTTCACCAATAATCTGTCCGACTGTAAGTCTAGGATTTAATGATGAGTAAGGATCTTGGAAGATGATTTGAATATCTTGTCTTAATAGACGAACTTCTTCGTTTGTAAGTTTTGATAAGTCAATTCCATCATCAAGTTGCTCTTCATAAAGCGCAAACAATGGATGAGTACGACATGTATCCTTAAGTTCTTTAACTTTTAAGGATGCTGCATCAACCAATTGGTTTACAGCTTCTAACTCAACTTTTAGTTTTGCAATTTGAGCATCAATTCTTTTTACTGACGCTTGATTGTTTAAGATTTTTGGATCAGTGAGTTGAACTTCAAACTTTACAATTTTACGTTGAATTTTTGCAGATTTTTGCTTAAGAGTATATTCGTTATTTAAGACATCACTTGCATCTTTTAAATGAGGTAAGGTAAGTAACCCTCCAGCAATTCTAAACATGTTCTTGTATTTGTTTTCAAGGCGAGCAGTTTCTTTTTCAACTTTTGAATCAAGTTGCGATTTTGCCATATCCTCTGTTAATGAATTACCAGATGCAATTAAAGTATCTAAAGCTTTTCTGTCACTAAGATATGCAGGATATTGCTTTGTTAATGTATTAATGACTGTATTTACATATTTAGGAGCAACATGTGCAATACTGCGCCCGTAAAATAATGTATTTCCTTCAGTTTGATCATAAAGTTGCAGAATAGTACGTCCAAATGTTGATTTACCACATCCTGACTCTCCTACTAAACCTAATGTCTCACCTTCATAAATATCAATAGAAATACCATCATTAGCTTTAATAAATAGTTGCTCTTTTTGAAACATTGAACGTTTTTTAAGAGGGAAATGCTTTTTAAGGTTTTGTACCTTCAACAGTATTTTTCTATTTTCAGCCATGTTGACGCACTCCTTTCTTTGGATAGAAACAACGAACTGCTTGTTTCTCACTGATTTGAACTAATTCAGGTTCTTCTTTTAGACACTTTTCAGTAGCATACTTGCAACGAGGTGCAAATTTACATCCAAGTGGTAAATCAAGTGGGTGTGGAACAGAACCTGGAATTGCATCAAGGCGTGTGCCACGCTCACTCGTTAAACTAGGGATAGAACTTAGTAGTCCTTCAGTATATGGGTGGGAATAATCAGTTTTGTTACCAAAGATAAAATCAACTGGTGCTGATTCAACCACTTGACCACAATACATTACTGCAACATCATCAGCCATTTGGTTGATAACACCTAAGTCGTGGGTGATAAACATAATTGAAGTTTTAGTTTCACGCTTCAAGTCATTCATTAAGCGAAGAATTTGCGCTTGAATTGTAACATCCAGTGCTGTTGTTGGTTCATCAGCAATGAGTAGTTTTGGTTTACATGCCAGCGCCATCGCAATCATGACACGTTGTGACATACCACCTGAGAGTTGAAATGGATATTGGTGAACTAGTTCTTTAGCATTAGGAATTTTTACAGCTTCAAGCATTTCAACTGCTTTAGCATTAGCTTCTTTTTCGCTCATTCCTTGGTGCAACATTAAAACTTCAGCAATCTGACGTTCTACTGTAAACACAGGGTTAAGACTAGTCATTGGTTCTTGGAAAATCATTGAAATATCATTTCCACGAATTTTACGAAGATCTGATTCTTCCATAACAGCTAGATCTTTACCTTCAAAAAGGATTTCTCCTTGATAAACTTTTTGATTTCGTTCAAATAAACGAAGAATTGACATAGCTGTTTGGGATTTTCCACTACCGGATTCACCTACAACACCAAGTGTGCGACCTTCTTCTACAGAAAGTGATACACCATTCACAGCTTTGATAAGTCCTCTACGAGTAGTGAAGTATGTATGCAAATTCTTGATTTCTAGTAATTTTGTCATGTCTACCTCCTATTTCTCGTTTGCTCGAGGATCCATAGCTTCACGCAAGCCATCTCCCACAAGGTTAACACTTAATGCTGTAAATAATACCGCTAGAGCTGGTAAAATCCATCTCCACCAGTAGAATTGAATAACTTCAGGTCTTTGTGCTCCTGTGAGCATATTTCCCCATGATGGACTTGGAGGTTTAACACCAAATCCTAAGAATGATAATCCTGCTTCTGTAAGTAAACTACCTGCATAACTTAACGTCATACTAACGATGATTAAGTTAATAACATTAGGTAATATATGTCGAATAATAACAATTTTTGATTTAATTCCAAGTGCACGCGCAGCAAGTACAAATTCTTTTTCTCTTTCCGCAAGAATCTGTCCACGCACAAGTCGTGCAAGACCTGGCCAACTTATAATACCTAGAATAACCATGATCATCAAGATTCGTTGATTTTCACCAAGTTGTCCAGTAAGGAATGCTGATAACGTAATTGCTAGTGGTAAGAAAGGGAATGAACTTACGATTTCAGCGAAACGCATAAGTAGGTTATCCACCCATTTTCCATAGAATCCAGCGATAAGTCCAATTAATACTCCGAGGAACGTTGAGATTAAAACCGCAACTGCACCAACAGTCATAGTGATACGTCCACCATGAATTAAGCGTGTAAACATATCTTTACCGTTTTCATCAGAACCAAGGATAAATCCTTTAATTCCCCAAGAAACTAACTCACCGTCTTCTAACACTGCATAGTTTTGAAAGAAGTCCGTATAGATGGCCACTGTCTTACCTTGTTGAAGAGAAGCTGGTACTTTAAGTTGACCAAACTCATTATCTCCCCAAGCATAAACGTTACCGTCAGAACCTAACGCAACAAAATGTCTGCGACCTGCTTGAATGTCGACGAATGAAATACGATTAGGATCATTAAAACTTACTTTTTCTGGAATATTTCTCATACCATTTCCACTAAAGCCCCATTGATGAATGAAACCATTAGTATCAAGAGCAATTCCAGTATAAATACTAGCTTCTACTTTTTGTAATTTTACTGAGCCATTTAATAAGTAAGCAGGTATCTCAGAAATTTGTGTACCACGTGCTCCATGATAATCAATACTTTGATCATCTTTGAGAAGAAGCATACTTACAGTCGATGCCCCTGCAGATACAAGATTACCTTGTAAACGAGTAGGTACAATATCTAAACCATTAGATAGAGTTCCTCCCCAAACATAAAGACGACCTTTATCAGTGATAATATATGAGAAGATGTCTCCACCACCCATATCTACAACATTTTCAATCATCAAAATATTTGAAATACTCATAGGAACAGATCCCTGTTCAAATGAATTATTACCCCATGCAAATAATTTTCCAGTTGATGAAA
The DNA here is from genome assembly GCA_002422065.1 of Erysipelotrichaceae bacterium UBA6182. Taxonomy (GTDB): domain Bacteria; phylum Bacillota_I; class Bacilli_A; order Erysipelotrichales; family Erysipelotrichaceae; genus UBA6182. Next base: position 5,215 of record DITO01000176.1, on the reverse strand, counting down.
GTGCAAGCACATGTTCATCCCCTGCTGCAATTTTCACAATTGTAGCCGCTTTGACTTCTTCAGGGACTGTTAATATTTCACTAACATCAATTCCCCATGTGTGGATTTTACCTGATTTATCAAGTCCTACAGAGAAACTACGACCAGAAACGATCTGTTCAATGCCTTGTGTTCTAAGTTCATCAGGAAACTTCAACATATTATTGGAAGGTGGTAAGTTTTTATGAGCCCATTCACCAGATAAAACATCGAATGGAACAAGGTAGGAACCACCAAACACAAAAATAACCATTAAAACAATCCCTGAAAGTCCAACAATTGCTAATTTGTTTCTCAGAAAGTTCTTAACAATAGTTTTACTTGGAGATGTGATAGCTTCTTCTTCAAGTACACTTCTTGAAGTTCTGTTCATGCTACCAAAAGTAAACAATGAAAGTATGGTTCTTCCAAAAGAAGAGAATGCATTTAAAATCGGTTTTGGTTTGTTTGAATTTGACATTGTTGATTACCCCTTAGTTCAATTTAACACGTGGATCAACAAGCGCATAGCCAATGTCCATGATTAGATTTGCTGTTAAAGACAGCACTGCATAAAAGATATTCATAGTTAATACAACCATGTAGTCTCTACTATTGAGTGAATCAATAAGAACCCGTCCAATACCATTCCAAGTAAAGATACTTTCTGTAATTGCTGATCCACCAAATAAAGCCACTAATGAACCGGCTACTAAGGTTACAACAGGAATTAAAGCGTTTCTAAAAGCGTGGGTATAAATAATAACTTTTTCATTGAGCCCTTTTGATCGAGCTGTACGAATATAGTCTTTACCTATAATTTCTATCATTGCATTACGAACATATCGTGTCGTACCCGCTAATGAACCTATGGTTAAGGTTGTTATAGGGAGGATTAAGTATCTAGACCACTGCAAGAAATAGGCAAAACTGCCGTCATCTTGCATTCTAGGCATACCACCTGCTGGTAACCAACGAAGTTGTATTGCAAATGTGAAGATTAAAATGAGACCAATAAAGAATACTGGCACTGATAATCCAACGAGTGAAAACACTTGCCAAAAGGAATCAAAGAAAGAGTGTCGTTTGACTGCGGATTTAATTCCTACTGGTATGGATATAACAAACGCCAAAATAATTGAAAAACTATTAAGGACTATTGAGTTTTGCAATGGTCTTGCTATAACTTCGCGAACTGGTCTGTTATTAGTTATCGACGTTCCAAAATCAAGACGCGCAATATTACCAACCCAAGCTACATACTGTTCAGGGATCGATTTATCTAAACCTAATTTTTCACGATAAGCGTTATAGTAAAAATCTCGTTCCGCTTGTGAACGTAAATCAGGAGGTAACATTAAAAGTACTGGATCTCCTGGCATTAGTTTAAACATCCCAAATAACATTATGGAAATAATGAAAATTACAGGAATTAATAAGATGATACGCTTGAGTAAGAATTTTAGCATATTGTGAATCTCCTTATAGAAACTAAAGGGCGATAGTACAAGCCTATCCCCTTCAGTTAATTATATTAAATTTCTACTTAATCTGCAACAGATACGTCAATAATCGCGCGACCAACTGTCCATAGTGGGTTAGTTGCTAAGCCAGAAACACGTACATTGAAGATATCGAAGTAAACGTTAGAGTAAAGTGGAAGTTGTGGTAACAGATCATTCCATACTTGTTGGTATTCAAACCATAGTTCTAAGTACTCATCTTTTTGTGTAGGTTCTAAGCTTCTCATAGCTAATGTTAAACGGTCAATTTCTGGATCTTGTGTACCAGTAGGATTTTGGCTATATTGACCATAGAAATCACTGTGTAGTGAGAGATATGGGTCATAAGCAACTGAGAAGTTAGTTGCTAAGTTGTATGAATGGAAGAAACGGTTTTCAGGATCTTCTACATAGTAGTTACCTAATAGAGCATCGAATCCACCATATTCTAGATAGAATTGGATACCAGCTTGATTCATGCCTTTTGGCCATTCTGAGTTAATTAAGTCAGAAATTGGGTTATTAGTTGAACCAAAGTGGTTGTGAATTAAAACTTCACCAGCAGCATTATGTCTCCAGTAACCAGCAACAGCTTTAGTGCGGTCCCAAGGAGTTGTTCCATCAGCTTCAAATATGTAATCAGTTAAGTCTAATAAATCATTAGCACGATCAATGTTAACTACATAGTTAGTTAATACATCGCCTAACTCAGCAGCTTTAGCATCATACATCCATTGTGCAAGTCCATACTCAGAGTTAACCATAGCACCATAACCACCTAAGATAGTAGTTACGAATTGTTGACGGTCAATTAAATGAGCAACAGCTTGACGATAGTTCTTGTCAGCAGTTTGTTCGAAGTCACCAGAGAATCCGATGAATCCATAACCATTACGTTTGTAGTTAAGCATATCAACTTGATCAGATACTAGAGCTTTTTTGATCTTGTCATCTTGGATAACACCAGTTACGATGTCAACATCACCAGCGATTACTAAATCAACATCTAGATCTTGGTTAACTTCTTGAATGATTACTGTATCAAGCTTAGCTTTGTTTCCGCGGTAGTCACCAACGAATAAAGGGTTAAACTTAGTGGTCATACGTTTGTCAATGTTTGAAACGAATGTGAATGGACCAGATACTACTGAAGGAGCGAAACGTTCAGTTCCAGCAACATAAGCAGCAGCAGGAGCTAAATCTCCAACTAATGAAGATCCGTCTGTACCGATTGTAATATCTTTACCCCAAACATGTAGAGGTGTAGGTGAAGCAGAAACATATAAAGTTTCGTAGAAGTAAGGAAGCTTAGACGCATCAATAGTTAATGAGAATGAGTGAGTTCCTAATTTCTTAACACCTTCGAATACTTTTGTATCACCAGTGTTGTAAGCAGTATACCCTAATAGGTCACGACCAGTTGTATCGACTGCACCAGCTGCACGCCATTCTGGTGATGCAGCAAATAACATACCGAATACATAGTCATCAGCAGTGATAGCAGTTCCATCTGACCACACTAAGTTAGTATTTAACTCAAATGTGTAAGTTTTGTTTCCTGCATCATCAAGTGATGTTGTAACTGTTTTAACAACAGTTGTGTCTAAGACGATTTCTCCACCAATAGTTGTAGTATAGGTAGCATAACCCCAGATCATGTTACGGACAATTACATCATAAGCGCTGTTTCCAAAGCCATTGATTAAGTTTCCGCTAAATGCAGGAGTCCCGATAACAACTGTTCCTTTTCCTTCAGCTGGTGTAGTAGGCGTAGGGGCACACGCAGCCATGGAAAGAGCAACTAGAGCTATTACCGCAAGAGATAATAATTTTTTCATTTCTCCTCCTTATGAGAATACAGAATATTTCACCGTATGTCGTAATTATAGTGATAGAATTGTGAAATGTCAATAAAATACACTGTTTTTTTGTAAATGTTGCATAGTATTTATGAAAGTTTTTACATTTTTGTTTTCACAATTTATCAAATGTAAGGGCTTAATGAAAATTTTCATGAATCTAATTTAAATTATTACAAGAATATGTATGCAAGTGATTTAGAACTATTAAATTTTATTCACTTAGACACTATTTAATGATAAACTGCTCGCAAACTATTCCACCATGGTAAGATGTTGATATATATAATTAAGGAATCTAAGATGAACTTATCAAAACACAATCACATAGATAAATCTAAAATGAATATCCTGATTTTGATGGTATTTATTTTAGGAAGTTTCCTCCTTCTTTTTATTGAACCCTACTTTAACTTTAGTTACTGGCAGCGATCAATGATTAAAGTTTCAATGTTTGTTGGCATTCCTTTCTTTCTATATATACGTTATCCAAGTTTAAATCCATTTGGTTCAATCAAATTCAAAGGAAGAACGTTGCTTAATTCACTTCTATTTGGATTAGTTGTATATATTTTTATCCTAGTTGCATTCACATTAGTCCAATCTTTTCTTTCATTCGAGTCAATTAAATCTTCGTTATTAACTAATGTAAATGTTAGTAAAGAAAACTTCATTTATGTTGCTCTTTATATTTCGATTATCAACTCATGGATAGAAGAATTCTTCTTTCGTGGATTTGGTTATTTTAGTGTAAGTCCAATTCTTGGAAAAATAAGAACATATTTTTTAAGCAGTATACTCTTTGCCATCTATCATATTGGCATCGTTGGCGATTGGGCACATCCAATTCTAGTTATAATTTCGATTATAGGCTTGTTTTTTGTTGGAATATTCTTTATCCTACTCAATGAGCGAAATGAAAACTTTGTTTCAAGTTGGATGATCCATATGTTTGCTAATCTTGCCATTAATACCATTGGTTTACATATGTTTGGAATTATTCAACTTCCTTTTCTAGTTTAATACTTTGGAGAAATACCCAAGCGGCTTAAGGGGACGGTCTCGAAAACCGTTAGGAGGTCACACTCGCGTGGGTTCAAATCCCACTTTCTCCGCCATCAAGAATTCAAAGTTTAACACGATGATGTTAAACTTTTTTTAATTCTTGTAGATTATAGTTAGCTACACTATAATTATTCCATTATCAAAGACCATCAAAACTGAATAATTAAACTAATTAATTTTTTTAAACAATTAAATACTATTAGTTAAATGAAAAGGAGAACTCATGTTCATCAATCTTAAGGAAGTCACTTTATTTTATGAAAAAACAGGTTATGGAGATCCTTTAGTTTTACTTCATGGCAATGGAGAAGATCATCAGATATTTGCACATGCGATCGAAGAGTTAAGTCGAGTGTATACCGTCTATGCTGTTGATTCCAGAAACCATGGTCAAAGCACAATGACCAATGAATTTCATTATGAAACGATGGCTTTGGATATTAAGCAAATGATTGAGAAGTTAAACCTAAGCAATGTCTCTTTAGTAGGATTCTCAGATGGTGGTATTTTATGTTTAATCATAGCGTCAAAACAACCAAGTTGGTTAAAGAAAATCATTGTCATGGGTGCAAACCTGTATCCGAGTGGTGTCAAACCCAGATTTAATTTTTATGCAAAAAGAGATTATGAGCTCTCTGGCAATCCTAATTTGAAAATGATGCTTGAAGAACCGATGATTTCTGATAAAATGTTACATCAAATCAATGTCCCAACTCTCGTCGTCGCTGGATCTAATGATATCATTATGAAAGGTCATACCAAAAAGATTGC
>DITO01000260.1 GCA_002422065.1 Erysipelotrichaceae bacterium UBA6182 | reverse complement strand
TGCCGTCATCACGCACGAATGGTAAAGGTAATCTATAACCCTCGTGTTTGAATTGACTAACCCAATAATAATGGTAATCTATCCCACCCTCAGTCGTCCACTCCTCTTTAATATAATATTTAGGAACTTTTACAAAAGTATTCGAAACCGTATTGCTTGATAAATCGGTAGCGTCTATGCTAACTTTTTCACGCTTAAATATAGGAATAAAGTCAAATGAATTACTTACAACTTCATCGTCAATCGCAACATTAGCAACTAACCCTGTCGCACTTCCTAACTTAACTTCCCCAAAAAATCTTGTAACACGTTCAAACTCACTCGCAGACTGATTTACAACTTCACGCACACCATATTCTTTGTAGTCTAAGCCAACGACATCAATTTTGCTTTCCACCGCGTCTAATCTCCCCTCGACTAATGCAATATCATCGTTCGTTGCTTTCAATTCTTCATCTAACTTGATTAAACTTTCTTCTACGTTCGTTTCAGCGTCTAGGTAATTTGTGCCGTCAAAGTCGGTTGCTACTTCATCTGCCGTCAGATCAGTGTATTTCAAACCCACGATAAGAAGTTGCCAATCAGAAGTAGGTGCGTTGAATGTCGCATTGGTTGCACCAATTTCAAGGTAAACATCTTCGCTATACAACTTTAACTTATAGCCGTTCACGAGTGCGATACTCGTTTCAAAACTGTCGGTATCCACGAAACCTGTTGCCGTGTTTCTTACTTGTAATCTTAAACTGTCAAACGCACTAAGAACTGAAACTGCGATTGTGTCCTCATCGGTCAATGGTGTAATAGTAAGCAACTCATTTTCCCAACCGTTCATATCTCTAAGGCTATCGATGTATTCTTTTGTGTAAGCGTCTGTGATACCATAACCTGCAAGCGTGTTAGGTTTATTCACTAGGTTAGCAAACTCTGTGTTATGAGGGTTGCTACCGTTATTGATTTGTGAGTGTGCATAAGCGAGGTCATACTGCAACTTGAGTGTATCTGTCAAGTCGTTCGTTGATAATCCCTTGCCCTCAACCTTGTCAACCTTACCTGCTAAGGCAGTGACTAAGTCAGCACCCTCTGGGTAATTTTGGAAGATTTGTAAGATTTCACCAATCGTGTCAACTACGTTATTGCCATCATCGGTCGATAACAACGCTACAAGTCCATCTAAGTGTGTCTTATCACTAGCACTCATTAAACCTGCTAAAGACTGTGTAGCATTACCTAGTGCCGTCTTAAACTCGCTTAACGTGATGTCGTCCTCTAAATCAAGTCCGATAATCGTTAATATCTTGTCAACCTTTAAATCAAGTCTATTCTTGACAGCTTGAACACTAGGATACTTCGTGTTATTGATTGTCGTGAAGTCCGTTGCTTTGTTTGCTTTATCTTCTTTTTCGTTTTCAAGTCGAACTAATTCGGGTTCTATGATGTCAAGTCTATCTTCAACATCTTCTATTTCATCATCAACGTATGTAATGTCTGCTTTGTCTTCTTCTAATCTAACAAGTTCAGGTTCAATAATATCTAATCTATCATCTACACCATCAACTCTTAAATTGATTTGTGTATCTAAATCTTCAATCTCGGTATAAATGTATTCAATATTATCTACTAAAAGTTTTTCTAATTGAAATGCTCGTACCGTTCTATTCGCAAACATGTTTGACTCATTAGAATAACCACCAACGTAAATCAACTTCTCATTAAGTACCGCCAATGATCCGTATCCTATTGCTTCATTATCGTGTTCTAATCTTGCAAAAACATACCACTTTTTCTTTTCAACATTGTAATATTGTAAGAATGGATTATTCTTAGCAAGTGCTGTTTCCCAACCGCTACCTATAAAAAGTCTGCCCTTGTAAACTTGCATTAAACCTGTATGAACCAATCCATACGTTGGTTGTGGTAGATTTGTAATCCATGTGTCGGTTGACGGATTGTACGCTTGAAACTTTAATGAACGTTGAACATAAATAAGTCCATCATATAAAACTGCAAAACCTCTGTCAAATCTTGTGTTGGTTGCTGTTTTCCATGTCCATGTGCCGTTGTCAATATTGTAAACAATAGGTCTTGTGTTAATACTTGTATCAGTCGTTCCAACCCATAAATTATCAACGAAAACATAAACTTCACTTCCAATTAAAACCGCACCTGAAACTCTTGCAATCATATCTGCTGGTTCTGATAAATACTCATAGGTGTCGGTTGCGATAATATACTTCATATTGTAATGACCTGGAGTATTAGGTGATGATGGTGTAGGTTTCATATTACCACCAAATAAGTAAATAACACCATCTTTGTGAACCGCACGTTGCTCATTCATATACGCAGGCATAAGTGCAAGTTCAGTCCATACTCTCGTTTTTAGATTATATTTAAATGCTTTATTGCCTATCGTGATGTCAAAAACACCACCCGATTGCAACCAATGAGCTCCACCAAAAATATATAAATCATTACCAACTTGACACCAACCGTTTCTCGAATTGCTAATTAAAATGTTTTCAGGTATATAACCCTCTAAACTCCAATCATTTTCATTCGCCAAAAGGTTCTTCTTTTTGAACACGTCAACTTGATGTGCCACTTCTAAATCTAAAGCGTCTAACTGCTCTTGTAAACTAAATATCGTGCCACCTAATGTTTCCAACTCTTGCCATATTAACTTGTATTGTTCATCGGTCAATGTTGTGATAGGCAGATTAGGTGCGAAACCACCTTGAATAATAATGTTTCCTAAATTGTATTGCTTGGTTGAAATTTGTGCAACGATGTCGCTATTGTCCATTTTTTCCCATGAACTATCTACATACTGATAATAACCAAAATCTTCGTTGTCTGTCACATACGCAATATCTAATTCTTCTGGTGTCGCATACGCATTTAATAACGTCAATGTAGAAAAAGAACCAACAAAAGAAGCACCGCTCTCTTGAGTCACGGTTATGCTTACATTCATCGGTATCTTGCTGTTGACGTTATATCTCGATACAATAGTCGGTATGTAGGTGATGTACTGTGCAAACGTTCTTGGGCTTGCTTCCCCACTCACTGTATGCTCTATTAAACCACGATAAAATAGTGGAAACAAATGCGAACCAGGTATCTTCGCACTCTCCGACTTGTAATTTATCGTAGTCACCGTTTGTTCCCCACCACCATCTTCTAAGTAAACAAGTAATGTGTTCACTGTCGATAGCGGATGGAACGAGTTTAAATTCATCGGGTCTTTTATCATGCCATTGTTTAATACATATAGCGACCCTACGTTCCATTTAATTACATTCGACATATTCGTCTTTCTCCTTTTAATTGTTCTATATTTCCATTATAATACTTTATTTAACTTCTTGTTCTTTCTTTTTTTCTAAAGAAATTCTTCTTGCTTCTTCATTCATTTTTTTTACCATTTCTTGAACTTGTTCAAATGTCATATCTGGATATTCTTGTTTTGTGGTATTTAACTTTATCGTTTCTTTAATCATTTTATACCTCCGTCAAATTAAGCGTAATACCTCTTACATAATAAGGACCATCTCCAGATGAATATGATGGAAGTGGCGTTGGCAATGTAATGTCGCATACGATTGTATTGCTTGAGTTTATAATAACCAAACCTCTTGGTGATTTATTTTGTGGAACACTATAATTGATTGGGTTTGAAGTCGCTGAATTAGTTGTGGTAACTGACGTAGATGTCGCTGTTCCCCATGATAATGTTCTTTCTCCACCTATAAGTGTTGAAGAAATGTTTGCTATTGGAGAACCTAATGGAATTGTTGAAACAGAATCCGATAAATAAACCTTTACAAAATTTCCCACTATGTTGCTTAATATTAAACCTTTTACTGCACCTGATAATGCCATGATATACCTCCTATGTCGCTAATGACACAATAATGTCATTGATCGTAAATGTTCCATTTGCCGTAAATGTTTCTGGTGTGATTGGTTCTGTTAATACTGTTCCGATAGCGTTATTAGTAACTACAACACTTGCAACAGTAACACCACTTGATACCGCAAAGAAAATGGAACTCACTAACTGAACTTGGCCGTTACTTGCATTTGTGAAATCAATCGTTCCAGAAGCAATCGTTGAACCGCCACTATTTCTGATTTCACAAGTAAATACAACCTCTGCTTCATTGAAAATTGCGTTTAGTGTTGAGTTTAACACCGTTGTTGCTATTTTTATAGCCATATTTTAACCTCTTTCCTTTATCTCATATTCTACCTGTCCGTTGCGGTAGTATATATAACCTATTTCGTTTTCTTTCAACTGTATCGGCGGTAATTCTGCCAACACCTCATCGACCTTTGGTGTATAGTCAAGAGGTGCAGTAAACACCCCTATGACCTTTTCACCTTTTAATTTTAATAATTTCATATCTCAACCTCAACTTCCGTACATATTTCGCAGTTAAAGTATTCTCGTTCTTCTACGCCACGATATTCAAAACATAACCATTGTTGAAAGAAGTTGTCAAACGTACATGTGTACTTGGTTGCGTTTTGAGCACAAGATGGAGTTGTCGTTAAATCACTACCACTAAAGAATGCGTCAACTTCTTCAAACGAACAACTTAACACATTGTAATCAGAACATCTTACGTTGCCCTCATGTGCGGATATGCTACATTGTTGATTTACTGTTGGTGTTGTGCCACCAGCTTGCCATACATAATCTAATACCTTAAGCGTTATACCCTCTTTTAAATTTTCATTAAAAGACTGTTCGTATCTCGGAGAAACATTTAAACTATCAACTATTTTATGGTTTTGAATAGATGACATCGCAAAATCATGCCCTTGAATTAAAACGCTTGACGATATTATGGTTTCATTAAGTGTTTCTTGATATAGTGGAGAAATGTTAAGTTGGTTTGAAACCAACATGTTATCTTCAAAATATGTGCTAAAATCATATCCTAAATACAAATCAACATCTATATTTATATTTTCATCGAAGTCTTGACTATATTGAGTTGCTACCGAAACATCATCTAAAACAACAACACCATCACTAATAGATACGCCAAAATCATCTCCTAAAAATAAACCAACATCTGAAATCATACTTTCTGAAATATTTACTTGTATTCTAGGTGCTATTTGAATGGAATCACTTATTTTCACATTTTTAGTTGTTGTGAAAAAGTAATTTATAATTTCATCAGGGTATTCCTTGTTACCTATTTGATTTATTCCATATCTAAAGTGGTTTCTGTATTCTTTAAATCCGTTATAACCAAAGTTGCAAGCTAGATATAGGTTTCTATCTTCATCACCTATTGCCCAACTTGTAGCACTCGATAAACTAATGCCTGTGAAGTACCACCATTTAACAGTCGAGTTGTATAACATATTGCTTGATGTCAACTCAACTTGTGTAGCCCAACCTGTCTTAACCTTTAAGTCATCAAACTTGTCATACTTTGTGCCATTCGTGTAAATGTATAAATATTTTGTTTCACCCACTACGACACCTTGATTGACTGTCGGATTTGATACAAGAAAGTTCTTGTTGTAGAAATATTGACCTATAACATACTCATAATATTTGTATGCCATGATTGTTGCTTGGTACGTCATCTTGAAACTTTGACTTTGGTCTTTGATAACTACAAGTGCGTCATGCAGTCCATCTAGTGGGTCGAATGATCCACAAGAGAAGTAAATATCTTCCTCACTACCAAACTCTCTTGTTTGAGTGGTTCTGATGAGTGGGTACTTTTGCAATCTCTCGCTAGCGGTGTAATCATCGTCTGGTTCTTCAAACGCTCTTGCTAATGAAAACCATATTGTGTTAAATGTTCCATCTTCATTCGTGTATCTTACTGCGTTGTTGTAGATGTTTCCCTCTGTCTGCTTAAGTGCGTCACCTACAATTTGAGTATCTTCAAAACCAAATGTAAATGCTAAACCTTGTTTAATACCGTTCGCAGTCACTGGAACTGTGACACCGTAATTATATTCGCCATCATTGTAAAAATCGACCATGCCGTCCGTTCTTACATAAGCAAGCGAAACCTTTGTCTTTCCACCGTTGATAGCATTTAACCAATCGTTTCTTAATACACCAAATATCAATTCTGATATATAATCATTTTTAATCTTCGTGATACTCTCACCTAATACCTCGTTAGGATTTGTGATGAAAATGTAATCACTGTAATGCTCTTGTCGCTCGTACACTTGATTTGATTGCGGTATTTCAAATGCACGATAGTGAGTGTCAATGTCGGTTCTCTCGTTTAATCTATTGTGGTCTTTTGTAAGGTTGTAAGTCACCTGAATGAACTCGTTATGAAACTGATATTTTCTTTGGACGATGACATAATTGTCTGCCGTCCTATCCCCTAAACCGTATAACTCACTGAAATCTTTGATGTTTCTTTTTATTGTGATGTTTGGCACACCACTTCTTTGTATATCGCCATAAATCTTACGACTCATCAACATAGTGTTGATACGCTTGTCATCTTGGTTTAATCTGCCCTCTGTATAATAATGACTGTATGAAGTGTCATCTCTTTCCGTTTGAATGGTAACATCTTCAATGGTAATGTATTCTACATTGAATCTTAAATTTCTCCACGAATCAGCGTTTCCACTCGTGATGACTGTGGTATAGCCTATTTCCACACCTTGTCTAAATGTATCATCTTGCTCAACGTGTAATGTAAAGTATTCTTCTAATGCTTCTTCAACTGTGTTTTTAACAACTGTTGCTTGAACCACTTCTCCAAATGCCACGCTTAAATCTATATAATTTTGACCTTGTTGCCAATATAGGTTAGAAGCCCTATTATCTCTCAAACCTATCTCGGTATCCCAGTGTTGCTTTATTGTATAAACAGGGAAGTTATTTGTAATCAACTTCAAATTCCATTCTTCACGATTAAGTAGTCTTGATGTCAAGTCCAACTCGAAATCATTGTATGTAATCGTTGAAGCACCCATTCCTTGAACTGTTACCGTATCTAACACAACCGACAATCTTTTAATCTCATAAATTGGTTTTTCTAAAGGCAACTTGAAATTGTTATCTAGTAACTGAATGTCTTTTGAACGAACCGTCTTGAAGTAATTCTCACCAGGTGTTTTCATATTTGCACGTTCTAAATCGTCCGGTAATGCTTGTTCTAACCAACTCACACCTTTGTTAAACAGCCTGTAAGCGTCTTGGTTAGTCGTATAACCAATTATATCTTCAAAGGTGATGTCATAACCACGCTTGTTGTAAAAGTCTGCCGTAAGCACATCTACTCCGTTTTGGACGTGTATTGCTCTACTGATTGCATTTACATATCTGAATACACTATTCAAAACTTGTCGCATGGTTGCCTTTTGTATGAATAACTGTGGGATCTCAACCGTATCAAGGAAGTCTGCTATTGAAGGATCAATGTCAAACAATCTTGTTTCGGTGTGATAAATCAAACTTTCAAAAGGTTTAATATCTTTGATAATTTCTAACGCTCGTTTAACTGTAATGAAGTTTGCATTAACAACTCTAATGTAATACTCAATAAAGTCAACTATATTATCTTCTGAATCTGCGTAATCCCACATCTCAACTCTCATGATTATCTTGTATCTGCCAGGTGTTGTGAAGTTGAATGTGACATTTCCATCGCTAATACATTGTTCTGTGTTTCCTGGTGCGTCAGTAGTTAGGTAAACATCTTTTCCAACATAACCTAGAAAACTATCAATGTATTGCTTTGCTTGTGCTGTTTGGTTGAATATAACAGAACCTGTTTCGTAAACTTCTTTAACCTCTACATAAGGTTGCTTGTATAAAAGAGTTTTTGTATTTGAACCCTCGACAATCACGTTGATGTTGTTCTTAAGTAAGAATCTTGCCAATCTGTCATTCTTCGTACCTTTTGTAATTGTCAAGGTATGGAATAAATAATTGTCATAAATATGTGTGTATTCTAAAATGCTAATTGTGTGAATCCATTCGCCATACTTTGAACCTTCTTCAACCACATCTGCATATATTAGCAATGTGAAGTTCTTCTCTACATCGTTGCTATCTTTAACACCTATCTCCAACAACCCACGCATTGGGTATTCATAATCTCTCATGGTGAACGGTAACGTTATCGAACCATCATCTAAGGGTTCTTCTAACTTCTCAATGAGAGTTTGTCCAATAGATACATATTCAGTTATGTCCTCATTATTTAACTTATATTGGTATCTAAATCCCATTGATGTTCTCCTTTACTCGAATGACTATCTTTTTGTACCATACTGATTGCCAACAATTATTTCACCCGTCAACCCTCTATAATAATCATTTGATATGTTTTGACGTGATATTTCTAAATCTCTTAGGTATCTTCCGTATGTGACATCAACCAAATAACTAGATGGATTCAACACATAGTCTTTAACACGTCTGAAATTTCCTATTGCCATTGTGCTTCCATGTCGTGATTCTAACCAATCTAATCTCAAATCTGCAACTTTATTCGCTGTTCTTTTCATTCTATTAAAAGAAAATACTGAAGCACCTGTCGCAACACCTACAAACGCTGTATCTTGCTTACCTTGAATGGAACTTATTTGTTGTGATAAACTTTGCGGGCTTGAAGAACTACCCCCCATGCCTTTAAATGCTATTCTATTAACTGAACCCATTGGCGTATGCCTAGAAGTTCCTTTACTTTCTAACTTTACATGAACGCTATGACTTGCCATATTTTACTCCCTCTTTGCTGATGGTGAGAAGCCTATTGCGAATACAACTGGTGCGTTATAACTAATGTCGCTTGGTTTACATTCTTCTGCAATCAACCATCTTGTAACTTTCATTTCGTCTGGAAAGTATGTTGTGCCATCATCGTTGATAGCCTTGAAACTCTGCTCTAACTTGTAAATGTCTGGCTTTGCTTTCTTCTCAAAAGACTCTTTAAACATCTCTTTGATGATGAAGTCTTTGAAATTGAATAAGAATGTGAATGTGACCGCATAACCTCTCGACTTGACGTAGTTATGGATTTCCATTGCATATTCAGGTGTTGAGTTGTATGATCTCAACGTTTGAAAACTCTCTTGGTCTTGAGCTGTTCCAAATCCTACTAACAAAGGTATCACATCATATAACTTGGTTGTGCCTACTGATACAAACTCCCAACCATAAGCATAGTCAACACTCGTTAATTGATAGTATGTGCCATCACATGAGCAGTATGATTCTATTGTGCCTGCACTTGTTGGCGGACAACTTTCGCATGATGGAACTGTGCCACCTGGATTTGATACAACTTCCCATGTGCCTTCAAGTGCTAATTGAGTGCCTTTCCAAATTGAACCATCTAAACTTTCGACATTGACATCAAAATCTTCTAGTGTCGCATTTCTTGATGGTGGAACTGCTGTGTCTGGTCTAACAACCTTACCCATCTTCCAAACAAATTGATTACCAAACTCAACATTCTTGCTGACAATAATTGTTAATGGAAATGACATCACTAGGTATGTCTTTTTTCTTATTTCCATCGGTGAACCCATGTCAATGCTTTGAGCGAAAGTAACAATATTCAAAAATTGTTTCTCAAGTGTAGCAGATGGACTTAAGTTATCAACATCACGTTCTTCGACTTCAAGTGAACTAACTTTTCCAATAAATGTATCTCTAATCTCTCTAATAGCCATGAGAATGACACGATAGATAGGACTGTCTGCATATACAAGGAAATTGATTGTGAAGTCGTATGAAGCGAGTCCAATATTGGGTAATGGTGTATATTCACCACTCATGCTCTCAATACCCATGACAACCATTTGCTTTGTAGTGACTCCGTATGTTTCTTCGTTATACATGTACTTCTCGTCAAACGCACCATCTTGAAGTCTTGCAGGTGCATAGACAACTAAACCTTCTTCGTTGCTTCCATCGTATGTTCCCATTCTAAACTCAATCTTTAGACTGTTTTTGTTGAACTCTTGAACGATGTATTTCATTAAATCCGTTTCTCTAATGTTAATCATGCTCTACCACCTATCTGAATACTCTTTCACTCATTCGATATTCTCTTTCAACTCTTGCTCTCATAGCACCACGCATGACTTCTCTTTCGTATTGTAATCTACTTTGTGTGCCGTATCTTATTCTTGACATCTTGCGTCTATCATCTGCCGTAATGGTGTCGCCAGCAACTTTCATCTTTCTCATAATCGCCTTTTCATAGAATTGTGCCGATGTTTCGGTTTTCTTTAAGGTTATTTTTGGAGTATTTGAAGATTGTGTGATTTGCCCACCACTTTTAATATAATAAATAAGTTCTTCGATAATTGCACCAACGGTATTCCCACCAATAAAATCCTTGTATTTTTTAACTGGCCCTTGCCCCATTTCAAGATAGTGCAAATACATAGCATTAAATGCATTATAATAGATATGTTTCCAAGTCGCACTGTTTTTATTTAACGTGATACTTCTTCGCAAATTTCCTGTATCGTATGGTGCTAAACCAACTGCGATATTCCAAAACGATTTACCTAAATCATAACTCAAATATTGTAAATCGTATTCGGTAGTAACATAAAACTCCATATAGTGCCACTTCCTTTTTTAACCAACAATCGCCATAATTTTATTTGTATATCTATGTAGATTAACTGGTGTGTTCATAGCAGAAAACTTGTTCATAACTGTTCCTTCGATAAATGCGTTTACAACCTTTAGTATTTTATACTCTCTGCCTGCTACAACAATCATGCCACCTGGCTTGAAGTCAATGTGAGTTACGTTCGTTTTAATTCTCCATAATCCGTTATCGCCAATCTGACGCTCTAAATATTCAAATATCTCGTAATTCAAACCTTCCTTTGTGTAAACATCTGTTTTACCATCTCGGAAATAGAAACCTTGTGGTTCTTTACTCCAAAAACTTAATTGATTACCTTTTTCATCTTTTGCTTCGCTAAATGTGTTTTCTTCAAGATACTTCACCAACTCGAATTGGTTCATCTTTTCCCAATTTGGCACATCTTTTTCTAAATCTAACTCTCTAATCGGATCAAAGTATTCACCATAAAGGTTTTGTAAGTCCATTTGGTTTCCTTGCATTACAAACGTTATATCAAATGCCATATTTACCACTCATTTCCTGGTGAACTTGGTACTACATCAAAGTTATATCTGAAAAATCTGTTTTTTAAATCATTTTTATTCGCAATCTCATCACCAATAACACTAAGTGCGTCTGCAATTTTCATTCTCAACTCTTTCATTTCATTGAGATTTATTCCTGTTTCATAAGCAATCATGAAACCACCATTTCTAAAATTGTATCTCACTGTGTCAATCATGAGTTCGTAAATTGCTTCTCTCATTTTTTTACTATGAGATAGATAGTATCTTAATTTTTCATAATATCTACTATCTTTAAACTGTGAAACATAAGTATCGCAAACATCTGATACCATTCTTAGATAGCCTTCAGCGTTATCGCTATTTTGCCACAATACGTCTAACATGATACCCGTTTCTTTCATTGTTTCACTTAACTTTAAGACATATCTTCTCTTTTTGTAATCATAATACATGCTATCATCTTCATAAGGCTTTGTTAAAAAATCATTACTTGGAATAGCCATTAGACTGCACCCCACGTTCCTGTAAATCTTGATTTGCTTCCATAAACAGACCAAAACATCTGTCCTGCAAGTGTCTGTCTAAAATCTTCTTTAGCATACATTGGAAGTTCCATCTTGATTTCTTTGTCTGTATTTTCTTTATTAAATGAAGCGTTATTTGCTTCGTCTTTCAACATCTTTAAGTGTAATTCAAGATAGTGTCCTGCGTATAAACTAACCGCACGTTTAAAATCTTTCTCACCTGTGAATACATGATCCACATACTCTTTGCCAATATCAAGGAGTGCTTGAGCAAGTGCGTATAGCGTATGGTTTTCATCATTTATCTCGTAAAACTGTCCACACCACTTGAGCAAGTCATCAACTGTAACCTCTGGCACATCAGGCACTTGTTGCTCTCCCTCTGGTATCAAGGGTGTTATGATTGTGACAGTGTAATAGTAAAGACTGTATGGGTTAAATACACTCAAACTAAATTGATTGACACTGTTGATTAAAAATGAATTGTTGTTATAACTTGGAAAACCGCTCATGTTCTTATCTCCTTTTTATTTATTCCTCTACTATAAACATCTCGTATATTCATAAGGTGCTTATGATAGAGGGTGGGTTTTCCCCACCCCGTATGCAGTTGTTATATTAAATTATAAGATATGATTACCAATTACTATTAGTCGTTGGCTTCAAAAATTGCATATACTGTCAAGTCAGCAGTGACTAAATCACTTGCACCGACCATCGTAGCACCTGCGTCATCATATCCCCAACCCACGAATGTGTTAGCCGATTTCACTGGAGTTACATCAATGCTATCGAGTACGTTAGCACCGATTGATACTTCTAATTCAATATCATCTGTTTCTCCACCGACATTACCACTGTTCAAATCAAGGGTTAGGGTCGTTACTACCCCGTTGACGTACCGTTGTCGATATAACGAATGGTTTCGGAATAGAACGACATTAAGTAGCCCACGAATGAAAGGTAATTCTTTCTAAATGCGTTTGTATTGATGTCAAATACTACTGCACCACCTGTGAGATCCATAGGAAGTGGTAAGTATGATGTGTAAGAGTCTTGACGATAAATGACAACTCTACCTGTGCTATTTGTTCCACTAGCGACCATTGAAGCGTCTTTAGTTTCTGAAATATCGTTAGATAGGTAAGGAAGCATAACCATTTCAATACGGTCGAAATCTTGAGTATCACACCATGAATCTAAAGCTTCTTGTAGGATAGCCTTGTTTGTTCTAAATGGTGTAGCATTTCCATCAGCACCAACTGCTGTTTGGTTTAGCCAAGCATAGAGTTCTTTGTAGAACAAAATCTTGTTAGGAGCTAGGAACGCTTCAAAGTCGATATTCTTAGCATAATCATTGAGTTCGCCAATCATGACTTCAATGAACTTGTTAATGCCAAGTAATTCTAACTTTTTAGCAGTAAGTGTGTACTTAGTAGTGGTTTCAAGGTCGGTTGTTACAACGCCTGTTTGGTTCAATAAACCACGATACACAACGCCACTGTCAGAAGCAACACCGTTTTCACCTCTTGCACCAACATAAGCGATACGGTCTAAATCTAAGAACCATGCCTTTTGAATTGCTTCGCCTTGCTTAGAAATTGCGTCAAAACCGATTTGTGCATTTTTGAGGTCATCAATCATGCCAAGTCTTAATCCGTATGTCAATGGTTTGACTGGTACGAATTGTGGTTGGAATGTCACGTTGACTAATCTAACTTGGTTAGTGTCGCCACCAATGAATCCACCTTTAGGAAGCGAATACGCTTCTTTGAAACCCTTAACGCTTTCTAATGCTCCACCACCGTATTGGATTGGGATGTCACGAGTTGCGTAAGTTCTTAATGCTTGACGTCTTACATTCATGTCAAGTCTTTCTAATGCGTTTGTTGCAAATGCTCCGATTGGTGCGTTATCTTGAATTAAACCAGATACGCTGTCACCAATGAGTTTACCCATTTGGTCTGCAAATAACGCTTGACGTCTTGCTTCTACGTCTGCTACACGATGTCCTTTTGGAGTTCTTGGATCTTCAATGGATTGCTCGTGCATTAAAATTGTTTCCTTGAGCGTTCTATTCTTAATTTGAGATTCACTCAACATATCAAGGAAGTTGTATGTGCTGTCTAATTTTAACATTTTCTTCGTTCTCCTCTACTAAACTGTCTTTTCAATCAGAACTACTTCTGAATTGCTACCTGTTGGCTTGAAAGGCTTGCTTGCAAATACCCAACCTGTTAATGCGATACCACCGTTACCAGTACCTACTTGGACTGCACCTTCACTACCACTTACGATACAAGCAGATGGAACTGCACCGATTGTTACTACTTGTGAAGCAATAATGGGAACTGCTACTCTAAAGTAGTTGGAAGCCGATAATGGATAAACTGACATTGGAGTGTTGGTTCTTGGTCTTTCAATAGCCGTTGCTTCCATGTTGATTTGTCCATCGGTAGTTCTCAAGATAACACCGAACTTAGTAGTGTCAGCTGCAACTCTCGTTACGGAGAAGTTAGCAGAAGCGTCTGCACCTAATTCAGCGATTTTAACTAATTCGCCATATTCAATAGCGATGTCTGCTCCTAGTACACCTGTTGCATTGACGTTTACACCCCATGCAGTAGCGAACATACCAGGAAACCATGTGTTTTGCTTAATTACTGTTGGCAATTTGCCATACTGATATAATCTTGTAGCCATTTTTTATTTTCTCCTCTTTACTGTACTAACGTGTCGTTAGCCTTTTTTCTAAATGCGTTTAACGCCTTGAAATCTCCACCGTGTGCCATTGGGTTTGTGTATTTGTCCCAGAATACCTTGCGGAGTTTTTCATCTTTGTCAAAGTCTAATTTAAGAACTTGTGCTTGTGGAGTGGTATCTTGTGTTTCAATAACCTTCACTTCAATGCTGTCTTTAACGACAACTTTGTCTTGCAACTGTGCTTCAAATTCTGCTTTGATTTCTGCTCTTAATTCATCTTTTAATGCTTGGATTTGTTCAGCATTCATTTCGTCATTCTCCTCTTTCTCTTTTTCTTTATTTTCTTCGGTATCTTGTACCGCTGTTTCTTTTGCAACTTCTTCGTGTGAAGTATCTTCAACCTTTTCCTTTTCTTCTTTGACATCTTCATTTTCGGCTTTAACCGTTTCAACTTCCTTGTCATCTGAATCTAGGATTGTTAAGGTTTCATCTTCATTTAATCGAAGTTTCTTTCCTTTTAAGAAATCAAATAATCCCATCTTTTTGTTTCCCTTCTTTTTAATTTGTGGGTCAGAGTCAACTATTCTTGCGTTGACTGCTCTACCTTTAGTCACAAGTGCTAAGTGGTTGATGTAAAGTTCAGTCTGTTTAAACTCATTGTCATTGATTGGTATGAGCTTTGCTCGATAACCTAACGATAAACTAGACGTTCTACCTTCCAAAATATCCATTATAGCGTCTGCGTCTTTGATGACTATATCGCCCACAACGTTATCGCCATCTTTTCGTACATCTAAAATCGTACCAACTTCTAAATCTTTGAAGTTGTCCTTTGTCACAGCAACCGTTGGGTGAAACTTAGTCACTGATTTTCCTCTAATACTCGCCATAGCACTGTCGCTAAAGACGTCCTCTGCAAAACGGTGAACTTTTACGATTTCATTCGCCATCTTGTTTTCTAACTTTAACTCATGAGCGTAATACTCTTGAACACCTGTGTGTCCAAATACTGCGTCATAGCAATATAAATACCCCGTTTCAGCGTCCTGTCTGCGGTTCTCCGAAATCTTAATCTCGAAACTGAATATGCCACGACCGTCCTTAAATCCTAATAGGTTTTCTGCGTTCATTTAACCACCTACTCCTTACCCTTTTGTTTATTTAGAGAGTGTCTAGGAAGAACTTTTGTTGACTTAGTAGGATCTCCACCCTTGTTTACTCTACCAGTCGAACTTTCAGGACTTTCTACACCCGATAAACCTTTGTTTTGAAACTGATTTAATGCCTTAGCCAACTCAATCTTGAACCAATTTGCTGTAATTGGTGTGCCATCTTCTGCACCCTTCTTAATCATGTCGATGTAATCTTCGCTTAATTGATGGAAGATATTGCTTGGGTTGTTTCCTAAGTCATTTAACATGTTAATGCCGTCAATCGTTGAGATGAACCCTGCTTCATGAGCCTTAGTAAGTACTTCAATCATGATATTCATGACTTCCGCTTTACTCTTTTGTGATAATGTGATGATTGGCTTGAAGTCAAAGTAGAAAGATTTAATCATTTTACCAAATTGACTCTTGTAAACTATCTTGATTAAGTCGATGAATATAGGTCTGACTATCTTTTCTTGAGTATTTTCTACTCCAAATAGACTTTGCATGTATGTTTCTTCATCAAATGGCTCGTTTTCACCAAATAAGACGTTCACTGGTACACCAAATGCTGTTGCAATCTGCTTCTTACTCTGCTCAATAGCCTTTTCGTTGCCTACTAAACTTGATTGTGCAAACGCAAACTTGTCTTTTTCACCAAACACTAGCAATCCATGATTTGTGGTGTACTTCATGGTTTCAATCTTGTCATTCATGACCTTTTTAGAGTGTTCATTGAGTATTGTACTGTCATAACCATGAATGTTTACGATACCAATGTTGTTCTTAACCGCACTCTTAGCAGTCGCACTCCATATAATTTCATGTCGTTCCATGTCAACACTTGCTTTTTCAATGATACTCGAACTCCAATATCTCTCAATTTGTGTTTCAATGTGAGATAGTGAGTAGGGATTGAAGATATATAACCAACTCTTATGGACTAGAAGTCTATCACCTTGTGGTTTATACTCTGATCCTTTAATGTCTTGGTCGTTTCTACCACTATAACCTACAAGCCCACCACTTAGATTCACCCTATAATACATTGGTGTTCCTATCAAGTTAGCGTCCGTAATACCCGTTTCTTCTCCAATGTCCTCTAACTGTATCATCTTATAGTCTAGTGCTGGTTCGATTTGATACCATCTTGCTAGGTATCTAAGTCCTTCAAAGTCGCCTTTCTTTATATCTTTTATATTTAACGGCTTCTCAAGGTCTTGTTTTGACTTCTTATTTCTTATAATCTTTAATAACGCACCACCGCCATACACATAACCATTCTCTGCCATCTTCTGAAGCGATGGATATAAGTTTTTTATCTCTTGTTGCACGATGTCTAACTCCTTAGACAACACTGCTTCATCGTGTGTATTGATGTCTATGCCTTTGATAAACAACTTACTTGATAGCCAATCAACTGCTCTTGTCACATAAGGACTTCTACGCCATATTCTATCAAGTGCTGGTGCGTTCCATGTGATTGCTCTTGTACTTCCACTAATAGGTTGTGGACTTGTCACCATGTTAATGCTTTGCTGAACCACCATATTGTTATCAAAAAACTGCTTTGGATTGTTTTGGTTTACTTCTTTTAGTTCTTGAACTGCCATATAGCCTACTAATCCATCATCTAGCGTTCTTCTAGGCACATATTCATTACTTCCAATAGTCTGACCCGTCTGATCCCCAAAATCCTGTAAACTCACTTGGTTCATAACCATAGGTGTCATCTTCTCCGTTGAGGATTTTGACGACTTCTCGTGCCAAGTCCCGTCCGCTATTTTGCGTTGCTTCATTTCTAGATACTCGGCTTTCGTCATCTTCGCCATTACTGCTTTCTCCTTCCCACATCGCCATTCGTATGAGTGTATTAAATACATATCGTACGCAATCTGGCAATTCATCATTTACTTTCTTTACTTTTGCTTTACCACTCTTTGGGTCAAAAGGTGCTTCATAAGAACCTATTTGCTCTATTGTGTAATGGCAACTTCTATGCACTCTATACTTCTGCTTCGCAATAGCTGTTTGTAAAAATGGAATACCTATCAAATCTTTGTCTTGTAATTTGTGTGATTCTTCCTTCTCACCCTTAATTGACCATACCGCGTTGACACTATCCCTTACAGGCAACCCTCGTTGTCGCAAGTAGGTCTTTAACTCAATCGCACTCGGATCAACTAGAATGTAATCTGGCATTTTACGATTACTTCGACTTCTTATCAGTCGCATAATGTCTAAGTATATCGTTTCTAATCCTTCATCTTTTACATCTTCCGCTTTAACATCTAGCAAACTCTCTTGTAATTGGTCGAAACTGCCATCGTTGAAATTAACTTCACCATCGATAATACCGTTGTTATGGTTCAGTCCTTTATCAACCGAAATCACTCTTGATGTATGCGTTGTATCATAATCTTCTATGTCACCATCAAATATGTTATCTTCGTCAAACATACCAAACACTGCACTGTCTGTCGAACGTCTGATACCTAGCACTTCCTGGTCGTAAACGCTTGTTCCCTTAGCACGTTTATTCTTAAAATCTGAACGTTGCATTTCACTCATCGACATATTGTCATCTACTGTAAAGTGAAAGTATGCAAAGTCATAAAAATTATAAATACCGTTAGGGTTATCGCCACCTCTGAAGTAATTAACCACCTTTTTCATACTCTTGTTGTATAAATACTCATGCTCGCTTAGATGTGGATAAAACTTCTGAACTGGTATGTTTCTGATAATCTTGTCAAAATTGAAATTAACCTCTAGCAACTTCTCATTTAAGTAAATCTGTTCTCTAGTCGTAAGATACTTATAACTAGGAACACCTTTTTCAGAGAAAAACTTCTTCTTCATTTCTTTCTTGACGTTATCTCGGTCTTGCTTAATCTTCGCTTCTAATTCTTCAAACGATTCTTTATATGTATCTCTGATAAATTCTAATTGTTCAACTTCTCTTAAACTCTTTAACTTGCCCGCTTCAAACTCTTGATAGAATGGGTGTGCTTTTCCCTTAGGGTTCTGCGTCATTACCATCAATGGTTGTTTAACCGAAGCCATACGGTTCTCGGCTTGTATCAAACCACGCAAATGTTGGTTTAAGGTTTCATTTACATACACTGATCCTAATGTAAACCCTTGATACTTGTCGCCATCGTTCTCTTTATCGTTTCCATAAAACAAGATTTGCTTCTCTCTACCGTAGTTATCAATAAACTTATATGCACCACGTTGAGCTCCACTTATACTTTCACGAACAAATATACCATGTGGAATTGTGAAGAATAATCCAAACTTGTCTGACATTAACACTGTCTTTAACACATGCTCTAGTGATGTTCCAAGTGCTAAGTGCATTTGGTCTGGGCAAACTTGTAAATATCTACTCCATGCTAGCAAAGCAACTACGTCTTTACTTCCACGAACGCCACCTTCAACTTCTACTGTCGAAAAATTACCACTTAAGATTGTATTAAACACTGCCAACGACTTAGGTTGTGTAGGCACACCACCTTGCAAGAATGGTTTATCTAAGAATCCATCTACATACGGTGGCAACGGTCTATCTGCCGTACTATATTCTAAGACTTTATCATTGAAGATATTCTCAATGATGTTTTTGTACTTACCACTTGCATGATCGTACATCAACTTAATGTCTTGACTTAACTTCTCTATGTCTATCGGTTGATAATCTTCACTCGTTCTTAGTAGGTCTATTGCTTTTTCTTGTCGCATATTACTCGTCCTCTATTCCAAGTTCGTAATTATCATTTCCGCTACTTTCTATGATTGTTTTATTTAACTGCTTACCGCCACCCTCAACATATACGTTAATTTGTTGAAGTGCATTTGTTTTTTCCATACCTTTAACTTTAACTGCCAACGCTCTCATTCGTGCAGTATAATTACTCTTATCTTTTGACAATGCGTCATCGACTATCTGTCTTTCAATAAGTTCTTCATCTTTAAACCCATCGTTTGACACAATCTCTCTCATGGACTTAACTAACTCTTTAAGGTTGTATCTTTTCCATGTGCCACTTGCCATAGCCTTTAACTTCAAATACAATGGCATTTCTTCATCGTTAATGACCTTCAATTCTTTGACGATTGCTTCACCATTTTGATCCGTACCTACTGCAACCTCAATCATTTTAAATATCTTTTTAACCACTTCTTGATTTGGATATGTCGCTAAGAAAGAAATAAATGCACTATCCTTAGTCGGTTTCATAGAATTTGGTTCGATGTACTCGTCATCAATATACAACAACAACATTTGCTGTAAATTCATGTCCAACTGCATAAACGCAGGTGGCAACCCTATGTCCTCTCCAAGTAGTGCATATTCGTTTTCAAAAAGTTCAACGCTATTTTCTCGCATTGAATCTATATAGGTTTGTGTATTTACATTTTGTAACTTCTCTACTTCTCTTGCTTTTTGCACATTATCACCTATCTTTAATCTAAAAATATCACTAAATTATATATATTGCAACCGTTATAACGCAAAATTATAAAAAATTATTACATATTACCCAATAATAGTCGCTTTTCACTATCTTGGACTCCACTTACTCGGCTTCCACTATAAAGTTCTTCACTTCCCAACATCATTTTCTCATCTACCGCCAATCCCTCTCCACATCTTCCACATCTCCATCCATGAAACACATACCCACCTATCACTCCTACTCCTTCATACACAAATCCTTCATGTCCACATTCACAGCACTTCTTATACTCTTTCTTCTTCACTTTCATCAGACTTCCCACACCTACACCACCTCTTTACACCATTATACCAACTTTATCACCCCCTTTTCAACAAACCTACCTCTGTGTGTGTGCGTTGTGTGAGTGTTTATTCCCTACCCCCTCGCCTTACCCTATACCGTTTTACCCTATGGGGGGTATGCTAGCACTTAACGGCATCAAGTGAAAAATCACAATCACATCGAATTGTCAAGGGGTTCATGTAATTATGTGAAATTATGTGATAGCATAACATAATGTTTATATATACATGATATTTGATATAATAGTATTGTAAATACATGGTTATGCTTAACCCATAAAAGCAATGAAAGGAAGCAAAGACAATGAATGAAAAGTATATGATCAAGCGTTTCTATGATGTGCTAGGTATGAAGCCACGAGTTATTAAAAAGGGGTTGACACTCCAGGAAGCACAAAAGCATTGCAATGACCCTAAAACATCAGGCACAAGAAAAGACGGCGTCAAATGGTTTGACGGTTACACAAAGGAAGTGCAAGCATGAAAACCAAAAAAGACTTAATCAC
>DITO01000158.1 GCA_002422065.1 Erysipelotrichaceae bacterium UBA6182 | reverse complement strand
GTTAATTAGATTGGAAGTTCAGAAATATGTTCCCTTAACTTCCTGAAAAAATTAACTCTCAAACCCTATTTTAGGGTTTTTCATCCTCGTTTTCACTCATAAATGCCAAAATTTCATCCAGACTTTTGCTGGTGTTTACGAATGCATTTAGGAGTTCTTTTCCTTGCAGTTCCTGTTTCTTTTTCATCAAAACATTCAACTCGTTAAGCGCTGAATCGTACTTATCTTTCAACTGGGAAACCACTTCTTTTTGCTTAGATATTTTTTCGTCAATGGATATGCTTCGTCTGCCCATCTGCCTGCCCCCTTACAATCCTTCAATCATTTTTAGTTGACTGTTAATGCTTATCGCTTGTTCACGAATGTTTCTTTCAGTCAGATCAAATGCCTTAAGTATTTCCTTTTGTGTTGCAGTCACGGCATGATCCAAACGGTAATTACCATCACTCTGACGAATCATCTCTATTTTTTCCAGTTCCCTAAGAGCTGCTGGAACCGTCATGTAATTCTCGCTTTTGTTGTTTTTCTTCATCTGGTCTTTCAGATATGTGTAAAACTTGTTGCGTATGATCAGTGCGACAAACTCAATGAATATCTTGCTATTGACCGATTCACTTCCATGTACCCTGAAGCTTTTGTTGCCCAGATACGACTTGTCTCCTTGGAAGAGTTTCTCAGAACCATCTCTGCTTTTATACAGCTCAAGCGCTTCTTCTGCTGACATTTTTTCAGATGTGATTATTATGAAATATCCGCACAGCTTGATTTCCCTATCGATCACATCTTGACGCTCTCTTGCGAACATAAAGACTCTTTCATCCCCCTGACCATGATAAAAGGGTTCAAAGTAGTGGCATAAGGCACTCGGACATTCATATCCCATCTTCCCTTCCTGGGATTTTAAATATGAGGCCATTCTGTCGATTTTTTCTTCCAGTTGTTCGCGTTCGCCTGTTCTCTTGCTTTCGTTAAAGTATATATGAAAATATCTGTCTTTCTCATCTGAAGGGAACAGTTTCCCTTTCACGGTGCTTCCGCTTACTTTATAGTCCCGAATACTGTGTTTTCGGCTCTCTTCGAAAGTTCCTTTATTCTCCATCACCAGACTATGGGCGTACTTTTTCATTCCTTTCATCATGATGACGAAGTCATAACCGCATTTGTCCATATATCGGATGTTTTCTTTACTGAAATACCCTCGATCCAGAATGAATCCAACGTGTCGATAGCCATAGCCTTCTGTTTTTTCAAGCATGTACTGCAGCTGTGACACGTCTACTACGCTTCCGGGATACATTTCATAAAATAGCGGTTCTCTATTGTTCTTGTCGTATGCTATGGAGTAATTCAATATCGGTTTGTTCTGATCATCCTTGGCATGGCCAAATTCAACAAAATCCACATCTCCTGCCTGACAATTTTTGTTCGTCGAATCATAGGATATGTAGATTTTCTCTCTGTGATCCCGGTTTTCATTCCATCTGTTGAGAAATTCAACGCTTTGATCTTTCTTGATTGAAGCTATGAAATCAGACACTTTAGAATCGCTGTAAAGCCTCATTTTACTGGTAAATAGCGGATGGTTGTATGCATAATCCGGATAGTATTGACCAGCATTATTTTCAGTAATGATGGTATATATCGCAAGATCCAGAAAAAGGCCACTGTCTTTTCCTATTAGATCTCCAAGCAAAACATCCAAGTGATATTCAGCGACAATTCTTTTCAGAACCATATGTGCACCAACTCTTAAGCAAGCACTTCTGCGGGAGGATTTCTTTTCTTCAGGAAGCTTTGCTTCCGGATAAAAAATCAAGTATTTCTCGTTCGGAATCATCATCGTCTGATCATCTTCACAGAGCTTTCCGATAGGTGTACTTTTAGGAATGCTATACTTTTTTTCCGGGTCATAAATGCGATCTGTTTGATAATAAATGTAGGTGGTTCCTCTGATTTTCTTCCTAGTTACTTTTCCTTTTTCATCAGGTATTTTCACTCTCACATCAGTGTACATGTTGGCCTCCTATAGAGAGTTAATTAACTCTCTATAATAATACCATATTTCACTGGGAAAATCAATAAAAATCTGCTTTTCCCGTTGAAAAACAGACGTTTTCAGAGCATCAAAAACACTATTCGAATCCCTGAGAGTTAATTAGATTGGAAGTTCAGAATTAAAATTGAAATAGTTAAGGAATTTAATAGTGAAGAAGGAAAAGAAGCATTTGAACTCTACCGAGATAGCATGATAGCTGTTTACGGTAATAAATATGGCTGGGTGGTTCTTAATAAGCTGCCAATAGATAGTGAAATTGAGAAAAAATTAAATACTTTATGATATTATTTATTATGTATGAGAGAGACGAAGACTAAGGGCACAAACAAAAATTAAAGATCAAGACAGATGAAATTGTTAACGCAGTTAATCGTTTAGTTAATGACAAGGGTGAGGCAGGCTTTGTTAAATATCTTGAAGAAAATGGTATCGAGTTTGAACAATTTCATTTTGATTTCATTTTAATGATTACCCTGAAGACTTATTTGATTAGGAATATATATTTCTAAAGGAGATACTATGAAAATAGGGATTAGAAAACCAAGCCTGAGTAAAAGAATCAATGCAAGGACCAGCATCAAGAGACAAGTAGTGCATAGAGCTTGACTAAAAATGCCCAGAGGATATGGGTGAAGATTTTCAAGTAGGTAGTAACTAGATGGGAGGCCGAAATAATGCTTGGTGCAATTATTGGTGACATCGTTGGTTCTGTCTATGAGTGGGATAATATTAAAACGAAAGATTTTCCCCTTTTCCGTAAGGATTGCTTTTTCACGGACGATACAGTTATGACGATTGCGGTGGCAGATGCCATTATGCAGGGGAAAAGGGAGATGCTTGGGAGCGGTGTTAGTTCTCACGGAGGGATAACTGTAAGCGAGGATCTATTTATTGACTCTATGAAGAAGTGGGGGAGACTATACCCATATGCAGGCTATGGAGGGCATTTCAGATTATGGATACAATCTAATACCCGGGAACCATATAACAGCTGGGGCAATGGCTCAGCAATGAGGGTATCCCCTTGTGCCTGGGTTTGCGATCAGACTCAGTTTATTCATGAATGCATTGAGGATGTTGATCTACTTGCCACAACGAGCGCATCGGTCACTCACAATCACACTGAGGGGATCAAGGGAGCTGTGGAGACTGCAAGGGCTATATGGTTTATGCTTAGGGCACGCAGCTTTGATGACTACCCAAATAACATTGATGATTGGAAGGATATGATCAGAAAGAATTCAGGCTATGATTTGACTCGAACTCTGGATGAAATAAGGCCCACCTACCATTTCAACGAAACGTGTATGGATACTGTTCCTCAAGCTATTATTGCATTTCTTGAGAGCACTGACTTTGAAGATGCCATCAGAAACGCCATATCCCTTGGCGGCGACAGCGATACGCTGGCAGCGATAACTGGAAGTATTGCCGAAGCTGCATATGGTATTCCAGAGTGGATCAAGGAAAAAGCCTGGTCGTACCTTGATGAACCGTTAAGAGAAGTTTGCCGCAAGTGGAAGGTTTTTATAGCTGAAAAACAACAGGAGGCTTAACTCATGGACACATCCAAATTCGAGAAGATAAGGCTTGAGCAGTACCCGTTAGCGCAGAAATATACATACCTTGATACCTCTACAACGGGAGTATTCGCCACAAGAAGCAGGGATGCAATGGTTGATTTTCTTGACAACAGATACTCTGAAGGCATGGACATGTATGACTTTGTGGACAACTGGAAGCACGCGGACGCCCTGAGAGAGACTGCTGCCAAGGTAATAAATGCAGAGGGTAGTGAGATATTCTTTTCAGCCTCAAGCTCAGAGATGCTTAACGTGTTTACCAATGGGATCGAGCTTAAGGAAAATGCAAATATCATTACAACTGATCTGGCCTTTCCTTCAACAGTATACAACTGGTTCAACAGGGTTGGGGAGGAGAATGTAAGGCTGGCAAAATCAGAGGACGGGCAATTACCCGCTGAAAGACTGTTTGAGCTTGTGGATGAGAACACCGCTGTCATTGCTCTTTGCATGGTTGAGAATACCTCAGGATGGTACCATGATATAAAGACTATTGGAGAGTTTTGCAAATCGAGAGGTATATATCTTGTTCTTGATGCTACTCAATGCATCTGTGCCATGAAGATAGACGTTAAGGAAACTAATATAGATTTTCTTGCAGTTTCATCATATAAGTGGCTTGGTGGAGTATTTGGGGTAGGATTCTCCTATGTATCAAACAGGATCCTTGATAAGATAAGTCCAAAATACGTAGGCTGGACCGGGAATAAGAACAGAACGGATCACAGCAGATATAACCTGGAACTTTCTGATGGAGCCAACAGGTTCGAAACCGGAAGCCTTAACTGGGTGGGACTTAGAGGACTTGAACAGTCTCTCAATATCTACCTTGAGCTTGGTAAGGAAGATGTTGAGGAATATATCCTGAGTCTTGTTGACTATCTGTATGAAAAAGTCTCTGAATCGAAGGCTTTGGATCTTGTGGGACCTTTCCCCAAGGAACGAAGATCCGGGATAGTGTATATCAAGTTCCCCATAGAGTGGAAGCTTAATGACAGGATACTTCGTAAAAATGGGATCAGGGCTCATGCTACTAATAGCGGGACAATAAGAGTTGGGATCCACTTCTTCAACAATAAGGAAGACATTGAAAAGTTGACGGAATTTCTGGAATCGATGTCATAAGGCCACCAATAAAAAATTACGATCTACCGCTAAATCAAAAAGCAAGCAAACCAGTAATTGGCCTGCTTGCTTTTTGCTAAAATTTTATTTACTCTAATTCCCGTAGAAATCCTTAACCAGTTCGTC
>DITO01000064.1 GCA_002422065.1 Erysipelotrichaceae bacterium UBA6182 | reverse complement strand
GCAAAAATGCCACGTGGCGATAAATCAATGGTAATGATGTATCCTATACAAATTCCTCCTATTGCAGTTCAGAATAAGATCGTCGAAATATTAGATAATTTTAGTTCTTTTATATCTCCATTAACAGCAGGGTTACCAGCAGAAATTAATGCTCGTAGACAACAATACGAATATTACAGAAACAAACTACTCACATTTTAGGGGGTGTAATATTGGATAAATATAATGTTATCGTGCAACAAAATGAATCTACCGTTGTTGCGGAATACAAATCTGACAAGATCAGACAAAAAGAATATCAAAGTGAAGTTGACCTCGAAAGAGACCTCATTCAGCAAATGAAAGGTCAAGGTTATGTTTTTTTGCCTATTCATAATAATCAAGATCTTGTTGATAACCTAAAAACTCAGCTAGAACGTCTTAATAATTATCAGTTTTCTGATAATGAATGGAATACAATCTTTACCAAATATATTAACAATCCAAATGATGGTATTGTTGAAAAAACACGTAAGATACAAGAAGACTACATCTACAACTTAAAAAGAGACGATGGCACTTCTATAAACATTCGCTTGATTGATAAAAAACAGATACATTACAACTCCCTGCAGGTCATTCATCAATATGAAGTTGAGGGGATCTATAAAAACATCTATGATGTCACTATTCTAGTCAATGGATTACCACTTGTCCACATGGAACTGAAACGTCGTGGTGTATCAATTAAAGAAGCTTTCAATCAAATCAGGCGCTATGAAAAAGATAGTTTTTGGGCTGATAATGGTCTTTATCAATTCGCTCAAATATTTATCATTTCTAATGGAACAGAAACGAAATACTACTCCAATACCACAAGGGAATTAGCAAATAAAGAAAACCAAAACAGCAACACTACAAAACGAAAAACGAGTAATTCATTTGAATTTACAAGTTATTGGGCTGACGCTAAAAATAAGAATATACTTGATCTATATGATTTTACTGCCACCTTCTTATCCAAACACACAGTCTTAAATATTCTAACGAAATACTGTATTTTTACTGTTGATGATATGTTGCTCGTCATGAGACCATATCAAATAGTTGCTACTGAGAAAATCATAAGTCAAATCAATATTGCACATAATGCAAAAACGGCCGGGTCTATTGAAGCAGGCGGTCATATATGGCATACAACAGGATCAGGTAAGACTTTGACTTCTTTTAAGACTGCAAGAATAGCTTCTGAGCTGAACTATATAAAGAAAGTTCTCTTTGTAGTTGACCGTAAAGACCTAGACTATCAAACTATGAAGGAATACGATAAGTTTGAAAAAGGTGCTGCAAACTCTAATACAAGTACCGCCGTACTTAAAAAACAACTTGAGAATCCCAATTCAAAAATTATCATTACTACTATCCAAAAATTGAGTATTTTCATATCAAAGAATCCGAAACATCCAATCTTTAGTGATGATGTTGTTTTGATTTTTGATGAATGTCATCGTTCTCAATTTGGTGATATGCATAAGGAAATCACTAAAAACTTTAAGAAGTATTATATTTTCGGATTTACTGGTACTCCGATTTTTGCTATTAACACAACAACTCACAATAAGTTTCCAACTTTAAAAACGACTGAACAAGTCTTTGGAAAAAAGCTGCACACTTATACAATCGTGAATGCAATTCACGATCAAAACGTTCTACCATTTAGGATAGATTACTTGAATACTGCGAAAGCATTAGATGATATTGATGATAATGAAGAAGTCTATAACATCAAGAAGGAAGAAGCGCTTTTAGATCCTAGACGTATCGAAAAAAATGTTGCCTATACACTTGAACATTTTGCACAAAAAACCAAACGAAATGAGAAGGCTTATGATTTTTCTAAACTTCTGAATGTTGAGGAAGTTGCAAAAAGCTCCTATGCATCAAGATTAACAATTAGCAAAGAACAAAGGCTTTCTACGAAAATTACTGGCTTTAATGCGATATTTGCAACAGCTTCCATAGAAGCAGCAAAAAGTTATTATGTTGAGTTCAAGAGACAGCAAGAAAATATCTCACCAGCCCTAAGATTAAGAATTGCCACAATATTTAGTTGGAGTGCAAACGAAGAGTTAGATGGATTTGAAGAAGAGAACAATGAAAACACAAATGGACTAGATAAAGGATCTCGTGATTTCTTAGAGGAAGCAATCAAAGACTATAATCATATGTTTGGAACAAGTTATGATACATCAAGTGACAAATTTCAAAACTATTATAAAGATTTAAGTCTTCGAGTAAAGAATAAGGAAGTAGATCTGCTTATTGTAGTTAATATGTTTTTGACTGGTTTTGATGCGACAACATTAAACACAATCTGGGTAGATAAGAAACTTAGACTACATGGATTAATTCAAGCTTTCTCTCGTACGAACAGAATCCTAAACTCAATCAAGACTTTTGGCAATGTGGTCTGTTTTAGGAACCTTGAAAAACAGGTCAATCAAGCTATAAGTATCTTTGGGGATAAAGATGCCGGAGGAGTTGTTCTACTTAAGTCATTCAACGACTATTATAATGGCTATGAAGGGTTTAAAGGGTATAAGAAGCTTGTAAGTGAATTATTGGATCAATTTCCTATTGGAATAGATATCATTAGTGAAAGCTTAAAGAAGGCTTTTATTTCATTATTTAATCAAATATTGAAAACCAAAAATATACTTCAGGCATTTGATGATTTTGCAGGTAATGAAATCTTAAGCGAATATGATTTCCAAGATTATCAAGGGATGTATTTGGGTATATATGAACAATATAAGAAAAAAGTGGATGGAGATGCAGAACCCATCACGGATGAGATTGAATTTGAGATTGAGTTAGTTAAGTCTGTTGAAGTCAATATAGATTACATTTTAATGTTAGTG
>DITO01000179.1:654-6213 GCA_002422065.1 Erysipelotrichaceae bacterium UBA6182 | reverse complement strand
ATAAGGAAGCATTCAAATTATTGGCTTTCTTAAGAAATGTGAAGGATGAAACCAAGGTTTATTTGATTGGTTCGATGTTGCGTGCTTACCGAGCAAGAAGTTAATCCATTAAAAGAGTGTTAAAGGAGAGTAACATGCCAATCTATATGAAAGCTGAACTGGAAGAAGCGCTTCACGCAATGGAATCTCTTGTCAAGAAGAGTGAAAAGGCTCAATCTACATTAACAGAAGGCACATCGCAGCATACCACCATCACAAGAAGGTTAAAAGCATTNNAGGGGAAAAAATGAAAGAATACATTTACGTACTGAAATTGGTTCAAAGGCTTCATGACGAGAAGGCGTGGACTGAATTAGATAATCAAACTGTTAACGACCACTTTCTAAGACTGAAAACAGATCACGAATCCGGAAAAGTCCTTCATGTCGGAAGAACGCTAGACGCAGTCAATGGGTTTGGTCAAGTCGTTTTTCGAGCTAAAAGTGATGCTGAAGCTGAAGCGTATGCATCGAGTGATCCAGCAGTTCAAAATGGACAGATGACAGTCACATGGATGGAATATAAAACTGTTTTCGATCATAGCACAAATCTCCCCCAAAAAAGTCATTTTAAGATGACAAAACAGCAAAGGAATCAGGGAATACTCAACATTCTTGCTTTGTTTATCTTTCTGTTTGGTTCGATAATCGCTAAAGAGATGGAAGATTCATGGGCTGTCACGCCCTTCCTTTTTACGTTATTTTTGATTGGAATAATATTATTTGTTTGCTCGTTTGGTCCTGTATACAGATTCTTAGTTAAAACAANNNNGGTAACACCACCAAAGACATTCATTCGATAAGAAGTATGTCTTTATTTTTAAGTTTTCGTTTGTTTTAATTTCTAATCTAACTGATTTAGCACGTATTTAAAAAATAGTTAATTAAACGTAACATCAATAATTAAACATAGAGATTACACAATTTACACTTTAAAAATAACACAAAAGTATTGATATATAAATAATAACGTGTTAATATTAAAGTAAAAGTAGGTGTTGATATGAAGGGCTATAAAGAATTATCAGAAAAAGTGATCTTCACATTCGATGATGTACTCGATGTTTTTAAACATAAGCCAACTGCATATGCTGCTTTGCGTCGGTTAAATCGAAAAGGATTTCTTATGAAGATTCGAAACAATTTGTACTCCTGCATCAATCCAATTACAAAAAGCGTTTATGCAGATAAGTTTCAAATTGCATCGAGTATTAATGAGAAGTGTTATATCAGTCATCACAGTGCTTTCGAGTATTATGGTTATCAAAATCAAGTATACAACACGGTTTTTGTTTCATCAGAAAAGAGATTTAATACATTTGAGTTTGATGGAATCACCTATCAATATGTAAAATCAAACTCTTTTGATGGGGTTCTAGAACCGCCTTATACATACAAAATAATCATAACAGATATTGAACGTACCATTGTTGATTCTATCAATCAGATTGATTCAATCTCTAATCTAGAAGAACTCATCAACAACATTTCATTAGTCCCATCAATCAATCCAGAAAAATTGGTTCAATATTTAAAAATCTATGACCTTCAAGCTCTATATCAGAAAGTTGCGTATATATTATCACTATTCCAAGATAGCTTGAAGTTGAATCACTTGTTATTTGATCAGTTAAAATTGAAAATTAATAAAAGTATAGCGTATTTGAATGAGGAAGCTAAATTAGACGGTGTTTATATCAGCGAGTACCAGCTTGTAGTTCCTAAGTGGTTAAGTCAAAGAGGTCAAAATCATGAGATATGATGTTAAAGTACTGGTAGAAATGGCAGATCATCTTGGGGTTGTTAGAAATACCCTAGAAAAGGTATTACGACTTTCAGAAATACTTAAGTTCATCAATTCAAATGTTGTACTTAAACATAAACTTGCCTTAAAAGGTGGAACAGCTATCAATCTACTCTATGATAATCTACCAAGATTGTCTGTTGATATCGATTTAGATTATGCAATCAATGACTCAAAAGAAACAATGTTAGATATGAGAAAAATAGTAAGAGAAACTTTAGAATCTTACTTCATTAATGAGGGATATTCGCTTAACAAAAATTCTAGATTTTTCTTTAGTGTGGATTCTTTTGTTATATCTTATGTTCCAAGTGGAGGTGGCTCTGATAACATCAAGGTTGAAATTAATTATTCGATGAGAAGTCATCTATTGCCTTTGGAAGTGAATAAGTTAAATTTCTATGGTATTGATCAAGCATTTCATGTGTTAACAGTTTCAAAGATAGAAATTTATGCTGGAAAGATAAATGCATTACTGTCTCGCAGCCAAATTCGTGATTTATACGATACTTATCAGATGCTCAATAAAAAACTATTGAATCATGACGAACTAAGTGAATTAAAGAACATTGTAATCTTTTATCGATATATTCAAAACGATACATTGGATTACGATTATGAACTGATGAATCGACATAATAAACGTTCATATCTAAGGGACTTACTTCCTGTTCTTAGAAAAGGAGATCAATTTAATCTCGAAGATGCAAAGAAAGTCGTTTTATCATTTTTGGATATCATGACAGATTATGATGAAAACCAGTTATTGTTTATTGAATCTATAAAAGAGAAGAATCCAAAATTCGAGCATTTATTTAAAGATCAAGAAAAAATTGATTTAGCAAAACATCATCCAATGTCCATATGGAAACTGATGCAATAAAATATTCTAGGCATTTAAAACAATGATAATTACAATAAAAAGATTGGAGATCATTTTATGTTATTCATGATGATAGTGAAAGCTTCAAAGAATTCCGAAGGTGCAAACTT
This sequence comes from Erysipelotrichaceae bacterium UBA6182, assembly GCA_002422065.1. Lineage (GTDB taxonomy): Bacteria > Bacillota_I > Bacilli_A > Erysipelotrichales > Erysipelotrichaceae > UBA6182. The sequence continues at coordinate 3,378 of DITO01000179.1, read as the reverse complement.
ACCCAATAAAGAGCTTATGGAAGCCATGGATCATTATAACGATCAATTGATTGAAGCTGGCGTGCGTGTGATGGCCAAAGGTCTTCATCCTACTTCTGAAGGCATGCGTTTCTGCTTTCAAAAACCTGGTAAGAAACCCGTTATCACTTACGGTCCTTTCATGGAACCTGAAGATCAAATTGCTGGATTTTTCCTGATTGATGTGAAATCCAAAGAAGAAGCCATTGCTTGGGCAAAAAAAGCACCGGATCCACAAGGCTTTGGTGAAGGTCAAATTGAACTGCGTCAGGTCTATTAATGGATGTATTTATAATTTAAATGAACAATTTATGTGACAAAATTCATTTTTTTCATTCAATTCCACGTGTAAAGTGCTACAATAGAAACAAGTGACGAAAGGCTTTGGGTGGGATCAAATGAAAAAGTTATTATTTTTTGCTTTACTTCTTTTCTCTATGTTCGCTTTAGTGGGCTGTACAGGTAACTCTGACAAAAGATTTAACACATCTGGAATGACGATTAACCAGGACAATACATTTAATCAGAAGGAAATGATTCCAGAATATCTTTATATCGAATCACTAGAACAAGTTTCCATGGGGCGTGAAAGTAAATCTTCTTTATTTTCTCTTGGAATAAAAACTCTTGCTGAATATATACAATCAGTCATCTCGAAAGCTTGCCGTGATTCAAAAATCCTGACCTTCGATGAAGAAGGCATCACTTTCATGTATGCGTACTATAAAGCGACAGTTGAAAATCAAGACTTTGGATATATGCTGATTTGCATGGAAGGCGCAGATTATTTTTATACCATGAACCTCGGATGTTTAGAAAAGAATTTAGAAGGCAATAAGGAACAATATATCGATTGGGTCAAGACCATCATTGTTGTATAATCTTTTCTTTATCGGTTGGTGACTTTCCTAACAACTTGAAGAAATAAAGCGTTAATTGTATGAAATCGAGGCACTAGACCTCGATTTTTAATGAATCAAACACTTATTCAATAGAACTATCTTTAACCGTTTCATCAGCAGATTTGAGCTTATGAATCTTTTGATGATGCTCAACTGTTTTTATACTTTGATTGTGTTAAAAAAATAATGGTTTTTTTGTCTCTTCAAGAAGAGTATCTTTTATCTTTTCGATGTTGATTCCAATCCAGCATACATGATACAATCATAAGTAGCTGACACAAAAACAGGCAAACAAAGGAGAAATTGCTCCATTAAAAATAATGTTGAGCAATGATATGAAACACGTGAAACACGATAACAAAATGACAATCATCCTTACCAGTATTCTCATCACACTGACGTTGATCGCAACGCTTGGTGGAATCTTTATGAATGATTTATATCAGGATAATGCACAATTCATTCAAGTTTGGAAAAGTAATGATTTGATCACACTTTTTATTGCTCTCCCCTCATTGATAGGTTCAATGCTTTATACGATCAAAAAGAAATCAACGTTTTCTCTTTTAATTTGGTATAGCATGATTTGGTATCTGTGCTACAATTACGCCTTCTATGTTTTTGGGGCATCCTTCAACGCATTTTATCTCATTCACTTATCTATTTATACGTTAAGCATATTGACCATGATCTTCGCTCTACTTCATTTTCCAATTCAAAATTTACGCATATCCAAAAAGAAATCAGCACTTGATTTCATTGTTGTTGGGATTTTGATCTTTCTATCCTTGGGATTGTTATCCATTTATAGCATACAATCCTTAAACTTCGCATTCAACGGTATCTTGCCAGCAATCATTACCAACAGCGGTCACGTGACCAGTGTGGTATTTTCACTAGATATCAGCATGGTTGTTCTATTCTTCATCCTTGCATCCGTTCTTATTCTAAAAAGAAATCCTTGGGGATATGTCATTTCGTTCATTGCTTTGCTCAAAGGTGTGGTTTATATGATGGTTTTAACATACGCATCCATGAACACAAACCCAGCTGAAGTTCCTATATGGATATTTCTAGGAGTTTTAACGTTGATTTCACTCATCATGCTGACATTGCAGCTTAAAAAAGTGATTCAGAAAGCTTAACCCTTCGCATTCACCATAGTCAACCATCAAATATGCATGAATATCAATATCCATATCATGGTGATCCAATCGGTTTATGTTTCTAGACTTGGTTCAATGTGTGTGACTTAGTCCATTAAAGTATTCATACTTAGGTGATTGAATGATATGAAAATGCATCTGAGTATGATATAATATCCTTTGTGAGGTGAATAATCATGGCTTGGAGCAACGAAACATATCTAATTGGTGAAAAAACTAAGGTTGAAGGAGAAAAAGGTATGGGTGTCATTACCCGTATTGATAAGGAAAGAGGCTTAATCTATGTTCTCTACAAGAGAATGAGAGAAGAAGCTTATCCATATCCTGAAGCATTGGATCAAGGTATTTTAAAACCTGAGGTTCGTAAAAAAAATTAACACATTTTTGTGTTATTTTTTTTAGAAACATATGTTAATAAAATTTGTGCGTTTCTGGAAGTATTTTTTCATCATGATATGGGAAGTCATCAAAAGCATGAAGACCTTGAGGGGATTGATCTCACTCTTTATCTCCTATATGATTTTTCATGGTTGGGCTGTATTATTCTTATTGATTGGACTTATTTCAGGTAATATTTGGTTTACAGCAGTGGGAACCACGGTTGTGTTATTCTGGTTTGGTCCTGGAACTCCCTTTTT
>DITO01000179.1:0-565 GCA_002422065.1 Erysipelotrichaceae bacterium UBA6182 | reverse complement strand
TGCAAGCATCTTGTTCCAAATGGGGACCGGTATTGTACGCACTGCGGAACGAACAATCCAAATTATATCGATAAATCCAAGTCACATGAATCTCATGTTTTTGGTGAACATAAGGTGTATGAGAAAGATCGGAAAAGGAAGTCTAAACGCGGGACATATTTCATTGCTTATTTCTCGATGTGGAAAAGAATGTTTGATTTCAGGGGAACAACAAAAAGAGATGAGTTTTTTACAACACTCTTGATTGTTATCGCATCCTATTTCTTTACATTTTCAAGAATTTTCTCTTTATTATCTAACGGTCAAGATGTGTTAACCTATTACTTGAACCATCCACCAATCCTTTACATCATTTATACGCTTTTCATGGTGATTGGATTATCTTCAATGATCATCAGAAGAATCCATGATACAGGAAACTCAGGAGTCTATCTCGCCTTATGGATTGTTGCACCCTTGGCATTCTTCTTGTCTATTGAAGTGAGAATCGTGATTTGGGCTATTTTGGGGATGATATTTGGCTACATCCTTACTCTGCCTTCGCATGACAATATTTATCAGGTTT
>DITO01000238.1 GCA_002422065.1 Erysipelotrichaceae bacterium UBA6182 | reverse complement strand
TTCTGGGACAACACTAAGCATTTTATAGACTGATCGCTCAATGACATTATACTCAATGATAATTGCAGACCCATAATCTTCTTCTTTAAGTTGAATATTGATATGCTTTAAAGCCATAGCCAAATTCAAGATAGCTTTAAGTTGTTGATCAATAGAACGTTGTGTTGCATCCATATAAACTTAAAGAATCTCTAATTCAAAGCACACAACTTCTGCAGGAGCACAATGAATCATTAAAACTTTATGTTCATTCACATGAGCGTTAAGATGAGGAGTATTCTCACTTGAGAAAACAAGTTTACAACTTACATTTAAACCAAAGAACTCACTTGGTAAACTATCAAGCTTCACAGTATGTGTTTGATGGTGATAGAAATCAGTATTAACAACCGCAATCAGTGCCTTCTTACCCTTCACAAAGCCCATACCAGCAGCAGGATCCCAAGGAGCTGAGAAACCTAAAGGATAAGTATGTTCTTTAGAAACAATACTCTCAATATAAGACTCACGAATCTTACTAGCCTTTTCAAGAAGTAGTGGAATAACGAAACGATCTTTATGATTCATATGGAAAGCATATTTATCAAATAAAGCGAGTTTACCATAATAAGGATCATCTTCACTTAGTTGATAAGCTTCGTCTGGACGACAATCAAGACCGGTATTCATAGGCTGACGCTCAAATACTTCTTGACCACTGTTTAGGAACGGAATGGTATTAGGAATGAAGAGTGAATAGAGAGTGACCATCTTAGAAAGTTTTTCACCACCTTCACGAGCTGCAAGGCGAGGGGTATCATGAGTTTCTCCTACAGCAAATAATGGAGATTCCATATTCACGGAAGTATACACGAAACTATTAAAGAACCCTTCATTAACACGTGGTAAGCGAATAAAACCATCTCCAATAATCATATTGTAGCCTTTTTCCATAGAAACCTTCGCGTTCTCGACATCAAGTTCTTCCGCAATAAAGCAGAAGTTAGGATCAAGTTCACGAGCCTTATCAAGAATCATTGTGATTAAAGGATCAGGTAATGCATGCCCCATATCAATACGAGCACCATCAATACCAAAGTTACGTTGGAAGTAAGGAATAATATCTGTCAGTGTATCCCATAAAGGTTCATTGACAATACTTCCTGGATTATAGGATGACTTCGCCACATCAAATAAGATATATGGTTCAATATGACCAATCTTTTCTAAGAATGGTTGTGAATTCAAAGGATGATCTAAGAACAATCTAAAGAAGGTAACATCACTCCATGCTGGTTGAGGATCATTAATGCCATCTGAGAATGCAGGAGCAATCGTTAATCCAAACATATCTTGAACAAGATCTAAGATTTCGACTGAACCTTGTGCTTCATGCCATGCTTTAACACAAGCATCCCACTTCTTAGGATGGGTTGATTTAGGATTAGGTTTGAACTTCTTAATATGAGCAATAACTTCTTCACTCTTAAAGACTTCTTCAAGATAGATAGCTTTTGCGGGAAGTACATTATCCAATGTAGGCACAAGTGGAGGTTTATAATCAGCTAAATCACTGTGATTAATCCAATAGAACCATTCAGGGTGTTCCACAATTAAATCTGAATTGACTGAATTTGTTCTTGGTATGATATCAATGATGACCTTCATATCAAGACGATGACATGCTTCGACAAAGGCTTTAAATTCATCTTCAACACTCAGTGAATCCCCAGTCATTGGATCTTTTAAACCTTCATCAAGCTTAAAGAAATTGGATACTCCATAAGGAGAACCTAGTTCACCTTTTTTATCTTTAAGTGAATACTTAGAAATAGGAAGCATGTACACTACATCAATGCCCATACGCTTAAGGTAAGGAAGAAGTGCAATGGCCTTTACAAAAGTTCCAGTTTCTTTTAGTCCATACAGATTTTCGTTTTCAAGATGACCAGAGCGGTCATGATCATAACTTGCAGAAGAGCGAACCATCATAGAATAAGCATAACTGTGACGAATCCATGCTCCATCAGTCAGTGATGAAGGTAGTTTGTTAGGTTGTCCTAAGAAATAAGGTGCATGATAATCAACTTTTGCTGAACCATGTTTGAGGATAACTTGAGTGATTACTTCTTTATAGAATTGGAATGGATTGACAATCACATTACCATCTTTAACATTGATCTTACGATCAACACAAACATCCTCATGATCCCATAAATCTGGGATTGTATAATTGAAGACTGTTTTATGTTTTTTTTCATTAGCTGCTAGAGCCAAGGCTACTTTCTTTAAATAACTCATAGTTTTTCATTCCCTTTCCTTATAATTTTAACATAATTCTCATGAATCTTGTTTAGGATGTTCAACTAAAAAAAGACTTATGCAACGCATAAGCCTTTTTAGGAAAGGGGACTACTTAATGAAGCGAATACTATCACCAACTTTGATCTCTGGAAGCTTATGAGGTGATAATAAAGCACTGCCTGGAAGAAGATTTGCTCCTTCTTCAAGACCAAAATATAAGGAAATATGACCTAAATCATAGAGGGTTTGATTTGCAACATAGCCAATGTCTTCTACAGTATATGTGGTATTACCAAACATGATTTTAGAGCCTTTTTTAAGCATTTCTTTGTTAGGAGCATCTTTAAAATCATGGATAACAGAGATTTCTCGAAACTCAGAAGGTGCAGTGTTATTAAATAGAATTAGTATAGGATAATCCTCAGAAATGGCTAACTCTCCAATTTCTAGTATCTTTGAAGAAATCATGCTCATCCTAATAGTTCCTCTTGAAGCTGGCGAAGTTTCCATACCGTAGTGGTTGTATCAATGGCTACATCATCATGAGTAATCGCGGTACCATTAGGAATATCACGCTTCGCAACACAGTTACCAGCAATCAACCCAATAGGAATTAAGCCATTCTCTTTTGTGACTTCGTGAGACTCAATCACTCCACGAACACAATAACCACCAATACCATCTAAACGCTCACCTGCTTTAATTTCTTTCTTTGAGACTGCAATAGTATCAGATACTTGTCTAATTGGTGTGATTGCAGCTTGACGATTAAGTAAAGCACGTGCAATCGTCACTGGAGTTTCAAGACTAGCTAAGTGGAATGGACGATAGAGAATATGATGATCACGATCTACCTTCATCATATAGTTCATCGTATCCGCAACCCCAACAGATTGCGCTTTAATAATTGCGAATACACCTGGAGCTAAACCATCGACGTATTCAACGACACCATATTTATCAAGAACTCCACCATCAGATTTTAATCGAAGTTGAGCTACAGTTTCATTAAGATGACCCGCAGTACCATGCATGCCTCTCACATCAGCCACAAAACCTGTTGCGTTGGAGAGCAATGTCATTTCTGCCATCGTCTTAGTACCATCTGCAAATGACGCAAGCATATGAGCAGACATATTACGATCTTTCGCTTCTTGTCCTACACTGTCTGGATTAGCTTCTGGACGAAGTTTATTGTTCTTACCTTTACCAAGTACTAGTACTTCAAATCCCATCGTTTTAGCAAACTCATAAAGTTCAAATGTTGATGCAGGTTCATCTCCATCACTACCTGTATACATAAGGTTTGCGGCAGAGAATAGTTTATGAAGTAATGGTCCAACCGTAATATCTATTTCTACATTAAGTAATACTAAGTGTTTCTTTGCCATCAAGCATTCCATAGCAAGTTTAGCACCTACTTCAGGAACTCCTGTCGCATCCACTAACACTTCAACATTAGGATGATTAACCACTTCTTTAAAACTTGTTGATAAGAAGACTTCATAAGGTAAGCTTGCTTTTTCATCAAATGCTTTCTTAGCCTTTAATGCATTATCCATATTGATATCTGAAATGCCAGCAACGACCATCCCTGGAATAGATGCAATTTGTGCGATCATTCCAAAGCCCATTTGCCCAGCACCGATAACTCCAACGCGAATTGGGTTCTTATTTTGTTCACGTTCAACTAATTGTGTGTAAATGCTCATATGACCTCCTTTGATGGCTTTTATAGTTTGAGTGTAAGTCAACTATGGAACAAAAATCAAGACGAATGATGAAAAATGACATTTGTGAGACAATTGTGAGAAAATGTGTGATAATCACATGATAGAAAAACCGTTTTTTTCACATTTGTGAATTTCTGATTGTTTGGGTTCAGTTTTGTTGACAGAAACCTTAAAAAAACTCTAAACTTAAGTTAACTTGAAAGGTAAAGCGCTTTCATAGGGGAAAGTGAGGTGTTGTTTTGGATTATACACGACTCATCTGGGCCTTTGCTGCTTTATGGTTAGCTCAATCCATTATGGCTTTTTTCCAAAGCCGAGCCATGAGTCGCAAGATTCTTTCGCTCCAAGCTGCTCATAGTGTTGGTCACATGGGATTAGGACTATCACGAGCAAAGTATAATGCGGGTAAAGGAATCATATTGACAGTGATTACTGACATGGATGGGAAGATCGTAGAGTTTCAATTGCTTTCGGGATACACCGTTATGGCTCGCTTCAAAAGTATCACCAAGTTTATTGGTTTGATGCCACATGAAGTCGTTGCATCGATGACATCGAAGAAAGATAAACGCCTAGTACGTGCATTTATCCAAGCGATAGAAAAGATTAACGAAGAAAGATTGAAGCAGGGTTTATCGCAGTTACTAGTTTAAAACCTATATAAGGAGGAAAATTATGGATTTCTTAGTTACTTTAGCTGAAGGGTTTATTGGTATCTTTAACCAAGGTGGAGCAGTATTAACTTCTCTCGTCACTGGTATCTTACCAACCCTCATCGTCTTGTTGACATTTGTTAACGCTCTAATTGCTTTAATTGGTGAAGAACGTGTAACTCGTTTTGCTCGTTTGATGACTAAAAATATTATCTTACGTTACACTGTGTTCCCAGTACTTGCAGTTTTCTTCTTAACTAACCCAATGTGTTATTCATTTGGTAAATTCGTTGAAGAAAAACAAAAACCTGCATTCTATGACGCAGCGGTATCATTCGTTCACCCAATCACTGGTTTATTCCCACATGCGAATGCTGGTGAACTCTTTGTTTGGTTAGGAATCTCCTCAGGTCTTACAACTCTTGGACTATCATTAGGCCCTCTAGCGCTTCGTTATTTCATGGTAGGGGTTATCGTTATCTTAATTCGTGGTATCGTCACTGAAACACTTACTAAGATAATGTGGAAAGACTAAGATTATGGCAGAACGTAAAGTTGTACGAGTCACTAAAGGTAAAAGTGGATGGGGTGGCCCATTACTATTAGCTGAAAGTGAAACTCGCAAAATTGTCGCATCAGTAACTGGTGGAGGAATTCATCCTGTTGCACAACGAATTGCTGATTTACTAGGGGTCGAAGCTAAAGATGGATTTAGTACAAAAGTAGAAGTTGACGAAATGATTTGCGCAGTTATTGACTGTGGTGGAACTGCTCGTTGTGGTGTATATCCAAAACTTGGAGTACTTACAATTGACTTACATGCTATTACTCCATCAGGTCCTCTCATGAAATTCATGAATGAAGAAAACTTCGTATCTGGTGTTAAAGTTGAAGATATTGCTATGGCTGATGGAAGTACTCCAGCGCTACCAATCACTCCAACAAGAGAAGAAAGAAAAGCAGAAGTCAAAGCTATTAAAGAGGAGGTCAATAGAGAAATGGCTAGTAAACAAAGCCCAGTCGTTGCATTAATTACTAAACTTGGACGTGCGGTTGGTGGAGTCGTAGGAGCATTCTACCAAGCTGGACGTGAATCCGTAGATATCGTTATCAAAAACGTTTTACCATTCATGGCATTTATTTCCATGATGATTGGTTTAATTCTTTATACAGGTGTAGGTAATGTTATTGCTGAAGCAGTCAAACCTTTATCTGGTAACCTCTTAGGAATGGTTGTACTATCATTTATTGCAGCAATTCCATTCTTATCTCCTGTTTTAGGTCCAGGCGCAGTTATTGCGCAAGTCGTTGGTGTATTGTTAGGGGTTGAAATTGGTGCAGGGCGTTTAGCTCCATCAATGGCACTTCCAGCATTATTTGCAATCAACGCACAAGTTGGTGCTGACTTCGTTCCAGTAGGTTTAACACTTGCAGAAGCAGAACCAAAAACTGTTGAAATTGGGGTTCCAGCTGTATTATTCTCCCGTTTAATTACTGGTCCAATTTCAGTTGTTATTGCTTACCTATTTAGCTTTGGTTTATATTAATCCCCAAAAAATCGATCGCTTAATCTTTCAATTTTGATCAAATGTAGGTATCATTAAGATACCTACTTTTTTTAAAGGATATTATGAAAAAACACTGTGTATTATTACATCAACGTGGTCCACTTTGCGAACTTGTTCATCAAGATCGTCTTTTTGCTCAATCTTTATCTTCCAATGAAATTGGTTTACGTTTCTATGAAACTCATGGAATTATCTTTGGAAAGCTTGATAAGTCATTATCACAGTTTGAAGAAGGAAGAACATGGGTTGAATCCATGGGTTATCCTACAACGATACGTGAACAAGGTGGATTAGGAGTGATTGTGGATGAAGGAGTCATTAATGTGAGTCTTATTCTTCCCACCAACTTACTTCCATACAGTGGTCTTTATGAAGCTTATGATACGATGGTGATGTTACTTCAAAAGGGATTAAAGCACTATAATAAAAAAATACAGTTTTATTCAATTGATAATTCTTACTGTCCAGGTAAGTATGATGGAGTTATTGATGGTAAGAAGTTTTGTGGCATTGCTCAAAAGCGAATGAAAGAAAAAGTAATCATCTCAGCCACAATCCTTGTAAATCAAGATCAACATCATCGAGGATTGATTATGAAACAGTTTTATGAGATTGCAAATCCTAATAATGATGCTAAATACCCAGTCATAAATCCTCACAGTATGGCAACACTCAGTGATCTACTAGGTCGTGAGATCAGTACTCAAGATATCCATAAGGCATTATTTAACTCAACTAAAGAGTGGGTGGAGTCTTTGTGAGTAATGTGACATTTGTGACTCAATTTGTGAAATTTGAACAATAAATACCAAGGTTTGTAACATTTGTAAGTTACGAACCTTTTAAATTGACATTTGTGATTAACAGATTTATGATTTGTAGGAAGATGAAGTTTCACAATGGAGGCCGTATGACTAATAAAGACGATTTACGCCTATTGATCGACATAGCGCAGATGTATTATGGTGAATCGGCAACTCAAGATGAGGTTGCTAAGCGATTTAACATTTCTCGCTCCCTAGTGTCGAAGTACCTTTCGCGTGCTAAAGACTTAGGAATTGTTGAGATTAGGGTCCATGATGAACTATTTCATCCTTACAAACAGTTGGAAGAAAAGCTTAAAAAGAAATACGATTTAGAAAATGTCGTATGTGTTAATGCTGCTGATCCTTCGCAAGTTAAACAGCGAATTGGAGATGCTACTGCTAAATTTCTTTCTAAAGTCATACAACCGGATTCCATCATTGGTGTGAGTGCTGGAACAACCGTGTATGAAGTCGCCTCCAACATGTATTTAAATGTAAGCATGAATAATTTGACATTTGTTCCCCTCGTAGGTGGTCTAGGAAAAGAACATACTGACATTCAAGCCAATGTCGTGTGTGATATTTTCGCAAGGCGTACTGGCGGTGTGTCCGTGGATCTTCATGTTCCTGTGCTTGTTGATAGTGCTAATGCTAAAGAAGTGTTACTTTCACAAAACTTCATTAAGAAGACATTTGATTTAATGAAGCGTGTTGACATTGCATTGGTTGGTATTGGAGGAGCACCCGTCTATGATGAGATGACTAAAGCATATCTTCATAAAGTAGATCCTACCGCATTAGAAAAGAAAGAACGCGTAACAGGAGATATTTGTTACAACTTCTTTGATAAGCATGGTCGTTACATCGATACCGATTGGAATCGACGTGTTATGGCCATTGATCTTGATGAAATTCAAAAAATTCCACTCGTGATAGGTGCCGCTGGTGGCCTTCATAAAGTGGATGGCATTCGTGCTGCTCTAAAAGGACAGCTCATAAATGTACTAATCACTGATATTAATACCGCTCGTGAATTATTAAAAGAGGAGTAAATCACCATGAACAAAACATTGGATACTGTAATTATTGGGTCAGGTCCTGGTGGTTATGTTGCGGCTATTCGTGCAGCACAACTTGGACAAAAAGTAACTGTTATTGAAAAAGGTGATATTGGGGGAACGTGCTTAAATGTAGGATGTATTCCTTCTAAAGCACTCCTTCATGTTGCCCATGATTTACATAAAGCATCTGGGAATAAAGATTTAGG
>DITO01000209.1 GCA_002422065.1 Erysipelotrichaceae bacterium UBA6182 | reverse complement strand
CGAAAATAACTGCAGATGATATTGAAAAAATAATCGATGCAATCCCAACAAAGTATGTGCAAGCTAAGGCCTACAATTATCTTAATCGTGTACTAGATAAAGCCCATGCGAAAGAGATCATCAAGAAGAACCCGATTGTTGCCGTTGAAAGACGAGCAAAACCAACAGCCAAGAAGCAATCAATTCCAGGCTACGAATCGTGGCAAGCATTTCTTGTTTGGTTAAAGGATCGTTCAATTGACACCTACTACCTTGCTAAATTCATAAGTGATTCAGGATTGCGTATTGGTGAAGCTCTTGCTCTGACATGGAAAGATATCAATCTAGAAACGATGAGGATCACCATTAATAAATCGTTTGATATTTCAAATCATACACTTAATAAAACAACCAAGACTGATGCCGGGTTCAGAAGTGTACCGATATTTCCGGATGCACTTGAGGTTTTACAAGAGATGCCACGAAACAAAAAAAGCGAATTTGTATTGTGGATGTCCTCAAAATGGACGTGTGGTAAGAAGTTCAGCCGTATCGCTAAAGAGTTCGGATTGAATAATTTAAGCATTCATGGATTGCGCCACTATTTCGCTTCACAATGCCTCGCAAACGGTATAGATAAAAAGACCTATTCACTATGGCTAGGTCATGAAAACATCGATATTTCGGCCGATTATAGCCATGTAACAAGCGATTTCGAAAGAGACCAGATAGCATTGATGGCTAAACGTGGTCGTAAATAACCATAAAAAATGACACACAATTTGACACACATTTTCATATTAACAATAAACAAACTCATGTTCAAAGTATAAAAAAAAGGCACCATCCCCCTAAGAATGATGCCTGGACATGGGTTACACCCATGAAAACCTTAATTTTGGTGGAGCCAGAGGGGATTGAACCCACGACCCTCTGCACGTCAAGCAGATGCTCTCCCACTGAGCTAAGCGTCCATTCATAAAGTGTGCTATTGAATTTTAGCACACACAATGATGGTTTTCAATCACTTCTTTGATTTAATAAGGTAACTTGTTTGCCCAGGATTTAATGACTTTATGACTCTTGATATCTTGTGATGTCGATAGGATAGCACAAAGTCTTTAATAACTTGTCCACCTTGATAACCGTGAATTATGACTANNGTTTTAGTGCAATGATGTAAATCTAGTGTGCTAATCATGTTCTTTTACGTAAAGCATGTGCTGTGATAGAAAATGCAATGTAAGAAACTAACGCTGCCAATACGATTAGAAAGAAAGAGAAGCGATTCACAAAAAGTGCGCTTGTTGGTGATAATCCATTCAGTCTTGAAGCGAAATATATTGCTGCACCGACAAAAATAAGCGAACCATGCCAATATCGTAGTTTTTTGAATGGTTTCTTTAAAACTGCCATAAGTACGAAGAAGGCAAAGCTAATCGCAAATGGTGTGATGAAAAGTATTATGAATTCTTGATAATCTTGTATATATTTTAGTAGTGTCGTCATAATTATTCTCCGTGCTCATTATACCATGAGATGAATATTTTAGAAATTAAACATTAACCACTCAGGTTTGAAGATCATCATGATACCTAAGATGACCATGATTGCTCCTCCGATTAGTCCAGAAAATTTCGAATATTTAGTGGATAGACCTGTTAAATGGAAGGTTTTCATTGCAATGAAGAAAACAATGAGATCATCAATGAGGAAGAACAGAACATAAAGTAGTAAATACCCTACTGTTTCTAATGGACTTAGTCCATTAAGGGCTAATACTTGTGTAAACACAATTGGAAGACCTGCAGAGCACAGCAGTTCAACTAGATTTACTGAAATGGCCAATCCCATAATACCTAAAATTGCAAATATAAATGTTTTTTCGCTTGTAATGGTTTGAATTCGTTTTGAAAGTTTTTTGCGTTCTTTAACATCTACAACTTCACATCCGTCATCAGGTTTTGAAGTAAGTGCTTTTTTAAGATTCCACGCTCCGCCACCAATCGCAACAGCACCGATAAGTAATCGAAGATAAATCACAGAACCAAATAGAAGGGTGATATTTAACCAACTTAACATAAAGAAGAAGTACATAATGGCAGAAGTGGCTAAAAAGACTATTCCCAATGTCCACATTTTCCAACGTTCTTTTACGTGTACAAGCATACTAATTAATAATAACAATACCCACATAGCACATGGATTAAACCCATCTAGTGTACCCATAAAGATAGCGAGTAAAGGCAGGGAGATTGTCGCTGCATCGACCTCGCCTATGAAAGGTAATTTAAATTTGCCATTGGATATTATTCCACCATCACCTTCACCAACATCCACAATTCCTAACATCTCACCTACAATGTCTCGTACATAGTTGTTTTTGGAGTACTCAATGGCTTCTTCGATGCCTTCTAATACACCGTCGTTGTATCCAACAAATGATTGTCTTGCAACGATAACATAAGGTACAGATCGTATTGGGGTTGAAAGTAGGTCTTCAACCTTCTTCGCAACTTCTTGTCCTTCTTTATCTACACTTATTTCATATCTATGAATCGTCACAAGTGGATCTTTTTCAAGTTCACTAAAATACTCTTTCATGAGACCACAGTAGTAACATGTCTCAGAGTAAAAATAATAGAGATTAACTTTGTTTTGATTCGCATAAATTGGTGTATTTATTTGAACCATAATTAAGATAGAAACAACACCATATAGAAACCATGTGATAAGTTTTTTAACCATGGATAAACTCCTTTTCAATTACATCTTTTTTTAATTCCCCACTCATCCGTTTAACAACATTACCTTCTTCATCTTCAATGATAAAGACTGGTAATACTTTTAATGGTTCGTATTTTGCTGCAAGTGTTTCTTCTTCATCTATATCAATATATTGAGGTTGAAACTGTGGATAGTCTTTTTGAATTTTGCGAATTGTGCTCTTAACAATAAGACATGCTGGGCACCAAATTGCACTTAATATAATAACTTTCATAGATTAATTACCTTCTTAATGGCATTGACTAAGTCATCAATTTCTTCTTGCTTAGTTTTATGTGAGAGTGAGATACGGATTGATGTGGATGCATAGTCTTGATTTTGAGTGATGCAAAATACAGCTTTAGACAATTCTTCCTGCCCACTGCAAGCACTGCTTGCACTTGTATAACAACCATAGAGAGACAACTTTTCAACACTTTGATCTCGCTTGGAATTTGATATTGAAAGATTGCATATATGATTAACACCTTGTTTGGGTTGATTAAAATGAATCTGATCAAAATGTTTTAGTTGCTCAACTAAACTTTGATGTCTTTGACTAACTATAATTTGACGTTCTTTTAAGTGTTCAAGAGAATCTAGTAATGCTTGAGCAAATCCAACAATAAGTGCATTAGGTGGAGTTCCAGCTCTTAATTTTGATAGACTTCTTCCCCCAACAATTAGTGGCTTAATGTCTTGTTTCTGAATAATACAAGCTCCTATACCTTTTGGGCCATAGATTTTGTGAGATGAAAAACTTGCATAGGTAATGTCTTGTAAATCAACTTCAATCTTACCGATTGCTTGAGTCATATCACTATGAAGAGGAACGTTGTGTTCATCACAGATTGCTTTAATCTTTTTTAATGGGTGTATCATGCCTGTTTCACTTTCAACAGCAATAACACTCACAAGCAAAGTATCTTCACGTATACTTGTTTTAAGATAATCTAAATCAAGTTCTCCGTTTATATGTGGAATAAACTCAATGTCGTATCCTTGTTTTTGAAGGACACCTAATGGCGATATCATCGAATGGTGCTCTAATGAAGTCGTTAAGATATGGCGTTTATGTGGATAAGTATTAGCTAATCCAAATAAGATCATATTGTTTGATTCAGTTGCACCTGATGTAAAGACAAGTGATGACTCTGTAATGTTTAATGCTTGAATCATACGATGAATATAGCCTGACACGAATATATTTGATTGCTGTGCTAATTCATGCTTCGCATTAATGTTCGCAAAAAAATCACGTTCACAACGTTGCATGACTTCATTCACACGATCAGATATCGGTGTTGTCGCACTGTAATCAAAGTAATTCATCATGAACATTCTACCAAAGGTACCTCATAATTACTACAGACTATATAAAAGAAAGTATCTTATACTGTTATCTTACTGTTAATTCTTCAACACATACTCCTTCAAGGATCTGATGTTGAGCTAAATAGGTGAGCGATCCATGATCGTCGCGTTTAAAGATAACGCATTTATCATCATCATGGTTTAATACACAAAGAAAGCGATCATTGCCAAGTAGGTTAAAATCTCTTGGTTGTTTTCCTCGTGTTGAAACACGTGATTCAAAATGTAAGTGACCATGTTGATCAACAATGAATAGAGTAATCGAATCATGACCACGATTTGATGTATAGAGGTTTCTTCCATCCTTGGTGATACGAATCGCTGCTGCCCAACGTGGTTTAAAGGTTGGTGGATATACAAGAGCTTTTAAGATAATTGAGAGTCTATATCTTGATATATCACATGTATATATTTCACCACTTAACTCACATAGCACATAAAGGATACTTAGTGTTGGGTGTTTTACACAATGGCGTGGTCCACTTCCTTTAGGAAAATATTCTTCCCAAAGTAGTTCATACTGCTCGTTATTCCAGCGAAATGCACGAACACAATCTAATCCTAAGTCACACATGATAATGCAGTCTAGTGCTTCATCATAACTTACATAATGAGCTTTAGAACCTTGAGGAAAAGTGATTGTTTGAACATGATGAAGTTGTTCATCCTTGAGTTCAATAATCATGATATGTCCTTCATGATAGTTTGATGTGTAAATATGATTATGCTTCTTATTAAAACTAATGTGACAAGGCACTTTTTGTTCAAGTAAAAGCATGTCCTTCACAACACCATCTTTGAGGAGAATGACACCTGCTTGGTCTAAAACCTGTCCCACAGTAAAAATCATATCTTGAAAATGGGTTAAGTAAGTAGGATTTGAAACATCAGCAATTTGGGTTGATGTAAATTCCAATGTTGTTGGATCAAATTCAACACGATTGATTCCATTGGAACCTCGCTTTGTGTATGATCCAGTTAAAAAACCAATCATATTAAATCACTTTTTCTTGGAAGTGCAATCCACAAAATAACGTAAGGTAAAATCCCTACTCCTGTGAATGCTAAAACAATGGCTACAATACGAAGTAATGAAACATCGATTTTTAAGTTCTCTGATAGACCTGAACAAACTCCCCCGACAACTGCACCTTCGCTTGTTTTATAGAATCGTGTATTTGGATCATGATATGCCATAGTGAATCCTCCTTATTGCAGTATTATACCAAATTCACATCAACCATGATGAATTTATCGCAAGAACACATCCTATCACATGATGTCCTTGTGATTCTAGTAAATCCCAACATCGCATTAAGGAGTTTCCTGTAGTAAGTACATCATCAATTAATACTACTTCATGAGTTAATGTTGGATAACTTGATTTCATTCTGAAATATGTTAGATTACGTTGTGCTTTCCCTTTTTTCTTTTGATCTGAATTGTCAATTTTTTCCAATATATCAAGTGATTTAATCCCACAGATTTCAAGAGAAAGCTGTAAGGGGTGAAATCCTCGCAATTGAGTTTTAGTTACTGATGAAGGTACTATCACAACACTTCTGTCTTGAATGATGGTTTTTAAGTCCTTACGGTGTGGATAGAATATGCATCCACATAATGGAATATCTTTATGTTCTTTATAACGAAAGAAAAGTGAAGCCATCGTGTGCTCATACTCAAAGAAATAGTTAATGTCTCTGTCTTTAATACTAACCTGCTTAACTTTACTCGTTAAGAATTGTTCGTGTTCACAACATAAGTAGTCATGTCTTATTAAAAAGGAGAAATCTTGCTTATCAAGAGGTACTAAACACCATAGGCAATGACATTGGCGTTTTGGAGTGTACGGATGCATGCATTCATTTCCTCACTTTCTTGGGATGATATGAAGAACACATCACCTGTAGGATACATCTTATGACGACCAACACGTCCTGCTATTTGCACAAGGGATGACTCATCAAATACACGGTGATGTGCCATGATAACCATGACATGTACGTTGATAAAAGTCACTCCTCTTTCTAAAATTGTGGTACAAACAAGCATTCCTTGCTCAGCATTTGAGAAACGCTCAATAATCTTTTCTTTATCATTACTCTTTGAGGTAAGCGAATCACATCTTAGAATAAGAGCGTATCGTTGTGCAAGCTTAATTGAAGGAACAAAGATTAGCCACTTCTTTTGTCGATGTTTAAGTTTAAATATCATGAATATCATAATCCAAGATAGTGTCTTTATATGTACAGGGATGGTAAGTGGAATTTGTGTGGGTCTCTCATAACAAGTAATGTGTGGCCATTTCTCTAATGTCATGGTTTTACGCAGATTGCTTGGTATTGTAGCACTCATCATAATGCATTGTTGTTTATAGGTTTGTGAAATGAGGTGGTGTAGTAAGTGATTTCCCTTATAAGGAAAGGCATCAACTTCATCAAGAATAAGTACATCAAAGCTTTGTTTATACCTGAATGCTTGATGGGTTGTAAATAAGACTAAGTCTGCAGATAATTGAGTTGTATACCCTTCACAGACTGCAATGATTGAAAGAGATGGGAATACTTTTTGAAGTCTTGAAGTCAATTCTAATACGACTTGTCTTCTTGGGATTGCCCATCCTACTTTTAGACCTTTGTTTAAGCGATCTTTAATGAGTTCTAGTACACATTCCGTCTTCCCTGCACCACAAACAGCTTCAAAGAGTATGTTTCTCTCATAGGTATTACACAATTGTTTAGATACTTCTTTTTGTTTAAGTGTTAAATCAAAACTAAGATTTATATCTTCAATAAGATGATTAGGACAGGTGATTTCAATCGGTTCTAATGTTGCAACACTCAAACAAACACGACACATTCTTAATCCTTGATGAATGAAGAATAGATCTTTATGATTAGAATTACATTGTTCACATGA
Organism: Erysipelotrichaceae bacterium UBA6182; assembly: GCA_002422065.1. Taxonomy (GTDB): domain Bacteria; phylum Bacillota_I; class Bacilli_A; order Erysipelotrichales; family Erysipelotrichaceae; genus UBA6182. The sequence goes on along the minus strand of DITO01000209.1, from coordinate 3,883 downwards.
CATAAGAAAAGCTCCTACGTTAATGTTCGTAGGAGCTATATTTTTTCCTAAAGTCCCAAGGAGTTATTTTATCTTTTGTGACTAGATATGCTTCTTTGGCATGTATCGCCATCGGTGTATCTGAGTAGGAATCGGAATAGAATGCTTGTATGTCTTCTAAATTAAACTCCTTTGCAAAGCGAAGTGGTTTCTCACCACCATAGCAATTCTCGCCTTGATGCCATCCTGTGCTTAAATCAATTTCAGAGGCAATAAGATGAACCCCTAATAATTCACACATTGGTTGAATAAGAAACGATGGTGAAGCTGAGATAATGATATCATCATCTTTTTTCTGTTTTAGATACCATGTATGAATATCATTTTGACGAGTAGACCAGAAGTCAATCACCACTTGATTGAGATTATTCACTTTAGGTAAGACTTCATACATCACATTTTTCATTTGTGTTTTAGTGATTTGTTTGAGACTATAGCGAATAAAGGCTAATCCCATCTTAGGAAGATGCAGTAATAATGAAGGTTTCCTCTTTAAAAGATAACGAAAAAACGTTTGCGTACTGTCGTAAGGAATAATGGTTTTATCAAAGTCATACACGTTCATATTATTGAACTTGTGTGAGTAAGTTAGATAGCTTTAAGGCAAATCCGACTGGATCTTCAATAGGTAATCCTTCAATTAGGCATGCTTGATCATAAAGAACATCTGCAACATCATCTAAAACACTAGACTTGTTGTCGTATAGTCGTGTGAGAGTAACTAGTAATGGATGGTCTGGATTTAACTCAAGAATTCGCTTAGCCTTAATGTTTTGATCTTTGGAGTCAGGCATTTGAGATAATACTTTTTCCATCTCAAAGGAAACACCTTCAGTAGACACAAGACATACTGGATGTGATTTAAGTCTTGATGATAAGCGAACATCTTCGACTTTATCTTTTAGTTTTTCTTTTAGCGCTTCTAAGACATCTTTAGATTTCTCACTAGCATCTTTAATCGCTTCTTTTTCAGTTTCATCACTTAGATCTAAATCACCTTGGTTAATCGACTTAAATGGTTTCTCTTGATAGTCACGAACCATTTGGAGAACAAACTCATCAATGTCATCTACAAGATATAGGATTTCATATCCTTTATCTTTAACACGCTCACTTGCAGGTAAGCGATCAGCTTGTTCAATCGAATGTGCAGAAATGAAATAGATTTCTTTTTGATCATCTTTCATGCGTGTAACATACTCTGCAAGCGTGACAAACTTCATTTCATGTGAGGAGTAGAATAAAACTAAATCAATAAGCAGTTCTTTATTCATTCCATAACTTTGATAGAGACCATATTTGAGTTGGTTACCAAAAGCTTTGTAGAACGTTTCATACGCTTCACGATCTGAAGTTAGAAGCAAAATGAGTTCACTCTTAATCTTCTTTTCAAGTCGTTGAGCAATGGATTTAAGTTGACGGTCTTGTTGGAGTATTTCCCTGGAAATATTTAAGTTAAGATCAGGTGAATCTACAAGTCCTCTTACAAATCTAAAGTGATCACCCACAAGGTCTTTAGCCTTATCCATGATGAAAACACCTTTAGAATACAGTTGTAGTCCCTTTTCAAATTCATTGGAATAGAAGTTAAATGGAGCTTTTTTAGGAATATACATGAGTGCTGTGAAAGAAAGATTACCTTCCACATTCATATGAATCACTTTTGCAGGATCTTCAAAATCATAGAATTTGTCTTTATAGAATGCATTGTACTCATCTTCTGTAATATCTGATTTACTTCTCTTCCATAAAGGAATCATAGAGTTAAGAGTTTCAACTTCCTCTTCATCATCCTTCTTCATCATAATTGGATAGCGAATGTAATCAGAATACTGTTTAATAAGTGAGCGTACGTTATATGTTTCTAAGAAACGATCAAAATCTTCTTCGTCAAAATTCTCTTTGATATGACACGTAATGATTGTTCCTACATCTTCTTTATCAGCTTCATCCACAAAATAGCCATCGACTCCCTGTGATTCAAAAATGAAGGCTTTATCATTGTTTATCTTCTTAGAGATGACGGTGACTTTATCTGACACCATAAATGCAGAATAGAATCCTACACCAAACTGTCCAATAATCTCAACATCATTCACTCCTTTTTCGAGTGCTTGTTTGAATGCTAAAGAACCTGATTTCGCTATGGTACCAAGGTTTTCTTCCATCTCACTGAGATTCATCCCAATACCATTATCTTTAATCGTAATCGTTCTTGCTTCTTTATCAACACTCACTTCAATATGAAGTTTAGTGCGATCAATAGAAATTGAATCATCCTCAAGGGATGCAAAATACAACTTATCACATGCATCACTTGCATTTGAAATAAGTTCTCTTAAAAAGATATCTTTGTTGGTATAAATTGAGTTGATCATTAAATCCAACAAACGTTGAGACTCTGCCTTAAACGGCTTGTTTTCTGCCATATGACCTCCTATTTTAGCACTCATATATTATAAGTGCTAAAATAAGTCATGTCAATCTTCACCCATAAAAAATAAGCCTTTGCAGGCTTATTGAATGACTTTAATTATCTCATTATTATCTGACACAATGGCAAATTCAATCGGAAATTCTCCATCATATGGTCCTTCAAATAGAATGATATGTTCACTTATATAGGTTGTGTTTCTCAATTGCCCATCAATAAGTATCTTTGTTGAAGGAAAGAAGTTTTTACCTTCTAGAATGACATATTCTTGTACAAAGTTTATACTTTCTACCTTAGGAACACTAAGCCCCATCATCATGGATTTAGGTTGACTTACCACATCCATACTAACTTGACTACCTTCAATCCAATCATAATGAATCCATTGAAGAGTTTCTTGGTCTAAAATATTACGTTGTTGTACTTGATGGATAGTCGTTCCTGGATGTTTAATCAATGACAGCACTTTAGATCCTAGTCTTGGTAGATCAAGATTTTGTTCTGTATGCGTAAGTTCAAAATTAGCTACAATAACATAATCCGTTTGATAAGAATCCACATCATCTAATCCAAACTCAATTCCAGGTAAATGATCACCATACAGTACTAATATAGTTGGTTCCTCATGAGATTGTACCCATGTCACCAACTCTTCAATCATTAAATCCATTTCATGAATTTGATTGAGATAGTAGTTAATGTTGTCGTTTGTCTTCTCATCAGTTGGTGCGATGTATTGTATCATATTCGCTTCTAAAGGAATGTTTGGAAACTCACCATGTGCTTGAACTGAAACTCCAAATACGAAGTCTTTACCATTTGATTGAGCCATGGTTGATTTTATGTAAGAGATTAAATGCTTATCTTTTGCCCATCCCATCGGTGTGGTAGTGACATCTCTCATCGTTTCAAGGCTTATGAAATGGTCAAATCCTAAATGTTTGTATACAACTTGTCTATGATAGAAGTTAGCAACATGGTTATGAATCGCAGTCGTAGTGTAGTTTAATTCATTAAAGTAAGATACCAGTGAAGGAAGAGTTTTCTCTCTAAGAATTGTCTTATATGGGTATTCTCCAACACCAAAATAAGTTAGGTCCATCCCTGTTAAGAATTCGAATTCACTATTCGCAGTGCCACCACCAATCGTAGGCACTGTTAGTAATCCTGAAGGATAGTTGTTTTTAAGATAACTAAAAAATGGAATAGGATTAGACTGTAGTAATAAGTTATCTACTCGATTCACATCAAAGAAAGATTCAAGTTGAATCGCAATGACATTTGCATTCATCGAATTTGACTGACCTTTGTTGAGTCCTTGAAGTCTTTGAATTAAGATATCTTGATCATATCCTGTAGGTCTTTTTACACCTTTAGAAATAACACTTTGAACAAATGAATAGGCAAAAC
>DITO01000270.1 GCA_002422065.1 Erysipelotrichaceae bacterium UBA6182 | reverse complement strand
CCTAAAATACTTCTTATCTTAATCTTAGTTCCATGGGAATCTAAACAGTTAATCCCACGTATAATTAATTCAATATTCACTCCTTGTTCATCAGCTAAGATGAGAGCTTGCATAATATCTTTATCTGTCATTGAATTCATCTTAAAGATAATATGCCCATCCCCATAATGAATATGAGATTCAATCTCTTGGTGTATGTGCTTAAGGATAGCTTGTTTGAAGGTGAATGGTGAAGTTGCCATCATACTTAATGGTTGTCTAAAAGCATCAATATCTCCAATTTGTAACCATGTAAAGAAAGTTCTAATATCTTCACCTAACTCATGACTAGTACTCAGTAAGTGATAATCAGTATATAGTCTTGCCGTGTTTTCATTATAGTTTCCTGTAGAAACATGTGTATACATGGTTGTATGTCCTTTGTCTATTTCAGTAATTAGACAACATTTAGAATGGACTTTATAACCATCAAATCCATAAATAACCTGACATCCTGCTTCTTCTAATACAGTAGCATGATCAATATTATGTTGTTCATCAAAGCGTGCTTTGAGTTCAATGACTACCACTACTTCCTTACCTGATTCTGCAGCTTTGACAAGTGATTCAATAATAGAGGATTGTGACGATAGTCGATACAGTGTCATCTTAATACTGACTACTTTTGGGTTATCTGCTGCCCATCGTAGTAAATCAACTAAAGGATCAAGACGATCATAAGGAACATGCAAGAATAAGTCTTGCTTCTTCAGGTATTCCGTTAAAGAAATATTGTTTGGTAAAGATAATACTTTAGGGGTATATGGTGGAAAGAACGCTTGAGGAAACTTCTTAAGACAGAACTGCTCTATGGGTTTCATATGGGCTTGGTGTAAAGGAATAGGATTCACAAAAACATGCTGTGTTTTAATAGAAACACGCTTTAATACTTCTTTAATGAGTTCTGGATGATCATGATTAAACTCACAACGTACAGGAGCTAAACGTTGTCGCTTCTTAAGTAGTTTCTTCATCACATCTTTAAAGTTTAACTCTTCATCAGCACTTCCTTCATAATCTAAGTCAGCATTACGGATAAGTTTCATATTCGTAATAGCCTCAACTTCAAATCCTTTAAAGATCTTTTGAACATGAGCATGAATAATATCAGTGATCATCACAAGGTTTAAAGATGATGATGACGGGACTTGATGAACTAAAGGAATGATTTGAGGATCAATTGGAATAAGTCCAATGGTCTTCTTCTTTCCTTTCTTTAAGAGTGCTACCACAACCACCTGTTTATTTAATAAGAAAGGAAAAGGATGAGATTGATCAATCACCATAGGTGATAAAAGCGGTTCTATATGAGTTTTATAATACATTTGAATATAAGCCATATCATTTTGTTTGAGGTCTTGATAAGACTTAAGATGAATATGAAAAGCAGATGCATCTTTAATCCAGTTACGATAAACAATCGCTTGATCATCAATATATTCATGCATTTTCTTAGAGATTAACTTCAGTTGTTGGGCTATCGTTAGATTTGTTTTATTATCATTAGATGACACGATTGTTGATAGCTCTTGTAGAGATCCAACACGTACCATATAGAATTCATCAACGTTATTGAAGGCAATGTTTAAAAAACGCCCTTTCTCGAAAAAAGGCGTTGATGAAAGTGTTGCTTGATGAAGCACACGTTGATTGAACTGTAACCAACTTAATTCACGATTAATAAACGTCATAGATTATCCCTCTTGAAGTATTTTTAAATATAAGTATCCTTCACGTAGTGATGCTTTTGATGCTGTAAACGTGGTTGCATGAACATATTGCATTAACTCATCAATAAGTATAGCTCCTGGTACTAATGTAATTAAGCGATCTGGAACTCCTCTAATGATATCTTGAGCATGCATTGGAGATAGTCTTGCGATTTTTGAGATCGTGTTGTAGGACAAAGCTGATCCTTTTTCAAAATCAAGGATCTTATTCATCTTCACCATGGCACGTGATGTTCCACCAATTCCAATAATATGATCAATCATTTTATTCTCTAACCAAACAATCTCAGAGAATAGTGTTCTTGCGTGAGCACGCATAAGACTTTGCTCAGCATCATTAGGTAAGACATTAGAAACATATTGTTGGTAGAAGTTTAAAGATCCTATCCCAATGGATGTTGTATGAATCAATTTACCATCCATAAAATACGTAATTTCCATTGATCCACCACCAATGTCGATGGATAATCCTTCTTTTGGAAGAGTTTCATATTTAACAACCGCTTCAAATCCAAAGGATGATTCTTCTTCATCACTTAATAGTTCAATTGGATGATGAATACTTGATTCAATGGCTGCAATCGTTTCTTTTGAGTTATCAATATTACGAAGTGAAGCTGTAGCAAAGATTCTAAAATAATCAAGATGATAGGTTTTTGCGACAAAAATAAGTTCTTTTAATGTAGAAACAATAACTTCGACACCTTCCATTGACATCTTGTTGTCTTTAACATAAAGAATACTTTTAGCGGCATGTTTTAAGTTAAATAATTTTGTAAGTTGATCATCATTATAATGATAAATTACTAATCGTATGGAATTTGATCCTAAATCGATTAATCCAATGTTCATAACTGCACTCCTTCTTTCATCATTATAGTAGGTTGTCTTGTTCATATATAGTCTAATTTATTTCTTTAACATCTTCTTTACAAAGAAAGTAAATAACTGAGGTTTGACAACATGCGTAATCATATTATACCCTATTCACACAATTTAAGCACAGAAGGTTATTTAAAAACGTTACAGTGTTCTGTAACGTTATCATTCATTGGCCCATTGTGACAGAGCAGAAGCTAAACGCTCATTAAAAAGGGATGGGTTTGTTTCCATAGGATTATGTCCTTCATTTTCTAGCACAATATCAATGACATTAGATGCAATCTCTAATACTTCATCTTTGTTGGAGATTGGAATCCATTCATCTTCTTCACCCCATATTAAGATAACTGGAGTTTGAGGATATAACCACTCATTGACACTAAGTCCTTGTGCAGTCGCAAAGAACTCTCGTAGTGCTTGGGTACTACCTTTGACTCGTAGTGGTCTTAAGTAAGCTTCTACTTGTTGCTCAGTAGCCTCAACACCATAAGCCGATGATAATGATGATTGAAAGGAATCATTATTAAGTAATCCATACGTTAAGAAAACACGTAACCACTCTCCAACTGGTGTTGACTTTACAACCCATGATAAAACAGGATTTCGCTCAACATCATTGGTAATAGCAGGATCAATAAGTATTAAACCCTGTGTTTTAAGAGGTTGGGCATTATTCATTGCTAGGGCAACAGAACCACCCATGGAGTGTCCCCCAATAATCCATTTAGAATCTAAAGTATTAAAGACTTCTATTTGTTTAAGAATATCCCACAACCACATTGCACGATTGCTTTGTGAGTGAATAAGTCCTCGCTGTTTACTTGAGAAACCAAAAGCAGGTAAATCTACAGTCACAACAAAGTATCCTAATGATGCTAAGAAAGGAGCATTCTCTTCGTAAGAAAATGTCGAACCTCCTAGTCCATGAACCAACATAATTTGTCCAATCATAGGTTGGGTTGGTTCATAAATGCGAGCATGAATACTTACTCCTTGAGAAGTATTCACAAATAATGAGTTATCAAAAGGCTGTGAAGGCATCTCTTGATTACCATCACGAGGTATAAAGTAAGGGAGTGTTATAAATACTAAGAGTAGTACTAACAAGACTCTCTTTATCCATTTGAATATAATCTTAATCACATTCAACCTCCATCATCATTTCATTTCGTTTTAAAAATCCTGGTATAAATGGTGGGTTATAGCGTGCTAACCAAGGACCATCTTTAATGATAAGTCCTTGGGTATTAATATAAGTCTCTAACGTTTCCAATGATGTTTTAATTACTTGATCATTAATATTTCCTTTAAACTTATACACCACCATGCATGTTGATTCTATTTTTTCAATGACAGCTTGATGATTAGGTTGTGGAGGTGTGTCTTGATCCAATAAGACAAATGATGTATCAATCATATTTGTATCTTGTAGTCTGTTAATCACAGGGGCTGTCATACTATACGATTTTGATGCTTGATTGTCACCACTAATATAGCGAAAACAAGCATCAAATCCTTGATAGCCTAATCGTTCTACATTTTTGCTCTTAACAACATAGTATGAATCCATTGCTCGGATTTCAAACTGGTTGTCTTGTTTGAGGACAGTATAAGGAAAGGTTTTAATGGCCATATTATACCCACTTTCTTAGGATTAGAATGAGTTTCTTTTTCTTAGTTGTGTATGGTGGATACTTAACGATAAGATCAAACCATGTTGGAGAATCAACAATAGTTTTCATATGTGAGAAGGTTTCAAAAGAATAAACACCATGATATGAACCCATACCACTGTTTCCTACCCCACCAAAAGGGAGTGTTGGGGAAACAATATGTAAAATCGTATCATTGATAGCTGCCCCTCCAAATCCACGCTCTTTCATTATCTTTTCTTTATTGGCTTTATCTTCAGTAAATAAGTATAAGGCTAAAGGATTTGGGTGGGCATCAAGAATCTCATTGAGTGATGTTTCATCATGATATGAAAGGATTGGTAGAATAGGTCCAAAGATTTCATCTTGCATAAGAGGACTATCAAAGGATGGTTCATGGATTAATGTAAAGGCAATCTTATTCTGTTCCTTATCATAGGTACCCCCATGAAGAATTGCTTGATCCTTTAAATATGAAACTAAGCGATCAAAATGACGCTCATTAATGATTTTAGGAAAATCTTCTTGTGTTAAAGATGAAGGAAACTGAGTTTCTATCATTTCTTTTAATGCTTCAACAAGCTCATTCTTAACACTTTGATGCACTACAACATAATCAGGTGCAATACATGTTTGTCCACAGTTTAAACCTTTACCCCATACAATACGTCGTGCTGCAACTTTAATATTAGCGTCAGGCATGACAATAGCAGGACTTTTACCCCCAAGTTCTAATGTGACCGGTGTTAAGTGCTTAGCAGCAGCACTCATCATAATCTTTCCAATAGAGGGTGATCCTGTAAAGAAAAGATGATCATAAGGTAATTCTAGTAAATCATGAAATTCTTCTGGTCCTACATCAGTAGCATAAACAAGCTTAGAATCAAAAGTTTCGTTAATAAGCTTCGTAAGTAGTTTTCCGGTATAAGATGAGATTTCAGAGACTTTCACAATGGCCGTATTCCCCGCTGATAGAGCTGACATCAAAGGCATTAAAGCTAGCTGTATTGGGTAATTCCAAGGTGAGACGATGAGTACAACTCCTTTTGGAGATGGCAATACTTTTGATGACATCGTGCTAGTCACTAAAGATCTAGGTTTTCTCTTAGCTTTCATCCATGATTTGAGATGTTTTCGAATATAAGTGATTTCTTGTTTGAGAGGAAGAATTTCTGTTAGGAAAGCTTCAGTTTCACTTTTATTAAGATCTTTGAATACAGCTTCACACAGTGCTTTTTCATGTACTGTAATCATACTTTCTAACTTTGATATGGAATCTAATCGTGCTTGAAGTGATAGCGTTACATGTGATTTAAAGTATGCTTTCTGAGAATCATAAATGGTTTTAAACATAAACACCTCCGTGTGTTATAAACTTATCAAAAAGACGTTGATTATGCTACTATCATACAACGAATTGATGTGAATAAGCACAGAAATAGGATTTGTACCAAATGTGTTCTCTTGTAATCAAAATGCTTAGTATGTCTAATTCATGTTTTAACGAATCAAATATCAGTAATAACACATCCTATTTATTCTCACAATAAGAAAACCATCCCTAAGGATGGTCAATCATTAATGATGAGTATGAATATGAATATGTTGTAGTTCTTCTTCAAATGCTTTTAGTGTATCTGCAATACTATGTGTATTTCCAACATTCTCTTTATCAAAGCGTTGTTTTACTTTTCCATTGGTTTCAATCGTTCCTGGTCCATTGGAACAACCACCCACACACGCCATACCTTCAAGAACATCAAAGTCATGACGTTTAACCTTCAACATCATCAACGCCTTCTTACAATCCCCACATCCATTACCAACACTACTTCTAAAGGCTGGTTGATTATCTTCCTTCATTGCAGCAACGAGTGCAGCACTAACACCACCCACTCTTGCAAATTCACGGCCATATTTAGATGCTTCAACTTCAGGATCCACTTGAATACCAGAACAATAAATACGTTGTGATACAAGCATGGCAGCAATCTCTTCAAACGTTAAAACATAGTCAACACTTTCATGATCATCTTCATAAGCTTCTTGTTTCTTAGCCACACAAGGTCCAATAAATACAGTTAAGACATCTGGATATCTTGCTTTCATCAGTTGCCCCATCACCATCATTGGGGATTTCATTGTTGATAAATAAGGTTTAACTTCAGGATAGTGAAGCTTAATCATGTTTACAAATGCTGGACAACATGAACTTGTCATGGGTTGACCATTTGCTATACGCTCTTTAAGTTCTTCTTTTTCATAGTAAGCCACAATATCGGCTGCAGCTGCTACTTCAACCACCATATCAAAACCTAACTGACGGATTCCTTCTTTGATTTGAGGAAGTGTTGCGCTATCAAGTTGTCCTTGAATTGAAGGAGCAACCATCGCAATCACTTTTTTATCCCCTTTTAATTGATTAATGACATCGGTCATATGAGAAATATCCTCAATAGCCCCAAATGGACATGCTGTTTGACAAGCAGCACAGTTAATACATTTCTCCATATCAATCTTCGCAATACCATATTCATCCATACTAATTGCATTAACAGCACAACTTGCTTTACAAGGACGTACCGTTTCAACAACAGCATTAAATGCACACGCCTTAACACATGCTCCACATTCTTTACATTTATCCAAATCAATATGAGCACGATCTGGCCCCATAGTAATCGCATCAAACTTACAAACTACTTTACAAGACTTAGCCATGCATTTACGACAATTATCCGTAATATGAATTCTTTTAATGGTACAACCATCACATGCAGATTCAATCACATGGACAAATTGTCTCTCATGAGTGACTTCATCTTTACGTGAATTAGGAAGTCTTCCTAAAGCCATACGGGTACGAGCACGAATGATTTCTCGCTCCTTGTATACACAACAACGAAAGTTTGCCTTTAATGTTGGAATGAGCTTATAGGCCAAATCATCATCTAAAGTTGGTGATATAGAATCACTATATGATGCGATTGCAACTTCCCTTAATACATCAAATTTAAACTGCCGTGCTTCATGATCAAAGAGTCCCACAGTTACTTCACCTGTTTCTTTCACTATTTGTTAATAATTTCACAAGAAATATAACATAAAAGAAAAGCACCTTCAAGTGCTTTTGTGAAAATAATAACTTGTTAGCGTTTTCAGGATTTTTAGTATCACAATTAGATGAATTGTAAGCGTTATCAATCTTTCTATCTGGAAATTTTGTCGAGCAAGCTGATATAGAAATCCATACCCTCCAGTTTGAGAATGGAGGACTTCAACCATTATAAGGATTTTAAGCGTTGTTGGAAAGACAATATTTGTCATTGAACCAAGTTCATCTTTAACTCGTGCTAAACGTACATTGATCCATTCTTCAAACCATGTTGGTGGGAAGACTCGCATCACATCTTGTTCATCATCAGTAAGTGAAGTAAGTGCATGATCTAATCGTTCATACACAAGTGGCCAAACAATAAATCCAACAATAATATTTACACTTTGTGTCAATCCAAAAATGATTAATCCTAATAATAGAATAGCAATGGTTGGAGTACTCGCCATCCATTCACTAAGTTGCTTAACTCCAAGTCTTACCCATTTTACTTTAATACCAATCATCACAATAACTAGACTAAATAGAGATAACCCAAACAACATGAAAATACTATGCCCTATTGAATTCATTAAGGCACTTATCCATGATGGATCAAAAAGAAGATCAATGTAATCCATACCCAATTGTGACAACGTAGGTAGCACAACTCGATATGGAGTCCATATAAGAATCCCTTGATAGATCACTATAAGTAAAGTGATTGTAATCAGAGAGGTAATCATTTTAGCGAGCAATCATTGAAGATTGAAGTTCTAGATCAAATAGATCAAGAAAAGTATTGAGTTCATTGAGTTTCTCTAATGAATAACAAGGAAATAATCCTAACGAATCATAGTTTTGAACCAATGGTTGCATTGTCTCCATCATAAGTTTAGTTTTAACATCCTCATTGATGTTATTTAAACGACTTGGTGTACTTAGATTTAGATTATGAGTCGTTGTTAATTGATTCATAACAACACTAATGCGTGATTTATGCTTGTTGTAGAAATTCTCACTTACATACATCCCAGCTTGAGGATAATTGTCTTGACCATAATGCTTTTCATACAGTGCTTGAATATCAATCAAGACTTGTGCATCATAATTGTCTATGATATTTTGAGCTAATGGATAAGCCATTAATACCGCATCTACATGTCCCCCAACATAAAGAGCCATGGCATCTGCCATTGTTGCTACCGCTTGAACTTCTACGTTAATCCCTTCTTTCTCAAGAAGATGACGACTCATGATTCCAGGAATTCCCATAGGTGCAAAGATACCAAGCTTTGAGTTATTTAAATCTAAATCTTGTGGTCCTAAGATAACCAGATTACCCCAAGAGACTATTCCAATGAGTTTATAAGGTGTTTTACCTTCCATTTGAAGTTTAGTAACACTCACAATTGGCGCAACAATCATGTCATAGGACTGACTTGGATTTAGAAATTCACTCATGATTGGATCAACACCATTCACAACATCCACAGATGCAGTCTCTGAATTTTCCATCATATCTACAAATAGTACTGAAGGTGCTCCAGTTGGCACAAGTACTGAGACAACTTGAACTGGTTCAACTTGACATCCTATAAGAAGTAGCCCTGCTACGAGTAATGCAATTAAATATTTTAATAGTTTCATTATTCTCACCTCCACACTATATTAGTGAATTTTTTAACAAATGTCAATGTACTTGTGAAATTCACATAAAAAAACGAATAAGTTTCCTTATTCGTTACTTAAGATAGGTGTTGAACCATCCTAAAATCTCTTTATAAGATTGAAGTCTTGCCTTAGGTTTTCCATTGCGTGTTAAATCATGATTCTCATGATGAAACATGATCATCTTTGTAGGAACACCAAGTAGTTTTAGTGCAGAAAACCATTGGTATCCTTGATCAATTGG
>DITO01000173.1 GCA_002422065.1 Erysipelotrichaceae bacterium UBA6182 | reverse complement strand
GGATCAATGATGCAGTTAAAATTGTTATAGACAACTCAAATCTTAATAAATATTAGTTTCAAAGGGAACTAATATGCATAAAATCTTGTTTACATTGCTTTTGTTACCGGCTCTGGCAGCTGCGGAATTGGTAGAAAAAGAGATGACAGTGTCATGTGGAGATTCTGCGGCTATCGTGGCCGCAATCAAAACATTCAGTGAAGTCCCAGTTTGGATCGCCAAAGAAAATAATGGGTATACTATATCTCTTTGGCAGAATGTAGACAAGAAAACATTTACCATGTTAAAAACTGATCCCAACGGGAAGAACAGCTGTGTTATTAGTGTCGGATCCCTATTTACTCCTGCATAATTTACACATAATCCCAGTTGTAGTATAATAGACCATCTTTTGAAACAAAGGAAAATCATGAAACTTATTCTGATTAGAAAATTCGACGGTTTAGTACTATATGGTTATATATTTGAGACCCTTAGTGTCTATTGGTCTATGAAACTATATGAAGAATGTGATAAGTCGGCCCGGGTGACCGAGTACATTCATGCTCATCGGTTTACTGAATTCCATGATGGGATTGTACTTTAATTTACACATAATCCTAGATGTAGTATAATAAACCCATACCAACCGAAACACAAAAGGAAAATCATGTTTATGCTCCCTCGAAAATTTTTCAATATGAAAGAAATTGAATTTATCACTCAAGAATCTTACTCAATGTTCAAAAGGTACTAAAATGAAATACGAACAAATGCTTAATATCGTTGGCCATCAACTCCTGAAGGGTCGGCCTTTGACTGATGCTCAGTTTGAATATTTCTTTGACCACTACTGCAACTCAGGTGAAATGCCCTATGGTGTCGCAAAGGCTCGTACTGGTGATCCGTATGACTGGGTCGATGCAAAGATTACAGAAGATTATGAACAACTCAATTCGGTGCTTCAAGTTTCTGCTATGATTAACTAAAATGCATTACAAACTTCTGATCATCATACAGCTTGGTACATCAAGTCACTCTTCTCAAATAGCAGAATATGCTACGAAGGAGGGTGCCGATCTTGCTTACAAACTTCTCAAAGAAGTAAAATCGTCATATGCCATTAACGTGACCAAACTTTATAATTAACCTAAAGGAAACAAAATGAATTCGACTACTAAACTTGCAGACGCCATCGATGATCTACTTAAAGATACTGTGGTGACAGTAACATTCACTAAGGTGGCCGATGGGTCCGAACGGACAATGGTTTGCACCAAGAATTTTGCACTCATTCCTGCCGCGGAATATCCTAAACAGGAAGCTTTACCAGCAGTTCATAATGATGAGATTCTAAAGGTATATGATATGGAAAAATGTGCATGGCGCAGTTTCCGTAAAGATTCGATTATCAAATTTACTATTTGATTAATATTCACTATACAGTAAATAATGAATAAAACTACTCAAAATCAAGAACCTCTTAAAGTTACTTTGGCTGAAATTGGTAAGCGCAATGAAAGCCGGGCGAAAGAAGCTCGTGAAAAGATGGGTGAAAAATGGGCATGTCATCCAAGTCATGCTCCCGTGAAGAAGAAATAATAAAGTAAGGATTCAATATGGAATTAGTATGGTTGGTCTATGGCATTGGTTTGCTGGGTAATATTAATGTTTTTATAGTTTTTATAGCTATGGGTTGCGGCGCCGGTGCTGTTATTTACTTATTAAATGAGAAAGTAAATAAAGCTAAATCCTGGCTTATTACATGTATAAGTTTGTCTTTCCTTGTAGCTATTCTACCATCTGAAAAGACGGCTTATACTATGGTAGGTGCATATGCAGCACAACGTTTGGCACAGAATTCCGAAGTGCAGGCATTGTCGGGTAAGGTACTTACTATTATTGAACAGCAAATGGATAAGTATATTGTAGAGGGTGCTAAGCCAGTGAAATGATTAAATAGATTTGTTGATAGTCCGTAAATACCCGTATAGGGCCTAAGGAACGGTTTTAGAAGATGTTGCAATACATCACATCAACGATAATGGTTGTAATTCCTTTGAAACAGAGGAATATCGGACGGGGTTTCAATACCCCCAGCTCCACCAGAAGTATTGGTTAGAGTGGCAAGTAGGGATTTACCAAGATCCCGAGGGTTGGAATTCTCTACCTGTGAACAACAGGATACTTCTGATGGGGCTGTAAGGTTTCGACGGTGTTATGAAGTGGATACGGCAACCCGTCAGGCGAATGACGTAAAGATAGCAAAACTTAACTGCAAACGATGCATACTTTTTGGTGGCTGCTAACGCTTAAACCAAACGAGGACTAGAAATTGTTCCTTGTAACCAAAACAACAATGGACCTCTCGGGGTCCATTTTAGTTTAGTCTTGATTCAAATCTGACATCAGCCAATTCTGCAGTGGATCTCTGGTCGGACCAGATGAATGGATCATATTAAAATCCATACTATCAGCTTCCATTCCATCCGAATATTCTCCAAACGGTGTCATATTTTCCATAATAAGCGCTTCATTCTTTTGTGCTAGAAGTGCTCTGACATTGATGTTTGTGATATCTGCAAACATTGGTTGTTTAACCAAAAAAGCAAAAAGCCA
>DITO01000192.1:9216-9414 GCA_002422065.1 Erysipelotrichaceae bacterium UBA6182 | reverse complement strand
ACTTGTGTCCATTCATTGCCTTCTTTAGAGCGAACTCTTTCACGTCTTCCGCAAACTGAATCAGCTCATCCAATTGGGGAAGGAATGCTTCAATTTGGGCATCCGTTAGGGTGGCGATAGGCTTCTTGATTTCCTCAGTCAGTTCAAGATTGGTTTCTGCTCGCTTTACACAAATGGCTTTTCCAGCACAGTAACGAC
>DITO01000192.1:0-9201 GCA_002422065.1 Erysipelotrichaceae bacterium UBA6182 | reverse complement strand
TACCAACTTTTGCTTCTGGATTATCAACTTTCGTTCGTTCAACAGCAGGTATCAACACACTCGCTTCAAACTGAAGGAGTTCTTCAATTGGCATTTCGTAGTCATTTGTGTTTGATATCACAGGTTGATAGATAACGAGTCGAACTTTTTTCACTGGATAGATATCTTTGAATGATTTGTAGAAGTAAAGTGCATAGATACCAAGTTGGGAGTTAAATTGTCCTGATTCACTATCGAATGCATACACAGGAGTTCTACCTGTCTTTAAATCGATAACCGTCAGCGTACCACCATCAACTGATGAGATGATGCCACAATCTAATGTGCCACCAGCATCTTCATCAAAGTCCATGTCTAAGTGTTGCTCGATAACGATGAGTGGTTCATCATCCGATCGCTTTCTCTCAAACTCGATTGTTTGGATAACAAAATCTGCATAGCCGTCAGCGATTTCTTGCATTTCTTCTGAGTACATGTCGAGTCCTTTAATGACATCCTCAACTGTTTTGATTTCACTGTCATAGTCAACTAAATTCAGTGACTTACCAATTAGTGCAGCCCCCAGTTCATGGCATTGGGTTCCAAACTCGGCTTGTGGGTTAGTCTCTTGACTTGAACCATCGTTAAGCAAGGTACTAAGTGGGCAGTTCAACCAAGTACTACTTTTACTTGGGCTATACTTCCTACTATGACTTATTGGTGTTGTCATTCTTCTCACCTGCCTTTTCATGGATTTCGATGCCTGATACCGATTCACTTGGAGCAATAATCAATACTCGATTTTTCTTTCCAAACAACTTGTTAAACAGTTTTTTTGGAAAGTGCTCCACAGTAGACTCGATGATGTTCGAACTTTCATCATCTTGATCGACTAGATTAATCCGAACTTTGTGCTTTTTGTCTTTCATGGATTTTCCTCTTTCTAGAAGTGCTTATTGCCTTCTAAGTCTTAGTCCGCAAAACTACCTCAAAAGTTCGGGTTGTTCTGAAAAATGTTTAATTATTATTTTCTGAAGTGTTTTTACACGCTCTGAAACAGTACTTTTTGAAAGACCAAGCTTCTCACATACCTCAGATTGTTTAAGTTCTTTTATATAGATAAGGTCGAAAAGTTCCTGCATGGTTTCTGGCAAGGTAGCAACGTACTCTCTAATCACTTCAAATTTGTCATTGTAAAAATCCTCATCACCGTTTATGTGTAAGGATGCTTCATATAGCAATCTGCTTTTATCTTCTTGAGAATCTTCATCATCACCAAAAGCATCAAGGTTAAGGATTCGATCTGGCTTATCATAAGGATTAGGTTCGTAAGGGTGCTCAATAGCCCATTTCTTTTTATTTGCTATCCGTCCTTGACGCTCTTGGCTGTCTTCATTGTTGATATATTTAAGGTTCGATCTTACTTCTGCATCGTCATATCGATGGAGTTCCATGATTGTGGTATCTGTGATTGATTCATCGATTTTCACAAATCTGGTACCCGATGCATAAATCTTTGTAGACTTTCCTGGCTCAAGGATTACTTTGTCGCCATTGTCAAAATAATAGGTGTATGTCATTCTTTTCGATGCAGGAGTTTTACGTAATTTCAAAATAGATCCCTCCAAGTATTTCGAGATGACCATCTACTTTGAAATCAAGGCATAGGAAAAAACGCACCCTTTCGATTTCATGGAAATAATCCTTCTCGAATTTTATGTGCGTGATTTCTCGTTTCCTAAGCCGAGTTCACATATAAGATTTCGTTTTCGTTTTCTACTAATTTAGGAACTATTTGTGTGTTGATCAAATACACAGTAGAATAGTTGGAAAACGAGTATCGAAACCAAGCCTTTTTGGCTTGTCTCTATTTTAAATTCATTTTTAAAGTAATGTAATATAGTCGTGTAATCCATTATTTTGATGTATTTGTAATTTGTTATGTATTGTATTGTTATGCATAATCACTTATAATATCTATAAGACATTATTTAATCTATTACTCTAAATCCAAAAAAAAATAGACCATTATCTTTTGCATTATATCTGCATAAAATAATAGCCTTGAAAAAAGGAGAAAATATGAAAAAAACTGCAATAATTAGAGAAAATTTTTATCAAGAAAGTCTTTTCACATTTGAAAGCAACTGCTGTTTTACTGCTATTGATAAAATCAATATTTCACCTAGTGAGGTGAGAAACATCATTAAAGTCGAGTCTCTAAGCAGTAAGCCGATTAAATTCGCATTTCAACCTAAGGATGGATTAGTACGAATTGATGAAAAAACTGGAGCGACTCTCGAAGAAAATATACTAAGCTCTCTTATCTCGATAGATGATAATCAAATTGAAAACTATAAGAAATTTTTTGAGAGAAACGGCTTTTTGTTTCCCATTGGCACAGATAAATTCGAACAAATCGATGACGAGATGCTCATTCGCTTGATTGATAGGATGAGGAGCACGGTTAGACTTATGAGCCAAATCAGTGAGGTGGAAAAAAAGGATTACAAAAAAATCCTTTCTTTAACACTATCTCTTCTATTATCAAATCCATTCGAAATCAAAATTGGTGAAACATCATATAGTTCATGTGAACATAAAATTCTAAGAGATGAGTTCTCTGAAGCAAACAATCTACCAAAGAATGAATATTTTAATACAGATAAAGATTGGATGTTTGAAGTAAATGATTCCATATATGGTAAATACAAATTGCATGTAGACGAATATAGGCATTACGTAACTGATTCTGAAATAAGTGATTTAGAGCGTTCGATAATACAATCATATGTCAATCATCAAAAGGCACCTAGAAAGCAAAGATTGCTTATTGAATTTTTATACCATGTATATTTTGATATTGGAAGTTTCTATGCAGTTATGCCAGATGAAATCCTGTTTAATGTTGGATTCAAAACTACTGGTTCTATTCCTAATTGGGGTGCTTTTGATGATAAACTAAAAAATGCTTTAATTGAGGTTGCAAAGATAGTCATAACAGAAGAAATAAATAGTAATATGGTTGGTGTTCATCCTGAATATGATTCAAGTATAATGGAACCAAGATGGAAAGTTGATTCATTACTAGGTGCTCTATATTTCTCAATATTCTATATGAAACCAAACGTCGAAATAACAAGACTATGTGCTAATCCTAAATGCAATAGGTATTTTACAGTCAGCAGAACATCATCGAAAAAGAAATACTGTTCAAACGAATGTTGTAATAGAGCATTACAAAATAGATATAGGGCAAAACATAAATAAAAAAAGAGGGACTCACTTTACTGAGAGTCTCTCTTTTCACTAGGGATTTAATCCATTTTCAATTTCTGTACTTAATAATTCCTTATCAAAATCATGACTACCATCATAGTGTTTCAATAAATATCTTGTGTCTACAACAATACCTTGAATTCTTTCATAACTTTGTGGATTTGCTGGATCATCAAGCCAATCACCTGTTGCTTCAGCTACATTGCCATACCAAGTGGTGATTGAAAACTTATTTTTATTCTTGTTATATGGCATAATGAATGCATTGAAGACTGGATTACCATTTGCTTTTTCATTTTTTACGAATTTCCCATAAGTTATTTGTTTATTTATGTCTGAAGATTGTGGAAGAACATTTGTCCCACTTTCAGGGAAAACACCATAGCGATAGTATTTAGCATCAAGTACATAGAATTTACCTTTATATAGCATAATACTGTCTGGCTCAAGTGCACTAACTTTTCTACCAATATTTGTACCATACCTTTTCTCAGTCCATAACCCTCGCGGAAAAAAATCTTGTTTATTCTTTTCACCAAAATACTTATCAATGAGTTTTTCCCATACTGTTTCAAACTTATCAGTTCCAAAATAAAATTGCTTATCAATGGTTCTATTATCCATAAACTCAATCATAGCTATCATCGATCGAAAAAGGAACTTATCGTTATCGTTATTAGTGTTTGCTAGTTTTGTATTCAAAGTTGATATGAAACGAATTCTATCAAAGCCTATATCTGGTAGTTCTGGTGTATTTGTTGTATAAAGCCATCCAATTCTTTCAAAACTCTCAAACACACAATACTTATGAATCTTAGTAATCAGTTTGCTTAAATCAGGAGTAGAATCTCTCACAACTTGTTTCAAATAAATTACTGACTTACCTTGTATCATAGGTGTTAGTGTTTTGATAGTTTTTGCCCAATTAGGCTTTCCACGATTATCAATTTTATATGTTGTTTCTGTCTCAGTGTAGTAGTTTCCGTTGTGGTCTAAGTAATAATTGATAACATTCAAATAAGCTTGAATTGGAAAATCAACCGATTGTGGAGCTGTAAATTTGTCCATTTCCAAAACTCTATCAGATTTTTCAGTGAATGTAGCCAGTACTTGCAACAAGTTTTTAATGTCCCTTTTCAACTCATCATCACTAGTTGGCAGTTCATACCCCAAAGGGAAATATATGACAGCATTATCTGAATCAGCCTTAATTCCTACGAATCGATCACCATCATTATTACTATTAACATGGCAATGTTCTCTAATTTTAAATTGTCTTCGATCCAATGCCATATTTTTACCACCTATCATGCATTTTCAACAATTTTATTCTTTAATTGCAACTATTGTGTTATAGATATTATCTTTAAAAACTTTAAATCTTTCATTTTGCAATGAACCGGCGAATAAATCTATAACATCTTCAAGACTTTTGACTCTATCAAGATCAAATATATCTTCTTTGGTAAACTTAAATGCATCATCCCATAAATACTTTAAAACTTTCTCGGAAAATCTGCTGTTTTGCTTAGTATCATTTGGAATGAACTTTAAGTCTTCTTCACTAATAAAGTGTGTACCCAATCTTTTATCTTCAGAAGAAGTCATTCGTATGTTTTTTGATAGAATAATTTTATTGATTTCAGTAAAAAAATGATTCCATGTAACATTAGTATCTAGTATCTTTGTTTCAGCAAAAGTTTTTTCACTAGGATCGTCGTTAAACTTGTTTCTAATAAGTCTCATGTTCCATCTTCTTTGGAAAGCAGTATCTAGTGTGAAAACATTTTGATCACTTGTGTTCATCGTACACAAAATTGACATATTAGAAGGGATGTATAATTTACGATTTTCGTCACCAAATACGATTTTTGCCACATCACTATTTGTAATTACGTACTCACTATTCCCATCTTTATCTCTATCTAATAATTGAAAAATATCCCCGAAAATAGCTGGAGCATTTCCCCTATTAACTTCTTCGATAATTAAATAAAACATTTTATCGGGATTCATAAATGCTTTTCTTAGTAATTTCGTGAACGGTCCCGGAGTAAACTCATAGAATATTGTATCATCGTCACCAACTTTTGGCAAAATTTGTCCAACAAAATCGGAGTACGTATAATCAGGATGAAATACCAATCTTTCCATCAAATTATTGTCTTTACAATATTCGCTTTCAATCGTCCACGATTTTCCAGCTCCTGGAACACCATAAATAATGATGTTTGTTCCACCTTTCACTGGTATTAGTGGAGTTTCTTCAATAATTATATCAACATTATCCGCCTCATCATATACATGAGATTTTACAGGGAGACTGCTTACCAATGGACGTGATGTAGTAGGTTTATCTATATTGTAAATTACCAAATTACGTAATCGAACCTCATAATTTGCTAAAACATCATCATCTAGTATAATTCTTTTTGCCAAATCACTACTTGACTCATCTTCCTTAAAAAACCCCCATCTATTCAAAATAGTGATAGGTTTTGCATCGGTATACTTAATTGCTAATGGATCAAGTGTAAACGATTCACTAGACCTTAATAACTTTAATTCGTTCAATGAATCTGAGTAATTTGCACCGACATCTTCCATTTTCCAAAGTAAAAATGCAAATTCCTTATATGTTAAATAACCTAAATCAAATATAGCCCTAATAAAAAGACAAGGGGGTTCAATATCTGAATTACTTTGTGGGCAACCATAGTTATTTCTTCCAAAATTGGTATTTTCCAATGAATTCATTATGACTTCAAGGATTTTCGGCTTATTATCGTCTTTAATTGCATTGTAAAAATCAATGCCACTGGTTGTTATTTTTCTTCGAGATTGTGGGTTATTAATATCTTCCCATATTGTAAAGCCAAAATATGAGGTTATTTGAGCCTTTTTAGTATATGATGATGAGTACTGATCTGGACCAATCAAATTTTTGAGTTTTGAAACATAAATATCATTAGTCATCCAATCTTTTGTTTCATTATAAATTTGAAGGACTGCATGAATCTCGGATAGGATTGCGCTGTTTTTCGGCATAACTATTTTTCCCATTTACATACTCCTTTTTCTATTTCACTAATTAGAACGCACATGATTTTTTTCACTAATAACGGAGGAATTCCTTCACCAATTACTCTTCGAACGAAAGTCTCATTTATGCTACTTGGAAGATTCCAATTTTCTGGAAGCGTCATTACTTTAAAAATTTCAAATAATGATAGCACTCTTGGATCAGAGTATAATACTACGTCATTATGATAGTAAGGTCTGCCTGGATGAACACATGCTAGTGATGAAATCACACCATTGTTTTGGGTTATCGTTCTAGAAGGTTTGTTCCAATTCATTCTTCGATAATGATTATGATGTGCTTTAATCTCTGATCCATCATCTTTCTTTGGATAGTACTTCTCATTGTAGATTGCAGATTTACCAGTTGGTGTATGAATCATCCACTCTACTTGTTTCCAAGAGTGTTTTGGAGGGTAGTGCCACTTTGATACTAGTAAACCTTCTTGTCTTTTTTTTTCATAATCAGGGAATTTTTTTACTGTAAAATCATATCCCTCTCTTAGTAAGGGGTCAAGTGATGGTAGGTGTCCAATTGCATCTTCGAGAGTAACTTCTTTTTCTTTTTCGGGGAATTCCCATGTAATATCCAGGTTTTTCTTTACTAGTAGAAATATATTCCGTTCTCTTAACTGAGGAACACCATGGTCTTTTGCCATAATTAAAGTACTATTATTAAAATTATACTCCAATTTGAGTTCTTTTTTAATATAATCCGGAATTAATATTTTTTCTCCATCGACTTTAATGTATGTAGTTAGATTTTTCGGTACGTTCTCCAATAGAATAAAATCTGGTTTTACTTCTTTAATCACATCAATTGCGAAGTATATTAGTTGATTTCTTACATCATCAGGATCTCTACTTCCAGCTTCACTCATTCCTTGACACGGTGGTGTCGCGATTACAAAATTAATCCCATATTGCTTTGATTTATTGATTACATCTGCCCGTACAACTTTGTCAGTGATATCTCCACAAATCATTTCCGTTTTTGGGTAAAGATATGAATATAATTCAGCTCTTTGTGGATTGATTTCATTTGCTAATAGGATATCTACTCCAACATCCTCTAGATAAGCTTCAGCTATACCTACATTTGCAAATAACGATAATCCTTTAATTAATCCCATAATGCACCCCTAAGTTGTTCGAATACCTTTTTTGTAAACAATGGAGGTATTCCTTCTCCTATGACTGATCTTAGAAATGGGGCAGGGGTATTTTCTGGTAATGGCCAATTTGTTGGGATGCTACTTATAAGCATTAATTCATATACTGTTAATGCCCTAGGATCGCTATAAAGAATTTTTCCATCTGTTAATGCTCTTATAGGCCTTCCAGGATGTACATTGTTTTGTGATGAAATCTTTCTATTATCCATAGTAACTGTATATGCTGGTATATCCCATTCTTGACGTTTATAAGTATTTTTGAATCCTTTAACAAAATCTCCATTATCTTTTTGTGGTCGATAATCTATATCGTTATCAAAAGCTGTTTTGCCTGTTGGAGTGTGCATCATAACTTCAACTTGTCTTTTAACGTGAGTGGGTGGAAAATGCCACTTAGATATTTTGTGAGCAGCTTTTGCTCTTTCATCGTAATATGGAAAAATATCCAAAAGTTCAGAATGAGTTATGTCTTTAATATAAGGATCAACTGGAGGTAAATGTCCTATCGCATCACGCATTGTAACAATCTTCTCATCTTTTGGAGGTAATATCCACTCATAAACCATATCATTTCTACTGAGTAAAATGATTGCTCTTTCACGAGTTTGTGGAACACCATAGTCTTTGGTATCAATTTTATATGTGTTAATTCTATATTTTCTTCCAAGTTCAGTTTGAATAAAATCGATTATATTGATATCTTTGTCATTTACATTGATTGACGTTTGAAACAACATAGGGACATTTTCAATGAATGCGTATCTCGGATATATCTCTCTAATCATCTTAACAACCGGAATTATTAAATCATTTCTCTCATCATCTTTCTCTTGTCTACCTGCAGTACTCATTCCTTGACACGGTGGTGTTGCCATAATTAGATTCACACCCAATTCATGACTTCTTGCTATCAAATAATTTTGTACTAAGCTGTCTGTAATATCACCTATTTTGACTTCGGTTTTTGGATAAATCTCTTGATAAAGTTTTGCTCTTCGTTCAACCAACTCATTTGCCAAAACAACATCAATACCTATCTCTTCAAAGTAGGCTTCTGCGACCCCTATATTTGCAAAAAGGGAAA
This sequence comes from Erysipelotrichaceae bacterium UBA6182, assembly GCA_002422065.1. GTDB lineage: Bacteria > Bacillota_I > Bacilli_A > Erysipelotrichales > Erysipelotrichaceae > UBA6182. The sequence goes on along the minus strand of DITO01000192.1, from coordinate 603 downwards.
GTACTTTTACTCCATTGATTTTATTTCTATTCATATCACTCGCACCTTTTAAAATTTCCACCCTAATAATATCAGTAATAAACTGATTTATATTGGTTCTTTTCTTAGCAACTAAAACTTTTAATTGCTCATGTTCATCTTGTGATACTCTTATACTAATTCTGGGGTCTTTCATACCATCACCTCAAGTTGTAAATATTATTAATATAATATCACAAGAATAAAGAATAGTCAATTTGAAACGCCAAAACGCCAAAACGCCATTTTAGTCACTTTTTTATCAATTTCTCAATTAAGTTCTAAATAGTCATTTGATCTAACTAAACCATTATCATATCGTGTAGAATTTTAGCACCCCCACTCATATCGTGTAAAATATTTAGCACCCTTGCTTCATATCGTGTAGAAAAGTTAGCACCCCTTTGTCAAATCGTGTAAACGTTGGAGACATGGTCTGATTTTGCTTATCAATTTTGGGTAGTACAAATTAATATCCCGAAGACAAAAATGGTTAAAATCAACTGAAACTTGGAATATTTGGAGTGTTTTACCCATTTTTAAGCACAAAAAAAGGCCTGATGATTGTATCAGACCTATTCTAGT
>DITO01000166.1:561-3983 GCA_002422065.1 Erysipelotrichaceae bacterium UBA6182 | reverse complement strand
AAACAAAGGAGAAGTTCATCATGGATCGCAGTAGTTTGGAGAAATATTTATTATCGGTAATACCTATAAGGACAATGTTTGATATTGGGCTCTTGGCAAAACAAGAATACAACAAGGCAGAACATTATTTGGCAACTAAGTATTGTATCAATAAAGGTAACCTTTATCGCCATATTATCTTGACTATTCCCCCTAGTAGAGTGATAGATAGAGTACCAATAGAGGAGGTCAAACATGAAGAGGAAGATCACGAGTTTAGGCACGTTACCAAAGTTATCAAAGAGACTTAGAGTTGCTGCTTATGCCAGGGTTTCTGATGGTAAAGAAGCCATGCTAAAATCATTATCAGCACAGGTAAGTTATTACAAGAAACTCATCAGTGAAAATCACATGTGTGTTTTTGCTGGTGTTTATTCAGATGAAGCACTCACGGGAACCAAAGATTCAAGAAAAGAGTTTCAACAACTCCTTCAAGATTGTAGAGCAGGGTGTATTGATATGGTGATTACGAAATCCATATCCAGGTTTGCAAGAAACACAGTGACCTTACTTGAAACAGTAAGAGAACTCAAAGCGATCAACGTTGATGTGTTCTTTGAAGAGCAAAACATCCATTCCATCAGTGGTGAAGGTGAAATGATTCTGTCTTTTCTTGCTTCCTTCGCTCAAGAGGAATCAAGGAGTGTTTCTGAGAATATGAAATGGAGAATCCAGAAGGATTTTCATGAAGGTCTCATTTGGGGTGGTAAATCTTGTCTAGGGTATAGACTTGAAAACAAAAAGCTAACCATGATTCCTGATGAAGTCGATATTGTGAGATTAATCTTTCAATTATATATTGAAGGACATGGAGCTGATACGATAGGTAAGATGCTAGATAGTAAAGGTATAAAACCTAAATACGCATCCAAGTGGAGTCGTTCAACCATCATGCAAATTATTGCAAACACCAACTATACAGGTGATTTGATCCTTCAAAAGACATTCAGAGACAACCATTTAACGAAAAGAAAAGTCATTAATACGGGTGAGCTCAATCAATATATGGTTAAAAACAACCATGAAGCCATCATCAGTCATGACGTGTTTACTGAAGCACAAAGGGTTAGAAAAGAGAAAAGTCGACGAACAGCATCAACATCCATTCAGAAGCATTACCCTTTCAAAGGGATGGTAAGATGTGGGATTTGTGGAAGAGCCTATGTTCGAAAAACAACGCCATTAAAACACATATGGAAATGTTCACTTTCAGTCACTAAAGGCTTAGAAGCATGTGCATCAAAACAAGTCCCAGACAGTCAAATAATCAAAGCATTCAATCAAATTTTCAATAGAACTGAGTTTGATGAAAACCACTTTAAATCAAAAGTTGAGTCAATTGAAGTGATGCAAAAACAAATACTTATCTTTCATTTGAAGGATGGAACAAGTAAAGACTATAGGTGGAATACATCCAGAAGCGAGTCATGGACTCAAGACATGAGAGAACAGGCTCGAATAAGAAGAGTAAACCAAATGAAAGGACGTGTTCAACATGACTAAGATTACAGTCATTCCATCGACGAAAAATCAACATACTCAGTTACCATTAGGCTCAATCAGTCTAAGAAAAGTAGCAGCTTATGCGAGGGTATCTACCAATACCGATGAGCAATACACAAGCTATGAAGCTCAGGTCAATTATTATATGAAATTTATCCAAGAGAGACCCGATTGGAAATACGTCAATGTGTATGCAGATGAAGGCATAACGGGTACAAACACTAGAAGACGAGTGGAGTTCAACAAAATGATTTCAGATGCAGTGGGTGGACAGATTGACCTCATCATTACGAAGTCCATCTCACGCTTTGCACGTAATACACTCGATACGATTTCATACGTTAGAAAACTTAAAGACAAGGGTGTTGAAGTATATTTTGAAAAGGAAAACTTATGGACATTAGATCCAAAAAGCGAACTCATCTTGACCATTATGGCATCAATTGCACAAGAAGAATCACGGTCAATTAGCCAGAATGTGACATGGGGTAAAAGAGTAAGCTTTCAATCGGGTAAGGTATCATTTGCTTACAAATCATTTCTTGGTTATAGGAAAGAGAACGATAAGCTCGTTATTGATGAAGATGAAGCTATGATTGTTAAAATGATATATCGCATGTTTCTAGTTGAAGGAAAGTCCGCCTCAGGCATTGCAAGTCATCTGACTTCACTTCATATCAAAACTCCAACTGGGAAATCAACAAAATGGACACAAAACACCATAGACTCAATCCTTAGAAATGAAAAGTATAAAGGGGATGCCTTATTGCAAAAGAAATATACAATCAATTATCTGAATCATACGTTAGTCAAAAACACTGGCCAGATTCCACAATACTACGTCGAAAACAATCATCCCGCCATCATCGATCAAGACATGTGGGAGCAAGTCCAGATTGAATTAGCAAGAAGAGACGAACTGGGAGCTAAATATTCATCATCGGATGTATTCGCATCAAAGCTTATCTGTGAAGACTGTGGCGGTTTCTATGGCAAAAAGAAATGGCATTCCAACAGTAAGTACTCCAGGTTCGTTTATCAGTGCAATCGTAAGTTTGACAAAGGAAAGGAAACATGCCGTACACCTAATCTCATGGAAGAAGATATCAAACTTAAGTTCATAGAAGTCTATAATTTAACGATGAAGGATAAAAAGAGAATCATTCAGGATTCACAAGAGTTGATCGAATTATTAACCGATACAACGCAATTAGATAAAGAGATTGAGAATCTTAATGACGAGTTACTTGTTATTTCAGAACTCTTAAACAAATTGATTAAAGAAAACTCAAAATCCAAAATGACTCAAGATGATTACAACAAGAAGTATGCTGAACTCACAAATCGTTATGAACGAACTCAAGAAAAACATAATGAACTCATCAAAGCAAGAGAAAGTAAAAAAGTTCAAGCACTCAATTTGAAATCATTCATATCCAATTTGAAGAGAGTCGATGATAAGCTCTCTGAATGGAATGAACCAGTATGGATGTTATTAGTTGATAGTGCTGTGGCGCATAGGGATAAAAGTATCACATTTAAATTTCATAATAACAATGAAGTAAAAACGAAATAAGTATAAACTCAATGCAGTATCATCAACATAAAACAAACAAATCATGTCTAATGTAGTATAAAGATATCTAAAAATGGCGGTTTATAAAAATATTAGTAAAATTTAGACAAGACTATTGATTCTAAAATAATCAAATAGTATAATGGAGTTATAATAAATAAAACGAGGTGTCTATTATGATTCAATCAAAGCTATTTGAACGTTTAGTAACAAAATTTTCAATAAAGGTTAATGATTTAGCTAGATATCTAGAGGTAAGTAAAGCTACCATTTACAATTATCGTAATTTCGATACCTTTGATCA
>DITO01000166.1:0-511 GCA_002422065.1 Erysipelotrichaceae bacterium UBA6182 | reverse complement strand
GACAAAAATGTTTTAGTCAAATACACAGAAAGAATAGATAGTATTTTTCAAGATAAAGAAGAAAAAGCTTCTCAGGACACTGTTGCTATTGAAACTCTCCAAAAAAGACTTTATGAAGCAAATGCACAATTAGAATCATGTCGAAATATTACAGCAATAACAATGAAACTTGAACATTTAGACGATATATCAAAAAAAGTGATCATTGATAAAATCTCAGAAATTACCCGCGAAATGAACTCGCTTGAAATTAAGAACTTTTTAGATTACTTGCAAGTATATGCAGTATTTTCTAAAAATGCCTTAAGGAAGTAGGTGAACATTTGTGCCGGTAATTTTTTTAGATTTTTATTCTAGTTTAGAAAAAAAAGAGAATAACAACTATAAAAACAAAAACATTTACAGTACACCTTTGATGGAACAGTATGAACTCATCAACAACAGGTTGCCTTTAAATATGAGATTCGGTGATATCAGGTCTTTTATTGAGAATGCATTTCCTTCAGGATTA
>DITO01000011.1:1037-4373 GCA_002422065.1 Erysipelotrichaceae bacterium UBA6182 | reverse complement strand
ATTTTAACATCAAGATTCTTAACAACATTCATAATGTCTTTTCTACCACCAAATACTCTTAAACCAGAAATATATGTTTCATGTTTATATGGATCATCATCCATAAACCCAATGATGTTATATTTAATTGAACTGTTATTTAATGCTTCTTTGTATAAAAGTTGTCCCGCTGCTCCTGCACCATAAATAATTGTATTTGGATAATCTGCATTATCTTTATATCTTACAACTGCCATGCGATACATGCGATATGAGAATCTTGCTGTGTTTAGACCCAGAATTATTAACAACATTGCAATAAGATGAACTCCATTAGGTAAGAACAAATCTGTTAGAAATATGTCAAATCCTAGAACATTAAACAAGCGATTGACACCCGTATAAATAAGTCGTTGATCCATGAGTGCATTAACACTCCAAAATATAATTATACTTAATACAACCGCAAATGAAACAGTTACAAACTCATATAGACCACTTGTTGACCAGAGAGTTTTATGAATATTAAAAGCAACAAATACAAAAACAAAGATGGTGGTTAGTACAGGAATCAAATAAACAACACGGAAAATGTATTGAATTGAGAATTGTGAAAAATCAAAGCGAATTAGAACAGCAAAAACATACATCATTATGATGATGAATAGATCTAGTGTGAAAAGTAATAATGAGCGATAAGATTTCATTTATGAGAAAAGCCCCCTAGTTAGTATAATTCAATAATATTAAAGCAAGTTCATAAATCATGTTGCTATTAATGTTAGTAAATATCTAATAAATAAGTATTTTAGCGGAAATATTCGCATTAAAATTATTCAATTTGATACCCCCCGTTAATACTTTACTATTTTATCACAAGTGAATAATCTTTAATACTACTATTTAAACTCTAAAGACCCATTTATGATATATAAATCATCATAATTCTGTACTGTGTTCTGTAAAAAAACTATAAATGTTCATTTTGAATCCAGGCTATCTAAAATGAACAGAACCTTTTGAAAACTTGTTTTCAAAACCCCATTATTTGTCTTTCATATTATTAAAAATGTCATTTGACTAAATCGTGGAATTTGTTATGATTTAAAATACATTGGGAGGGAATGTTTATGTTAAAGAAAAGATTTTTTATGATAATTACTTTATCACTTGTTTTATTTGGATGTGTTCAAGAAAACATAAAAGAAAAACATAGTTATTCATTATCTAATGATGGATATCTTGTGGTTGATGGTGAAAAAACATCGGTGAAAGTTAACGGAATCGATGGCATTAACGGTGCAGATGGAATCGATGGAAAAGACGGGATTAATGGTGAAGACGGAAAAGATGGAATTGATGGATTTACTCCTTATATAGGAGAAGATGGTAATTGGTGGATTAATGATCAAAACACTGGTCAGCAAGCTACACTAACACCTTTAAATATTTCAGACAGTTACACTGTTATCCCGGCAAATAGTCAGATTAGTTTTCCTGTAGTTTTCACAAGAGAGTTCTCAGCAACTATCGAAACTTTAAAAATTCAAGTGAAATATTCAAATTTTGAGGAGTTTCTCAATCTTGAAACCATTCATGGAACAATGTATGAAATGTATGGATATCAGCGATTTACTATAAAAGCAGAAATTAAAGGTAAAGTTTTAAACGCTAATCCTGGTAATATAATTGTTGTTCTACTTTCATTTGGAAATGAGCCTGTTGCTCTATTTGGTGATATCTCAAGTAATGGGTCGTTCAATATTAATGATGAAATATTAACTAGTTCTATTTCGTCTGATTACATTATTTCAAACATATTTCTAGTTGAACCTTGATATTGCTACAAATAAGCAAAGCACTCGATTGAATAACATCGAGTGCTTTTTTGAGTTTAACTTTACCTTATAAAGTTTATGAGCTATTCTATTTTTCTTAGATCTTTAATGATATTTCTATAATCAAGAAGTTGTCTCTCTGTATGTTGAATTACGTAGTAAAGTCGATCAGAATCTTGTGGAGTTGGTATAAGAGCGGATTGACCAGTTAAAATCAATGAATCAAACTCCCACCTTTGACTACTTGAAAGATGTAAATCAAGAAGTTGTGTTACAGAACTTGAGCTTATATCTGTTTGAACATAACGTCGTGTTGAATTGATCACACTTTGTATTTTCCCAAACTGACTTGGTGAAGTCATTTTTCTAAACACAGCTTTTATAATTTCTTGTTGGTGAAGTCCTCGAGTTACGTCACCACCTGGCACTTCTTTACGAGCTCTGGCAAATGCTAAAGCCATGTCCGTTGTCATTGTATTCATTCCTTTAACATACATAAACTCGTTTACACTGAAATTATAGTGTGAATAAACATCAACTGGTCCAATAATGTCAAAGATTGAAATAAATGAAGAGAAATTTAAGCGAATATAGTAATCAATAGGCACTTTTAGATAGTTTTCTATCGAAGACATTGAACATTCAATTCCACGCACAGCAGCATGAGCAAGTTTATCTTTAATATTGTTGAGACAGGTTGTTGGAATATGAGTGTCACGTGGAATACTTACCAATGTAATTTTTCGGGTATCTGGATTTACAATTGCAAGTTGATTAACATCACTACGTGAACGCCAACCAAGATCACCTAAATGGTCAATTCCTGAGATATAAATCACAATAGCGTTAGATTTAAAATCATCTATAACTTGTTCACGAGGCTCGACTTCCGTCGATTTTTCAAAGGAATAGATAATCGTTGTTTTACTTAAGAAATCAGATAATTCCTCTTCTTCTAAAAAGGCTAGATTTGCAACATCAAGTAAAATTCCATTGACTTCACCTGCATATAGTTCATCCATTAAATCTTGATCAAAAGCTTCAAGTTTAGATATTACAGCAAATTCATATTCATTCTCAACATGGAGTTTAAAGTTTTCAAGCATGTTGATTTCAATTTCTAAACTTATTCCTAGTGATAAATCCTTATCAAATGCAAGTTCACTATTTTCATTTAAGACATATACAGACAACTGAGTTGTTTCAAGTTGGATTGGATTTAGAATTTCCTGAAAGCTGCGATAAACCCAACCATTTGCTAATGTAATTATTATTGATAGTATTAATATAATTTTATGGATACGATACACCTTTTGTTTTGGTGTATATATTCTAAAAAGCCAAGCTGCTAGTAGTATGGCTACAACTATTAAAATCCACTTTAAGTTTGTAAAGATGACTGGATTAATCCATGTACCTAGGATAAATATTCCTAGTGTTATTGCGGTTAATATTAAGTAGGTCAATTTTTTCATGTCGTTATTATAACATGACTTTATTTGATAAATAATTCAAAAAA
>DITO01000011.1:0-941 GCA_002422065.1 Erysipelotrichaceae bacterium UBA6182 | reverse complement strand
TGACTCTGAGCTGCTATGTGAATTCTTAAGTCTTGAACTCTTTGTCTCAAGTAAGGAATATCCATAGAAGCATTAACACGAAGTGTTGGTCTCCACTCATTCTCATGATCTTTCTTTGCAAGTCTATATGTTAATTCATCATATGTATGGCGAAAATGAGCTGCTTGTGATGCATAGACTTGATTAGGTGTCATAATATCAAGTTTTAGTTTATTATCATTTATTCCTTCTTGAACTATAGTTTGTAAGACCGGGTGTCTAATAATAGTGATACTATTGCCTTCCCACTCATCTTCATATTCAGGTAACCAAGCATCACCGATCGTCATATCTGANNGTTTCATTCATAACATCATCTAGATAATCAGAGGATACTTGTTTAAAGTAACCTTCTCCCCAATCTTGCACTACCATGTCTTTCATTAATCTATTAATCGTGACTTCTTTATTATCGATTAGTCCTTTTAGTTCAACACCATAATCCAATGCAGGTTGATTAGGGATTTTTTTACGAAAATCAATTTCTGTCAAATTGTTTGGTTGTATACCAGCTTCCCAAGCAATAGCTTCTGAAAACTTACTACTTTTCTGGTGACCACATATAAGTCCAATTGTAAAAAGAATACGTTCTTTAAAGATGGGTTCTACTTGTGAAAGTAAACGTATTGCCATGATAAAGGAAGGTATACCTATAATGGCATATCGGCCAGGATTATCTTTGACTAGTTTTAATACTTCTGACATTTCTAGGGGATAGTACTTTGTTTTTGCCCCTTCTCTAATCTCTTCCACTGAACGTGATATATCATATTTAAACATAATCTCACTGTTTGCTTCTTTATTTCTCTTAACGTGTATTACTCCATCAATTAAATCTCTTTCAAAGAGTTCTTTAAAGATCCATGTTCCTACGCCACCTGAGCTTGCTTGAAGACGATAGT
>DITO01000269.1 GCA_002422065.1 Erysipelotrichaceae bacterium UBA6182 | reverse complement strand
TTCAAATCTCATCGTCCGCACCATAGTTATCTTTGATTACTCCCCAAAACCAGGGGATAATAACGATATTTTAATGAAAAGCGACCTTATTTCTTACGAAATAGGGTCGTTTTCGTTTATCGAGTCATACCGAGAGCAAATTTGCTTTCTCGAAAGTGACATTTGCAAAGTAGGGGGTGTGTGCTATTGAACTTCATTTTGACACGTTTTGAGTGGGGGTGTGTGCTATTGAACTAGCAAATGTAAAAATTAAATATAAGGGTGTTTTCCTTATATTTGTGGATAAAAGGTATTGATAATGAATGAATCAAATATTTATCTAGAGGAATTGTATCTGAAATATCATTTGAAACTGAAGTAACAAGATTAACATTGAAACCAGTGATTAGGATTTTGGTGTATACAGATTTGAAGTTTTCTATACTGGGATTAGCCACAAGTTGTCTAGCATTTGAAAAAGTATTGGATAAGAATTCCTTTACCTGGTTGATTCGATTTAATCTTGTAAGTAGAGTTGATATTTTATCATATCGGTTGATTTGGTCATTTATTGCAATGTAATCAATGCCTTCATAAAGAACCTCAAGTTGATTTGAAATAGATAATGTTGAAGGTATGATTCTATTTGCGATATGATCATGAACCAGTTTTCTATTGTCTAATATAAACTGAGTCATTAACAAGACCCCCTGTCCGATTTTCGAATACCCTAACATCATACTTCCAATTGAACTCTTACACTTTAGTACTGGAACTTCATACTTACCTTTATGTTTCTCGATTACATATGTGAAGTGTTTTTTGAGGTCTACAGAGTAGAAGTAATATGCATATTCACTAAGCTTAAAAACTTTATCCTTACGTTCATATGTTGTACGTTCTTTCCTTAATTTAAGTACATTTTCATATATTTCCTTTGAAATAATGGGTGCATGGTGGTTTTTTACTAGATACTGATTTAACCTATGTGCAAGAAGATTGTCGTATTGAACCACTCTACCATTCATTTTCTTACGGAGTAACATGTCACCACAATACTTTTCGTTGTGCAAAATATCCTCAATAGTGCGTTTGCTCCATCTTGGATTTCCGCTGGGAGATGGAATACTATCTTCAAAAAGTGACTGAATCATCTGTGAATAACTGTCTCCATTGACATACCCCCAGTACAATTTTCGGACTACCTTTGCTTCATCTTCAATTATTGTCCAATCATCACCCTGGATAGAGTAACCATACATTTTATTGGTTGTACTCAATCCTTTTTTCATTTTATTTTCAAATGCCCAAATAGTGTTCATTGAAATTTGTTTTGATTCTTCTTCAGCATGAGCACTGAGAAGAGATAACGTAAAATCCATCTTAGGATCAATAGATGATAGATTCTCTTTTTCAAAATAGATCTCTATTCCTTTCAATCTTAGCTCCTGGATGATGGTAACAACTTCAACAATATTACGGCCAAATCGTGCAATAGACTTTGTCAGAATTAAATCCACAGCTCCAGTGTTGGCAAGTTCCATCATTTGATTGAATGCAGGTCTATTAGTTGATCGTCCACTTTCCTTATCAGCATATACACAGACTAAATTGTAATCCTTATTCTGTCTAACTGATTTTGCTAACTCGAGTACTTGTCTTTCATATGAGGTTTCTTGTTCAACATATTCAGTTGAGACACGTGCATAGATGACAACACGTTTCTTTATCAGATGTGAAACATCAACTGGAAATTCAAATACATTATTCATGGACAATCACCTTGTAACCAAATGTTTTCTCTCGACCATAGTCCTTGTAAAAACCACGAATAGTAGGTTCCATCTTAATTAAATCATCCAGGTGTTGAACCAACTCATTTGCTGAGGATGTTTTAGAAATGACACAAATGACTTTATCAACATCCATGATGATGAGCGAATAAATGTTCTTGATAAGGTAATACGAATCCTGTGCGATGATATCTGCTGAGTGATCTCTTATAATATCAGCAAGTGATACGGTCTTGATGGAAGAAGTGATTTGTTTCTTCAATGTATTAATTTCCTTCTTCAATTGCTTTTCCTGGTTGATAAACGAATCATGATGCATATTAATATCTGTATTTTTCTGATGGTTGAGCTTACTCAACTCTTGTTTCTTTTTAAGCAACAGTTCGCTTAATTCTTCACTACAGGATATATTCGTTAATTCGTTCATAAGTGAGTTGACAACTTCTTCAGTTGATAATAATTGCTTGATCGATTCCATCACAGTTTCCGTAATCAAGTCCGAATCGACCCAAGGCTCATTACACTTGATGGATTTATCCATTCGATTATGCTTACAATCAAGAACAACCTTTTCAGATGGACGTCTGTAGTTGACTAAGTGTCTACGAAGATTACCATGACATTTAGAACAATAGACTAAATTGGTTAATGGATATTTGGTCACAAGATTACGAGATGATTTTGAAGTATCTTCAATAATGGTTTTCGCCATTTCGAAGGCAGCCTTACTCACAATGCCTTCATGATTGTTTCTGACAAAATACTTAGTTGCAAGATTATCATTCTTAACCTGCTTGTGAGTCAAATAATCGGTTGTAACGGTCTTTTGCAGAATAGCATCACCACAATACTTCTCATTAGTTAAAATGCATTTAACGCCATTGTAGAGCCACTCTTTGTTGTTGAGAGTTGGTATCTTTCTTTCATTTAAAACCTTTCTAATATCATTGATATTAAACCCTTGAAGAAAGAGAGTGTAGATGAGTCTCACGGTCTTGGCTTCTTCATCGTTGATAACCAGTTCACCTTGTTCGTTCTTGTCAAATCCATAAATCTTTGGTATGTGTGCCTTTCCAGCTTTAAATCTCTTTTCTACACTCCATTTAACATTTGTCGAAATCGACCTAGATTCCTCCTGTGCTATCGATGAAAGTATCGCTAGTGTGAAATCGATTTGTGGATCACTTGAATAGATGTTTTCCTTTTCGAAATAGATAATGCACCCCAAGTCTCTAAGTTCTCTTACAAGCGATAGAATGTCAACTGTATTTCGTGCAAACCGCGATATCGACTTAACTAAAATCAAATCAATCTCTTGACGTCTGGCTAGTTCAATCATCTTCATGAACTCAGGACGTTTTTTTGTTTGTGTACCAGACAAGCCTTGGTCTGAAAACATACCTATGAATTCCCAGTCCTTGTTAGTTTGAATTCGACTGGTGTATTCATCAATCTGAAATTTGAATGAATTCATCTGATCATCTTCATCGGTTGACACACGTGCATATGCAGCAACACGCTTTTTGCGAATGACCTCATTTGTTGCTTCGTTGATAAAACGGTTGATTGGTTGAATCACTTCAATTGTCTTCATACTTTAATTGCTCCCTTCGTGCTTGTTTGTTTTATACCTTAAAAAATCGATTATTGGTAATCTTTGTGAAAACTTTAAGATATTCTTCTAAACTTAAAAAACCCTTCAAAAATAGAAGGGTTATTGTTGATAATAAAATGCGATTTTCTGTTAGTGTCATCATCTCTACATACCTCAGCTTTGAGTTGTAGAAACGATCTATAGGAATTCCTGAACCAACGCTATTGTATCAAAGAAGTTTCGCATATTTGGTGGTCAAACTGAAGACTCGTTATCTTTTGATGAATTTCCCTGGTTGAACATCTTTATATTCGCCTATCAATCTACCCATAAAGAATACGTCCCTTCGATTACGTATGATGATGTGCGAGCTATCACTGAAGAATAGTAGTGCTTCAAATGGCTTGTTTTGCACTTGAGTTGGAAGGATGACTTTTGACATGTATCGCTTTGAATCATATTCATAGAAGTAAACTCCAGAGGTACCAGGAGAATCTTGAATTGCCTCAAAGACATAAGTATGGTTACCATCTTTAACAAAGTAGATGGATGAGTATTCATCAGAAATGTGAACTTTTGTTTCACGTACGACATCTTTGAATGAAGGATCTAATTGATACTCATTGAAGAAAACAGCATTCGTGAGTTGAGCAAGATGATTATTCGTAAGAAACTCAAGACTTACATTATAAAAATCTGCAAGCCGTTTGAGACCTACAACACTGATTTGACTCTCGCCTTTTTCATACTTATGGTACTGAATTCGAGTCACACCAAGAACCTCAGATAACCTATCAATTTTCACCTTATGCTTATCTCTTAAAAACTTCAACCGATAACCTATGCTATCCAGTAAACCCTTTGTATATCCATCATATACAGTCATAATTCTCACCTCCAATATGTTTCATTAGAATTAACACTTTATTTAAAGTATAACATGTAATAATTAAAAAACACATATATTCATTAAAAAATGTTAATCTAGATATTACATAACCAATTGACAAGAAAACATAAATAAATGAATGCTGTTGACCACTTACAATAGACACACCAATAGGAGGTGTCCAATGAAAGTTGATACGCATAACAAGGATCAACCAGAAAAAAGAAAAACATTGTCTAGAAGTTATTTGATTAATCTCAAGTTAAAAGCTGGATTAACCACCGACATTTTAGCAAAAAGAATATTTATAGACAGAAAAAATTACTACCAATTGGAATCAGGTACCAGGGGGCATAGGATGAGTGCAATTCTCTATTTGAGATTAGCACGAGAGCTTAAGGTAGGCGTTGAAGAATTGGTTCGAAGAGAGGCTGCATACCAAAGAAAGCGAATTAAAAAAGGATTATCCAAAGAACCTTGGTATTTATTAACAGAGGAACAAGAAGATGAATACTAAGTTAGAAATCGATAATTACATTGCCTATACCGATTTGAAGAAGATATCTAAGGATAGTTATAGAAACATTTTGTGGAACTGGGCGACTTACCTTGAAGATAAAGGCATTCTTGAACCAACTAGAAACGATCTTATATCATTCAAAGAAGAAATGCTCAATGTAAACGAAAGTGCTAGTGTACAAAAATACATTGTTGTTATCAGAGGATTCTATAGATATTTAAAGTTTATGGGTATTTATGAGGATATATCCTACCAAGTTAGAGGATGTAAAGTAGAAACGACATTCAAACGAATGCCACTATCAATAAAGGATTCAAGAAAACTCATTAAAAAAACGAAACGAAACGCAACCAATGAAATCGGTAAACGAGATTATGCGTTGGTGGTTCTTTTCTTAACGACTGGTTTAAGAAGTATTGAAGTTAGCCGTGCAGATGTTGAAGATATCGATATGATCGATGGTGAGTATGTTCTTCACATCCAGGGAAAAGGAAGAGATTCAAAAGCAGATTATGTCAAGTTATCAACCAATGCTTTTGATGCAATTACTGATTATATTAATTCAATCAATCAAGACTATGTAATCAAAGATAATGGTAAGACACCATTGTTTCTTGCTCAAGCTCGAGCTAGTAAGCAAGGTCGTTTAACTACGAAATCGATTCGAAATTGTGTGAAGGAACTATTGGTATCCATTGGATATGACTCAAGAGCATATTCAGTACATAGCCTAAGACACACTTTTGCGACAACAGCATTAATCCAAGGTGCTTCACTTCTTCAAACACAAGAAGCACTCAGACACAAAAATATCTCAACTACACAGATCTACAGTCATATGGTTGAGGGAATGAAATCCAACACAAACAAAATAGTGAGCAACGCACTATTTAACAACAAGGAGAAGCCGAATGAATAGCAAGGAAGCCTATATTCTCTATCTCAAAGACTTTCCAAATGTCTTCGTTGCATACCATGAAAATGAATTCTTTATTCACCTTCAGGATGCACTAAAAGGATTTGGGCTAGATAAGAATAGTGAAGATGTAAAAGAAGATACTGTTTCCATAACAAGATTTGATGTCAGCAATGTTTCAACAAATAGAAAACAAGCTGACTTCATCGACTACAAATCATTTGAAAGATTATTCCAAATATCCAAATCCATGAGAGCTTTAGATTTCTTTAATGAAGTGAGTAAACACAAATATGAAAAAGAGAAGAACTTTGATGGATTAACCACCAATGACTTTCATCATCCTGAAATCGCTCAAAAATTCATTGAAGAACGTAATGAACTCATGACTAAAGTATTATCCTTTGAAACGAAAGAACGAAAACTAGAACCCTATATTAAGATTGTTAAAAACATCTACGGAACCAAGATTGCACCGGTTAATTTTGTTAACATCAGCATTGCACTCAAATACTCCAAACCGATTCCATCATCCATCATTGCAGAACACCTTAGACAAGCTGGTATCTTTGATGAACACAATCAACCCAAGAAAACATTCATCGATAAGAACTACTTTAGAGTGATCACTTTGT
Source organism: Erysipelotrichaceae bacterium UBA6182 (assembly GCA_002422065.1). Classification (GTDB taxonomy): domain Bacteria; phylum Bacillota_I; class Bacilli_A; order Erysipelotrichales; family Erysipelotrichaceae; genus UBA6182. The sequence goes on along the minus strand of DITO01000269.1, from coordinate 18,935 downwards.
CTTCATCCAAACTAGATAAGTATATGAGCCAAACCAGTGTCCTGGTATTACAAAGTGGAATTAAACTCATTGAAGAGATTATCGATAACAGATTAGGTGGTAAGAAACTATGAATGAAACATTTACATTAACTGAAGTAGCAGAGTACTTAAAAGTATCAAGAAAGACTGTTTTAAGATATGTCAAAGAACGTAAAATTAAAGCATTTAAATTCGGAAACAACTACCGAATCACCAAAGAAAACCTCGACAAATTTTATGCCGATAATTCTTTGGAAAACGAAAAAAACAGTATCAAAAAATAACGACACATAACAGTAGTGAACGGCAACGTAAACATACCTTTCGTAGGACAAGGGCTACCATGTATATACCCTTTGTAGGACAAAACGACTATGTATGTTTTTGATTGGCGTTCACATTATTTTAGGAGAAGAAATCATGTTAAGAATCATAGAGTTTTTTGCTGGAATTGGTGCATATCACCAAGCCTTAAAAGAGTTGGATATCCCACATGAAGTTGTTGGGATTTCAGAGATAGATGAGAACGCCATTAAAGCGTATCAAATACTGCATGGCAAAACGAATGTGCTTGGTGATATTAAAAGAGTTAGAAGAACTCCTGATGCAGAGATGTGGTGCTATTCGTTTCCTTGTACTGACATATCTATTGCAGGGCAAATGAAAGGAATGGATCGTGAATCTAAGACACAATCAAGTTTATTGTGGGAAATTGAGAGACTTCTTCATGCAACTGAATACAAACCCAAGTACTTGATCATGGAAAATGTTCCAACCCTGGTTGGTAAACGTTATTTAGAGCATTTCAAGATATGGCTAAGTATCCTAGAAGAAATGGGATATAAGAATTATTACGATGTGTTGAATGCAAAAGACTACGGTGTCGCTCAAAATCGGAAGCGACTTTTTCTCGTTTCAATTATGGGGAATGAGAAGTATGTGTTTCCAAAGAAGTTACCATTAACGAAAAAGTTGAGTGAATATTTAGATGATCAAGTGGATGAGAAATACTTTGTCTCTCCGAAAATGTTTAGATACTATACAGATACTAAAAATAGAAATGGATTTGTTAGAGCAACCAGGTTCAGACCTCACGACAAAGATAGCAATTATGCTTGGACAATAACAACTAGAACTGGTTCGACTCCAACGGATAACTTTGTTATCGTTCCAGAAGCGACAAAAAAGGGCAGTACAACTGCCCAAGTGGGTGATGGCATCTACATCAACAGACCACATCAAAAACGTGGTGTAGTGCAAAAAGAATCGATTCCCACACTAAAGACATCTGTCAGTGATTTAGGAGTAGTTGTTAACAAAGATGAACTCATATCAATCCGTAAAATCACTCCTAAAGAAAGCTGGAGATTGATGGGATGGAGTGACTACGATTTCATGAGAGTTGATGGCAAAGTAAGTGAAACTGCTTTATATAGGCTAGCTGGAAATTCTGTAGTTGTTACTGTACTTAAAGAAATGTTTAAATCAATGTTTAAGGACTCTAATTATGAGTAAAAGGACAATCGTTGATGGACACTTTATTAATACGGTTTATTGGATGTGGAAACTAGGATTAAAGGGGAATGAAATCTTCGTATACGCCTTAATTTATGGGTATTCACAATCAGGACAAGGTAAGTTTCATGGTACCGTTGGATTCATCGCAGAAAGATTGTCCATAAGTAGATCACAAGTGTTTAGAATACTGGGAATACTTGTGCAAAAAGAATTGATTAAAAAGATTGAAACATTCTTTCCAAACAGCGGACAAAAGGCTGTGGAATATGAGACTATACCTAACGAATATACTGGTATCAAAACGACATCCCCTGTCGCAAAATGCGATACCCCCAGTCGCATAATGACACTGCTCCCTATCGCAAAATGCGACACATATAATAAAGATTTAGAATTAAAGGTTATAGAAAAGGATTTATTAGATAAAGAAGATATATTAGAGATATTAGATAAAAGTAGCAAGCTAGAGGATGAAATTACATTTTCTAAGAATCACGTTCTAACAAGATATCTTATCAATGCTAGATACTTAACCAAAGAAGAAGAAATGGAGTTCTTTAGATATGATAATTTCTTTAATAAGTTTATTGGTAAGAATGGTTACGAGTTTGATGACTATAAACTGTATGTTCAGTACTTTATCTTTAGGAACAAGGAAAGAATTAAGAACCAGGATTTAAAAGATGAACCAGTAAAGAATAAATATGGATACTTCATAACAGCTATGGAAAGTGCAAGAAAAGAGTTTGGTGAAAAGAAAAAGTAATGAGAGGCAAAATAGTATTCGGAAATGATTAAAGTGATTTCAAAACAAGAAATTAGTTTTTGAGTGAAAACAATAAATCTAAATATTTGGGTTTCGTCTAGAAAAAATCGGTCGAATATGATATTATAGTTAGAAAGATAGGATGATGTTAATTGAGTTCAAAAATTATTAAAAAAGAAAGAGATTTAACTAAAGTACCCTTAACTTATATCAGCTTATTTAGTAGTGCTGGTATAGGTTGTTTTGGATTCAAAAAAAACGGTTTTGAATGCATTGCTACAAATGAATTGATTGAAAGAAGAATAAAAATTCAAAAAATCAATAACAAGTGTAATTATGACTCTGGATATATATGTGGTGATATCACTAATAATGACACAAAAAATAAAATAAAATTAGAAATTGATTTTTGGAAAAACAAACACGGAATAGATAGTCCAGACGTTATTATTGCAACCCCACCTTGTCAAGGGATGTCAGTTGCAAATCATAAGAAAACTGATAACGAAATAAAAAGAAATTCTCTTGTTATTGAATCCATACTGATTATTGAAGAAATAAAACCCAAGGTTTTCATATTTGAAAATGTTGCAGCCTTTTTGAAAACAGCATGTGTTGATACTGATGAAAGCATAATTTCAATATCAGAAGCAATTAATAGACACTTATCTGAAGACTATACAATTCACTCAGATGTCTTAAATTTTAAAAACTATGGTTCAAACTCCAGTAGAACAAGAACAATTGTGATTGGAGTTTTGAAAAAGTATGCAAATGAGTTTTCTCCAGAAGAGTTGTTCCCAAAATTCAGAAAAGAAAAAACACTTAAAGAAGTTATAGGCAAGTTACCGAGTTTAACTGAAATGGGTGAAATTGATAACTTTGACATTTTACACGGATTTAGAAAATACGATGACAGAATGCGTTGTTGGATAACTGACTTAAAAGAAGGGGAATCAGCATTTGATAATGATACTCCTTTAAAAAAACCACATCAAATCATTGATGGCGAAATTGTTCCAAACAAGAAAAAAAACGGTGATAAGTATACTCGTCAGTGTTGGGATAAAATTGCTCCATGTATTCATACTAGAAACGATCAGCTCGCTAGTCAAAGTACTGTCCATCCAGTAGATGATAGAGTTTTCAGTATAAGAGAGTTAATGCTTATGATGTCAATACCAAAAGAATTTAAATGGTTTGAAGAAGATATCGAGTATTTAAACCAACTATCACATGAAGAAAAGATTAAGATATTAAAGAAAGAAGAAATTAATATAAGGCAGTCTATTGGTGAAGCTGTTCCTACAGGTGTATTCGATAGCATAGCCCAAAATTTAATAAAAAGATTGAAAGGCAAATCACTTAGCGAGAAAGAAATAAAAAACCTTATTGAAAAAAAAGACTTGAAAAACCACGAAAATCTTATGAAATTTTTGGAGGAAGAGTCTTTTTTGTATAATCTGAAAACGATATCTTCAATTGCTGAATATGCAAATGCATATCGAGAACAAAATGCGGCCTATTATACCGACAAGATGTTACTACATAACATTTATTCGATTATGCCATATATTAATAAAGATACCATTTCAATACTTGAACCATCAGTCGGAGTTGGTTCTTTTATGCCAATAATTGCTAGAAGATATTCTTACGCAAAACTGATTGAAATTGATTGTGTTGATATAAATCCTGAAGCATTGGAAACTCTGAAATTCATGATTGATTTATATGATTTGGGAGAAAACATCAAAATTAACTATATTAATCAAGATTACTTAAAGATGCCAATTAACAAAAAATATGATTTATGTATAGGAAATCCTCCGTTTGGTAAATTTAAGATAAAGAAATCGGATTTAACAAATGATTTCGTAAACTACGAATCAAAAAATATAGCATCATATTTCTTAGAAAAAAGCATGAAATACGCTGAAAATGTTGTTTTAATAATGCCAAAAAATCTGCTAAATACAACAGACTTTAATCTAACTAGAAGTCACATTTCAAAATACAATATTCAAAGTATTATTGACTTTGGTGAGTTCGGATTTAAAGGTGTATTAGTTGAAACAGTTTGTTTAGCTCTAAATACATTTCAATTGCCTAGTGATACTTTGGTATTATCTCTTCCCTTGGGGGTGTCAAAGATTCAAAGGCAATCATATATCACATCGAACAAACTTCCTTATTGGATAATTTATAGAAATGATTATTTTGATAATTTTATTAATAATTTACATATGGATGTATTTGATGTATTTCGAGATCGTCAACTTACAAATTCGAATATGACTTCGACAAGCATGGATAAGATTAGAGTATTAAAGTCTAGAAATATAACTGATGATGGACGTATTATAGACATTCTTGATTATGATGCTTATATTGATAGAACAGCACTGAATCGGTTTGCAATTTCAAGGTTCGTAAACGATGATAGTGTATATCTTACTCCGAATATGACCTACAAAACACGTTTAATGAAAAAACCAAAAGATACAATAACTAATGGTTCAGTGGCGATTCTCATTCCAAAGAGAAAAATAAAGATAACATTAGAAGATATGAAATTTTTCTCATCTCCTGAGTATAGAGAGTACATGCAAATTGCGAGAAATTATCAGACTCGAACACTAAATGTTGATAATAATTCGGTGTTCTTTTATGGGGTTAGAAAGGACAGTAGTTTATGAAGTTAATTGATGGAACGTATCTTGATGATTTCTTAAATAGCAGAGACTATGATATAAGAAAAACTCACAATGGTAGATGGATTGATCAAAAGTGTACACCAGATGTTCTTTCTATAATTGCCGATTGTATTTTGGAATATTTATTGGGAAAAGAACCTGGCATAATATTTAAATCAGTCGATATTTGGCTAAACGATTATACTGTTCAAAATGTTCTCGACATTTTTAAGAAACCAAGCCCAAAGGATCAAGCAGCTAGAAATGAATATGATAAATTTTTTCAACAACCTATGGAACTATTATCATATGCTGGAATATTAAAGAAAGACAATTCTACTGGGAGAAACTTTTATTCGTTGTTAGATAAAGATTTGCTTGAAGCTATTTCTTTAAGCGAAAGAAACGCATTAAAATTCTTAACAAAGTATATTACTAAGGTTCTTGTTGATTCAGATATTTATCATATTTTTGAAGATTTTTTCAGATTTCAAAACCAAGAACACTATACTATATTAAAAAATGGATTTACAAATTTCACGAAGATAAACACTCCTATTAACGGAGATATTGAATCTTGGAGAATATTTATAAAAGTTATTAATCCCTTAGCATATAGCAAAAATTTACTTGGAACTGAAAGAGGTAGAATATCCAAAGATTTGGTTACATACGATATGTTGATGTATAATCGTGATAATTTTAGAGACACATACCAAAGAAAACCCAAAGGTATTACACGAAAAATGCATGATGTTCCTACACCAAGCAAGTCGAAATATATCGAGTATTTAACTGCAAAAGCTATGAAGTTTGTAAAACTATTAAACAGAGACTACAATTTTGGATTGAGTGAAATTTATTCGGGTGATTTAGAATTAGCCACAGAAGTCCATCATATTTTCCCTAGACCTAGTCATCCGGAAATCGCATATTTCCTAGAGAATTTGATAAATTTAACTCCAAATCAACATAGAAATCATGCACATCCAAACGGAGATTACGGCAGAGTAGATAAAGAGTATCAAAGAATTTGCTTAATAGCCAAAGTGGGAACAATCAAACAGGCAATCGAAGAAAATTGGGGAGATTATGATTTTAACAACCTTCTTTTTGTTGCAAATATTGGGTATGGAACTGATGTATTCTCAAAAATAAAACCACATGATTATGATAGAGTGATTCATCAAATTAATCTAGCGTAAACAAAGGAGAAATTGTATGGCAAAATTGATTTATGGTACTATAAAATTTATACGGTTTAGCAACATGAATGATGTTTATGAAACAGTCGGATTATTAACAGCTGGGAATTATTCAAGACTGAAAATTGAACAAAATCAATTATCTGGAGCATGGGGTAAAGAAGGAAGAATTCTTGTCTATAGTAATGCACATAAGTTTTTGCCTCCGGTGTCAACTAGATTTACAGCAGGAAAGGGTTCGATACTTCATAGAGTAAATTGCAATGACTTCATATTAGATTTGGTCTTGAACCATGGTTTTCAAGTGATTCCAGTTACAAATACTGGTAAAACCGCTGATGTTTTTCCACCATCTTACAATACCGGTCTATCACTTGTGCCATCAAATTACCAAGCAGATTTCATTCGAGGATTTCACAAATAAAAAGAAACGATTCAGCTAGTTATTTAAGATTGGGGGAGTTTTAATTGGACAAAGTTGTAAGTAAAGGGGTAAAGATTGATTTACATATTCATTCTGAAAAATCAAAATTCAAAGATGATGATTTGGTTGCTAGTAATACTATCGATAATCTCCCCAAACTAATAAAAAAACTGAATGATTATGAAGTTAATGTATGTTCGATTAGTGATCACGATTCGTTCGATTATGAGCTTTACAAAAAATTAAAAAGTGAAGAAGGAAACGGATTTATTCAGAAAGTATTTCCTGCAGTTGAATTTACAGTAAACTTTAATAATAGACCAAAAGACACTGTTCACGTTGTCTGTGTTTTTAACGATAATAATGAAGATAAAATCCACAAAATCGGTAATGTGTTGTTATTCGATAAAATTACTAATAGACCATTTTATGATTTGAAAGATGCATTCAGTGAAAACAAATTCATTGAACTATTGAGTTTAATCGATTTGGATGTAGTATGTATAGCTCATCAAAAGAAAACTTTGACTACAGTTGGTAAACCAGCAAAAAATGATGCAAATAGTGTTGGTGAAGATCGTTTTAATGAATTCTTGTTTTCTGAGTATTTTGAAGCTTTTGAATTTAAGAATAGAAAGAATCAAGCGTTTAATAACTATAGTAAGTCAAAATTGAATGATGACTTGTTACGATTTATTACAGGTTCAGATTGCCACGACTGGATTTCATACCCAAAATATTCACCATTATCTTCTGATAATGATTTCAAACACACGTTCCTTAAGTGTTTACCAAATTTTAGAGGACTAGCATTAGCATTAACTGATGATACTCGAATAAGTCTAGATGACAATTTTTTTAGTGGTTCAAATTATCAACTTGATAGTATTAAACTCTCAGTTGACGGTATTACTACTGATGTACCTCTATCAAAGGGAATAAATGCTATTATTGGGGATAACTCTATAGGGAAATCTTTACTTTTGCATAAAATGACTGATTATTATAGAATTGATGATCTTAGTCCCTTAAACCTAACAGTAAAAAAAGGATACGAAAGTTATCTGTCTGATAATAATATTGATGTATTAACTAAGTTGGATGAAAAAAACGTATTTTTATTTGATACTCAAGGAGAAATCAGGAAAAAATTTAATCAAGGCAAACTAACTAAGACTAGTTTTTTTAAAGATAAATACCCACCAGATATAGATACAACACTAATCAAATCAATAATAATTGAAGAAATCAATAAGGTGGGGAACTATTTTAAATCTTTATTCGAATATAATCAGAGTTATAAAGACTTAAGCAACATATGTTTGTTGGCTGAGAGAGATGTTGCTACAAGTGTTTCGTTAATTGACTGTGGAAAAGATGAACATACCAGAAAGCACACACAACTTTCGAGTACATTATTACAGTTAAATAAGGCTAAAACTGAATTAAACAATTTATCTCAATATTTGAATGAAGAAGAACGAAACGAAATGTCAATATTCATAAAATATCTTTTGTCAATTGAGTCTAAATATAAGTTGTTAAAGGATGATACTGCCAATAAATTAGTACTAATCAATTGTATAAACACCATGTTTAATGACTTTAAATCGGAAAAAACAAAACAAAAGACCACTGCTGATGCAAATCTTGAAGATTACATACAAAAAGAAAATGTCTTTTCTGACACAATGGTCGAGTTAATAGATTTAAAAAAATCGATTAAAATGATTAAACCATCCCTCATAGACGTCTTTATTAAAGATGAATCTTGGGATTATCTTAACTATCTATTCATAAAACGCACGAAAGTACAGCAGTTTGATGATTTATATCTCAAAGCACTACTGTTATCACCATTTGACAAGAAAAAGAGAATAAGTTTAGATACTATCACTGAAGTAAGTGTATTTAAAGATGCACTCAAAGAATACGATGATAGTGATCCTGTAATCTTTTACAAAACAAAAGTTGTCGAGCAATTGGAAAAGGATTTGAGTCAGTTTACCGTTGTAAATAAGGTTGATGAAAAGGGGACCAGTACAGTATATTCTGCTGGGTTAAACTCACAGATTTATTTTGAGATTCTGTCTTCTGATAGATATAAAAAAGGTATTTATTTAATTGATCAACCTGAAGATGACGTTTCACCAAAATCAATAAAAATTCACTTGTTGAATAATTTTAAAGATATGAGCAGAAACAGACAAATTTTACTAGTTACTCATAATCCTCAATTTGTAGTAAATCTTGATGTTGATAATGTTATTATTCTTACTAAAGAAGATGATTACATCAAAATTAAAAGTGGTGCTCTTGAATATCAAGATTCTACAACTGACATATTGAATCAAGTTGCAACACTGTTAGATGGTGGAATTGAAACCATACGAAAGAGATGGAAACGATATGAAAAAAATAATTAGTATTGATTCGATTGAAGCTGCATTTGTATTGTCAATTGATGGTGTTGTTATTATCACAATCCCAAGACAAGACTTAACTGTTGATGGAAAACAACTTTTTGAAAATCTATTTTCCAAAATAGATATCACTAATAAAGTGTTTTTTACTTACAACGTTAATGCGAGTATTACAGAACCAAATGATAAACGTATCGTCAAGGATATACAAGAAATATTGGATGGTATCGCAAATAAGATTAATGATAAATTTAAACTTTTGACCGATGAAATTGATGAATTTCTTGAAAATGGTATTGTTGGAAAAGTAAGTAGTTAATTTGTCCGATAATAGGTGTGAACGGCAACACCAACATACCATTCATAGGACAAAGCATACCTTTTATATACCCTTTATAGGACAAAATAGGGTATTGCCAATAACATGGCAAAAACCACAGTGAACGGCAATAAAAATACTAGATAATTGGTGTAAGATGAAAGAGAAAATAGCAAGATTTGTTTTCGAATTATCTGAAGATGGAAGTTTTTATACTTTGGTTAACGGAGATGCTTTTAATGCAACTACTTTAGCTATTCCAAGTTTATATAATGGATTACTTGTAAAGAAAATCAGTGATGATGCTTTTAGTATGAAAAAAAGAGGAAACCCATATTATAATCGACTTCAAAAAGTTAGCAAAATTATTATTCCTAGTAGCATAGAGTACATCGGTAAAAGAGCATTTTCGGATAAATATAACTACATAGAAACTATTGAATTTGAGAATGGAAGTCGATTAAGTGAAATTGATGATTTTGCCTTTGCAAAATGTAACTTTGTTACCAAAATAAAATTTCCAGAAAGCATTATTAGAATTGGGAAAAGTTCGTTTGAATCTTGCAAATTGAAAGAAGTTTTATTTGAAGACCATGTGGAAAATGAACAAATGATAGATGACAATGATAAATTTTATCCATTTGCCGATTTTTTCAATGAAACAAATATTAATGAGACAGTTGAAATACAAAAAAGCAAATTAGAAGTAATTGATGAAAAAGCCTTTCGTGGTTGTAAAATGGATAAAATTATTATTCCTGATTCTGTGAAATTTATTGGTGATGGTGCATTTTCTGATAATACTAGAACTTATTTGAAACAAGTTGAAATTAGTAAGAATAGTATAATGATTAGTATAGGAGCTAATAACTTCAAACCATGGGGAGATAAAGAAGATTTTACAATTTTCATTCCCAAAAATGTTAGTGAAATCGGATATAATAATTTTGATTTACAAAGAAGTAAAGTAATAGTTGATAAAGATAATGCAATTTTCTCAATTGACAAATATGGAGCACTATTGAATAAAAAGGAGTCGAAAATAGTATTTATCCCTTTTAAGACTCTTTCCAATTACCGTATGCCAACTTGGATTCAAAAAATTGATGATTATTTATTTCAAGATGTTACCAAATGGGATTATCATTTAAAAACCTCAATTTCTAAAAATATCCAATTCGTGATTCCCAAAAATGTAAAAAAAATTGGAGATTATTGTTTTCAAGAATGTAAGGTATTTGAAAGCATAATTTTTGAAGAAAATAGTGAACTAGAAATTTTAGGTGAATACTCATTTGATCATATCAAGGTCGAAGAAGAAATAATTTTTCCTAAGAACTTAAAAATCATCAAAGATCGAGCATTTACAATGCATCAGCATGAAGAATTTCATTTTGAAAGCGTCGATAACATTGAAGAAAGTTATGTTGTAACTGAAACAATGAAAGTTATCCCCCCTAAAATAAAAATAATAAAAAAATGTGAACTCAAGCAGGACATCATTTTGATTCCAAAAAGTGTAGAAATTATAGAAAAAGATGTGTTTGCATATAGCAAGGCAAGTAAGATTATATTTGATCCTATGTGTAATATACAATCAATCGCACAACATTCATTTTTTAGTTGTTCTCCGAGAATAGTTATATTACCCGAAAGTATTGAGTACATTGATAAAGAGGCTTTTAATGCTTTAAATCCAAATTTAGAAATGGATATTTATATGAGAACGAAAAAACCTTCTTTGAAATGGCATAAAGATTGGAGTGAGACACCAGAGTTTCTAACACATGAGTTCAACTATGATATTGGCCGTTATTGCTCCGAACACGGAGGACGCAAATTAAATGTATATTATAAAGATGATTGGCATCATAATGAACAACATGACCTATATTATAAAATTATAGATAGTCAAATTTCAATTATTTTTTATCTTGGAAACAACACTCATATTATTTTACCAAGTGAGATAGATGGATTACCTATAACAACTATAGGAGCATATTCTTTTGCAGGATTAAAAACCATTATCTCAGTAAAAATTCCAAAGAGTGTAATAAATATTAGTGATTTTGCTTTTAAGAACTGCGAATCATTAACTGATATAAAAATTTCAAAGAGTGTAAAACATATCGGCTCATCGGCTTTCTATGGATGTAGTTTGTTGACTGTTTCAGCAGAACCCAAGCAGCAACCTCGTGGATGGGATTTGCGATGGAATAGGCTGCATATTTATCAGGGTTCTTGGGAGAAATTCGTTCCAGTTGTTTGGAACTATACAAAATAATCAAAATTAGTGATATTTTTATATATTATATGAATGAAAGAGAGAGATGCTATATTAACAGAATTTTGGAGGAAAAAACAATGACAAACGATGAGAAAAACAAATTGTTAGATATTTTTTATAGAGCCAATGAAGAATTTTTGAAACGAGATGTAAAAAATATCTTACTTGACGTAAGTGAAAGAAATCTATGTGCATTGTTAAGTGAAAAAATAGCATACATTCTTTCCAATTCAAAATTCAAACAATACTACTCTGATCCTGAATACAATCGTGATGGTGAAGAAGTTAAAGCAATTATTATTCCTGGTGAAGAAACCATAGTTACTGTAACTTGCGATTTAATTATTCATAGTCGAGGTGAACTAGACAAAGATAATTTGATTGCAATCGAGATGAAAAAAAGCAATGCCAACATGCGTAGCAAAAATAAAGATAGAATTCGTCTAAAGGCATTAACAATGGAACTAGATTCCGTATATCATTGGAAAGGAAAACTAGATAAAAAAGTAGTAGCAGGTTACGAGTTAGGTATTTTCTATGAACTTAATCGTTTTACCAAAACCATTATTATTGAAATCTATTCCAATGGAAGATTAGAAAATGTAGAAACAAATACGTTTGAATATTTCCAAAACTATAAAGACAATAAAAATACTAGATAACTGGTGTAAGATGAAAGAAAAAATAGCGAGATTTGGTGTCGATTATGCATCGAAAAAACTAGGATTATCAGATATAGAGGTCCATTTCAAGCCACAATCATTCTTCAAAAATAACGATATCAATGCGACATTTCTTCATGAAGGATACTACATTGTGTTCAGTAGTGATTGGATAAAAAACGCAGATGAACTTGAAATCCTTAAGTGCAGCTTCCATGAGACTAGACATGCATATCAAAGAGCTTGTATCGACTTCCCAAAACTCATCTATCACGATCCAAAGATTGTTGCTATTTGGGCTAAGGAGTTTGATGACTATAAAAGACCTGAGCATAATGATTATCTAAATCAAGAAATTGAAAAGGATGCAATAGCCTTTAGCGATAAACTGATTAACTATATAATTAATGAGACTAATGGAGGGTTGGGAAATGCCAGTTAAAAGTAATTCTATGGCAATAGAGGAACGAGTCGAACAACTTGAAGCCGAATTAGAGCCAAAGATAGTCAAAGAAATCTGTAAAGAATGTAAACTGAGTCCAGAACATGAAAAAATGTCGCTTCATGAAATTCATTACGCTTTGGGGCACCATTTAGGTTTCATTCATATTATCGAGAGAATGAAAAAACGAATTTTAAGACGTGATTATGGGATTAGATGGAAGAGCGCATCTGAACTTAATCCAGATTTTTTCTATGACTAAAAGTGGAGATAAAGATAGTGAAAGCAAAAATTAAAGAACCTGGTTTATTTGGCAAAACTAAATATTTGATAAATGGTGATGAGGTAAAAGAAGCACGATCATTTGGTAAAGCACTTTTTATCATCCATGGAAATGAAATTAAGGAAGCTAGACCTTTTGGTAAAACACTTTATGTCATTGATGGAAAGACAATTAAAGAGCCTAAAGCATTTGGAAAGACACTTTACATTATTGATGGAAACCGAATTAAAGAACCAGGAATGTTTGGTAAAACTGTATATATACTTGAAATTGAAAAAAACAGAAAAGAATCTGATTCGAATGAGCCAAATAAAAATATAAAAAACAAAACTGGAAAAGGGAAACCTACATTATCAAAAAGTGAAGAAAAAGCAGCTTATGACAAATGGTTAGCTAATTCAACTGAAGAAGAAAGAAAAGTTGAAGCAGACAGACTTATTGCTGAAATCAAGCAGGGTCTCAGTGACTACGAAAAAAAGATGAAAAAAAGGAAATAACATCAATTAATACACTTCTTGATATTTCACGAATTTCACTTAGCATTTAACCAAATTGACAAGTCTTCAGTTTGACCCCCAAATATTTAAACAATTAAAGATACAATAGACCACGAAAGGAAACTGTCGTGGTTTTTTCTTTATGGATACTGGTAACCATACCTAGGGATTTAATCCTTGCGAAAATTCGTAGTGTTCAACTTCCAATAAGGAGGCTAACACCAGTCATATGAAAAATATCTATCATGCATGGAAGGATAAAAACGAGTTAAAGAGCAAACTTGATTTGATTAAAAAATTATCAAGTACAGGGGCTAATGAAGATATGATAGCAATTGCACTTGGAATCAGTAAGCGAACATTTCAATCCCTTAAAAATAAGCATTCAGACATGAAAGATTCTTACGAAGAAGGTAAAGAACGTTTTAAAGGAATGCTGATGGATGCCATTGTAAAACGTGCAATTGGATTCAAATCAACAGATGAAGACCAATACATTGAAGAAACAGCACGTGGCACAAAAAAAAGAATTATAAAGCACATTAAAGATGTACCTCCAGATATAGGAGCAGCCAAATACTTGCTAACTATTCATTTTGGTAGAGAGTACAGTGACAAGAAGCTTGAACTGGAATTAGCAGAAAAGAAAATGGAGAAACTAAGTGAGGAATGGATTAATGGAGATCATCTACAAGAAATTAAGTGATTTAAGGGAATATGAGAATAATCCAAGAAACAATGAAGATGCAGTAGAAGCTGTAGCAAATTCTATAAACGAGTTTGGGTTTAAGGTTCCTATCATCATTGATGGTAATAATATCATCATAGCAGGACATACGAGATATAAAGCAAGTCATCGCATTGGTTTAACTGAAGTACCATGTATTATTGCTGATGATTTAACCGAAGAGCAAATCAGAGCTTTTAGATTGGTTGACAACAAAACCAGTGAACTCGCAACATGGGATATCGAAAAGCTAAATGAAGAACTTGCTGATTTAAACTTGGATATGTCTCTTTTCGGATTTGAACATTCGATAGAAGAAAAAAACGAAGAAACACATGAAGATGAATTTGATATAGATAATGAACTAAACGTTGAACCCTTTAGTCAAATAGGTGACTTGTTTCTACTAGGGCAGCATAGACTGCTTTGTGGTGATGCAACTAAAGAAAGTGATTTCAAAACGCTTTTAGGTAATGAGTTGATTGACCTGGTTGTCACAGATCCACCATACAATGTCGATGTTGGTTCAAAAGGAGATGTCATCGAAGCGTTTGATAACAGACGTATTCTAAATGATCATATGGAAAGTAGTGATTTCATTGTGTTCTTGACTTCGGCATTCACCAACATGGAGCATTTCTTAAAAAAAGGTGGTGCAGTGTATGTTTTCCATTCATCATCTTCATTAGTAGAATTTGAAGTTGCACTAAGAACTGTCAATTTAAAGCCAAGACAACAATTGATATGGAACAAGAATACATTTGTACTTGGAAGACAAGACTATCAATGGAAACATGAAGCCATCTACTATGCTTTTAAAGAAGGTAATGCTCATTACTTTGTCAATGATAGAACCCAAACAACCGTGATAGATGCACCAATGCTTGATTTTAAATCAATGAAAAAAGAAGAACTGATAACTCTTCTAGAGGATATGTATGCATCTGCAAAGTATAGTGTTATTAACGAAAATAAACCTACTAGATGTGATTTGCATCCAACAATGAAGCCTATTAATTTAGTTGGTACTCTCATCAAAAATTCAAGCCGAAAAGGTGAACTGATTATGGATCCATTTGGTGGAAGTGGTTCAACATTGATTGCATCTAATCAATTGGGAAGAAAATGCTATCTTATGGAGTTATCAAGAATTTATGTTGATGTCATTGTGAAAAGATATTTATCTGATGGTGGAAACATTGAAGATTGTCATCTTATTAGAGATGGCAAAAAAAATCCACTTAGTGACTTTGAAGTATTTAATGAAACTGGAGAAGAATATGAAAATTAAAACAAGTGAGGCAGTATTCCGTGCTCATCCGGATAAGGTTTGTGATCAAGTATCGGATGGGATTCTTGATGCTATTTTATCTAGGGATAAAGATTCTAGGGTAGCAATCGAATGCTTAATCAAAGACAATCTACTCGTTGTGGCAGGTGAGGTCACAACTACGAATCAAATTGACTACGAACATGCAGCAAAAGAAGTTTTGAGTCATATCGGTTTAGAGGCTGATGAATTTGAAGTCTTAGTTAAGGTTTCAGAACAATCTAAAGACATAAGTCAAGGTGTCGACAAACTTGGTGCAGGAGACCAGGGTATCATGTATGGCTACGCAACCAATGAAACGAAAGAGTTTTTGCCATTACCCTATGTGATAGCAAGAAATATTGCTAGAAGTATGGATATAGTAAACCGTGAAAATTCTGAAATATTCGGTCTTGATGGAAAATGCCAAGTTAGTATTGTCTACGATAATGATGAACCAAAACATGTCTCAACGATTGTAGTGAGTGCTCAAACAAAACCAGGAGTAGATAGATTAGTATATGAACAATATATTCATGATGTAATTGAGGAAGTTGTGCCATCAGATTTAACTGATATCAATACCTTAATCCTAATTAATCCAACTGGAGAGTTTGTTAAAGGTGGATCATATGCTGATAGTGGTGTCACTGGAAGAAAACTGCAGATTGACACATATGGAACAATTATTCCTCATGGTGGTGGAGCATTCTCAGGAAAAGATTATACGAAAGTCGATAGAAGTGGTGCTTACTTTTGCAGATATGTTGCAAAGGCAATCGTTAAAGCTGGGATTGCTAACTCTTGTGAAGTTACTGTAGCATATGCAATTGGAGTACCTTTTCCAGTCGCAATAGATGTCAAAGGTATTGGTAGTGCATTTAGCGATGATCAATTAAGAACTATCGTGAATCGCATATTTGACTTTTCACCATCAAACATCATCAAAGAACTCAAACTCAAGCAGCAGACTTACCAATCGCTTGCTGAATATGGTCATTTTGGGTACTTAAGTTATCCATGGGAATCTATTAGTAACGAACTAATTAAAGTCATAAAGAAAGAAGCATATGGCACGAAAATCTATTAAACCATTCTATGATTCAAAGGAATGGAAAAATGTTCGTAATCAAAAAATGTTGTCTGTAAATTACAGATGCGAAAAATGTTGTGGACTTGCAGAAGAGGTACATCATATAATTGAGATTACTGATACTAATCTTAAAGATAGGGATATAACTTTGAATCAGCGTAATCTAGTTGCATTATGCAAAGATTGTCATAATGAATCA
This sequence comes from Erysipelotrichaceae bacterium UBA6182, assembly GCA_002422065.1. GTDB lineage: Bacteria > Bacillota_I > Bacilli_A > Erysipelotrichales > Erysipelotrichaceae > UBA6182. The sequence continues at coordinate 2,062 of DITO01000269.1, read as the reverse complement.
CATGGAAGATTTAAAAAATCAAAGATAAAATTTGATATAAATGGGAATTTAAAGTCATTTTAAATAGATCATATGATAAAATAATGGTGTGGGAATTAGGAGCAATTACGATAGTACGGTAATTGCGACGCCTATGTTTACTGAGTTGTTAGGTCAACAAGTAAAGGAGTGGTGTTAATTCTTGCATCATTTTGTTTTTGCTCAATTCACAAAGGGTTGTTGAAAGGAGCGATTATATGAAATCAACACACAAAGTAGAAAGATTCGACTACTCTAAAATTGAATCTAAAGATGACCTAAAGTATTGGGGTATACATCCGAAAAATGGTCGGTTACACATTGATACAAAACGCTATAAATTAGCCAGTGAAGAAGTAGGAATTACTGAATACTTGCCTGAAGGTCTATTTAAAAATAGGTCGACACCGTACTTTGTCCCTACACATGTTAAAAGACACGATTACAAAGTTAACATTTTTAAAGACTTGATTAATGGTTTAAAAGAAGACTGGTTCAGAGAATACAAAGAGGTTTTCAAGCTTATTAAGACTCCATCACAAGTTCAACAGGATGTTAGATTGAATGAAATAATGTTTACATCCAGTGCTGATGACTTAGACTCAATCGATGAAACAGCATTCTTTGCAATGATTCGCAGATCAAGTAAGTACAGTGAGATAATTAACTCACTTTATCATCAGTTTCTTCAAAAAGTTTGTATTGAAATCAATAGATACATGCTAATTGTCGTTAATGAACTTGGCTATAAGAGCAAAGATTTTGACATGGCTTCTTTTTACAAATTCTCAGACGGTCTCATAAAAGATAAAAGCCAAGCTAAAATTGAAACATTTCCAAAGTACAATGCGTTTAAGATGCTTAACATGATTAATAATTTTCTAAAACATAATTCTGTTGAAGCATATGAAAAGTTGAAGAAGTCATTTCCGAAAAATGTCAGAAGCATTGAAAATGGAGATGCTGATTCAGACTATGTAAATGGAATGTATGCTGGTGATTGGATTGTCATCAAAGAAAATTATATTGATGAAATTTTTGATAAACTCATAATATTCTTCTCGGAATATTGCAAACGCATATTGAAAGAAAACATTGAAGAATCAGACTGGAATTACGATGATTATTTTAGAAAAGCATCGGTTGATTTAAGACATCCTGAAATCTATTTTGGATACTAATAACACGATTGGAGTAATACGTATGGCAGACAAACTCACTTTAAACCAAATACTTCATCTATCCGATGAGCAACTTTCACAAACGAAGATTCGACTAAACACTTACAATGGAGAAACTGACCCATTGGATGAGTTTAAAAGAGATCCGCAAATATTACTCAGTTGGAATTTTTATAACACAACAATAAAAAATTATAACAATACAAAGTATTCAATCGGATTAGTCGATATGAAACATGGTCATTGGCTATTATTTACCGTAGCTGAAATCACTCGTGATTTGAATCTATTAGGTGGAGTTGGATATGAGTATAGAGAACTCCAAGAGCACAAATCACTTTTTGGTAGATTGATAGTGAAATACAAAAACTCTGTTAGAAAAATGGTAAGAAACGCAAAAGACTTCATTAATGAACTCGAAGTTTTAGAACTCTTACCAAATGAATTTACTGGCGAAAACTTTAGTGGATATGACAATGTGAAACTAAGTTACAATCAATTAAAGACTGCACTTGAACGCAACCAAACCTACATTAATGCTTTTAGAAATCAAAAGGCTGTCTATTTGATTACAGATACAAAAAATGGTAAATTATACGTTGGCTCAGCAACTTCTGATAATAGTTTATTACTAAGCAGATGGAGAACTTATATTGATAATGGACATGGTGGTAATATTGCTTTTTTAGAAATAGTAGCAAATGCATCAATGGGGTTTGATTACATCAAACGAAACTTTCAATATTCCATTCTTGAGAACTATAATCAAAAAATAAGTGATGAATTTATCCTTAGCCGAGAACGTTACTGGAAAGAAGTACTTAAGAGCATTGAGTTTGGGTACAATAAAAATAGATAATAAA
>DITO01000099.1 GCA_002422065.1 Erysipelotrichaceae bacterium UBA6182 | reverse complement strand
AGGATTTTCTTTGAATGTTAAAATGACACCAAAACAAGGAGTACCAACAGCGTTGATAAAATCCCAGCCTTCTTTTTCATTATTGTTGATTAACTCTTCAATCTTTAAAGCTCTTTTCTTGATGTTACATGTGCGATTAATGATTTCGGTCTTATACATGGATTGTATACCTCCTTTAGTTCTATTTTTACATTAAAATCAAAATTGACTAAAACTCACATATTTTGTATAGATATACCTATCAACGAAACTTTCTGAAAATATCATTTCTAATCTAATTTGAGTTCTGCTTACTTTGTATCAACATAACTTACTTTAAACAATAATTTTTATAACTTCATTTCTTAAGCTATCAAATGTTTCGGGTTTTAAATACTTCTTTACTAAACGCAATGATTCAATACTTGTAATTGGTTTCGAAAGCAATAGTTTTTCTATGATTTCACAAGACAAATTGTCATTTGCATAATTAATGAATTGTACAAGTTGCTCAAGGCTCAAATCTTTTGATTTTTCCCAAATAAGGGTTTCAAGTGATTTTGTTTTGCATTTAGAATGATATAATTGGAAGAAAAGTGTTGGTGTAAACTGAATAACTTCATTTTTCATCTCATTCACCCAGCTATCATTTAAATGCGGTATGGTCCATTCAAGTAAAATAGACCCATACTGAAGCCACATTTTTGCAACAAATCTGATGATTTCATCATCCATAAATGTATGTTTATGAATAATAAACTGATTATATGCGATAGAATTCATCTTACAGCGTTCTTCTATTTGTGCATAGTTATCTTTAAATAATTTATGTATTACATCATCATGCTTTCCATATGAAACTTCAACACCCATCAATTTTTTTTGCATGTACTCATTACCTCTATGATAAATATTGACTCTATCAATATCCTTGAATACTACAAGATCAATAATTTGATCAAATTCCTTCTTTGCTATATGGAAATCAATGGCATTTGCTACATCATCACTATCATGAAATGAAACTAAATTAGGTTTTTCAATACCCTCGTAAAATACGCGTGAAACTCTAAAATAGATATTTGTCAAATCATCGGTAATATTGGGATACAAATCGACAAATTTAAAATCATATGATTGCTCAAAGTATAGCACAACTTTTGCTGTTTTTTGTGGTGGTATGAATTCAGGAATCTCATGTTTATATTTGGTTCCTGTTAGTTCATCATCATCTGTATGGTAGTTATATTTCATGATTGCAGATTGCGATGCTTTAATCATTTCATTACCTTCACCCATTAATAAAAATGCTTTTGGACTAATTTTGATGTTACCCTTTGAAAGATTTGTCACACTAATCGTAATAATTGTATCCCCACTTGCTTTAAAATCAAGAATGTTTATAGTAACAAATTCAGTGTGGATAGATTCAAAAATCTCGTGTTGCTTTTTTAATTCAATCTTTGATCTTTCAATAAGGAGTTTGTCAAGAGAATAATTAAACAACTCTGATATTGCAACAATCTGTGCTAAATCGGGATAACACTCACCTTTTTCCCACTTCGAAACCGCTTGAAAAGAAATAACTAATTTATCTGCCAGTTCTTTTTGTGTTAAATTATTGTCTTCACGAAGCTTTTTAATACTCAATCCGATATAGCTTGTATCAGCTAACATTACAATCACCTCTTTACCATCATTATATATTAATCTAGATATTTTTCAATATATTGTTGAGTGAGTCATTTCAACCGTGGGTTGAATAACCTGATTATTGTAGTTGGGCAAACAAAACTAAATTATAGATTAATTTTGAATTCTGGAGATGTAGTACAATGGTGGAGTTAAATAAGACGAAGTCAATCAATTAGGAAAAATAATATTTGAGAACGGTAAAAATATTAATTACACTAATCAACATGGGAATCATTATGGAAAATCAATATTTTGAAATTTCATACACTACTTGGTAGTATTAACGAGCACAACATTGTACAAAAAGATTGCAAGTTTATAAGTTGTAGGTCTCTTCACTTGTAATTAATCGAGTTATTATTGATCGACTGTTTTGTTTATAAAATCAAGCAATATTCCGTACTCACCGAGTGTATCATGCAGTGTCAAAAAAATGGCACCAATGATAGCTTCCACTAATCTTGCTTGGATATCCTGACTTCTCAGAGTTCCAACGTCAAACTTAACTTGATTGTCAACTGTTTTATGCGTAAAGCTTAATAAACCAAACATTATAGAGATTCTCTTTAAATCTATGTCTTTTTCTTTTAATTGTGTGTTAATTTCAATTTCATGCGCATTTGCCATATTTTTATATTGTGGTACTGCCCTCATCAGTTTTAATGCTTTATCACCAATACTTGCAAGTGGCTTATTTGGTGGAGGGAGAAGTTTTTCCTGAATATTCTCAATTGTTCCTTGTTGAGTTATACTTTCATATGCAGCAATTGTAAGTGCTTCGTTCAAGTATCTTCTATTGACAAAACCAATGTCCAATCCCATGGATTCATTGCAATAACTGATAAATTTGTCCATTTGTTTTTCTTCTGTAAGTTCAGTCTCTAAAAATTGGATATATCTTCTCGTGTTTTTAGCTAAACCAGACCAATCAAGAACGCCAGAAATCACATCTATTGGATCAGGCACTGATGAACCCTCCGACTTACCGAAGAATTTATAGCCTAGAATTCCAACAGCTGTATCCATATTACAGCTTTTCTCTCCAAGTTTATAAAGTTTACTGTTTCCTTTGGGTATCTTACGATCAGGAAACTTATAGGATTCGTTTTCTAATATATCGAAAAGTTCAAAAGAATACCCATCATTTATGGAACCCTTAAGATGATCTGACCAAAACGTTTGTTCTTTATAAAAGTAAAACTCCATTTCTTTACCATTGACTTTTTTAATCACAGCGCGGTGATTGGGTTCGTTTTGAAGCTTCTGCATGATGCTTAATGATGCTGTTCTATTCACTGATGTATCTCCTTATTTGCTTCTCTTGAAGTTAAACAATCCTTTTATCTTTAATAAGATTCTGCTCATCTTTTCTTTAAGTTTAATATTCTTTTCAATTCTTTGTTTCTTACGGTATAACGCTTGTTCTTCCTTCATTTTTCTAATTTGCTCTTGATGCTTTCTATTTAATTCTGCTCGGTCGATTCTAAGCATCATATTCAACTGATCTTGAACTTGTTTAGCATCTGCGGTTGTCGTAAGTCCTAAAGAGTCAGTAACAAAAGTCTTCATTCCAGTAACAACCAGTGATCCCTTGTTGATATCTGAGATGATGCTCTTTAATTGAGTGACATCAATGCGAGTTGCTAAGAAATCTCTTGAATGTATAACAAGCTTATGATCATGGGGAAGATTTGAATCGATGAGATAGTTCTTATAGAAATCAATGTTTTGATCTCTATAGACATATCCAAATCCTGATAGTCTGACTTCATTGATGTTGTTGTTATAGATAGCGATGGAGAAATACTTATGACCATCGTTGGCATTCACTTCATATGAAGAAATGATTTTAAATCTCTTATTCGAAAAATACATAGCAAAGTATTTATTCATCGAAAGAATCAATGCGAGTAGTATGAATGCAGCAACAAACA
>DITO01000285.1 GCA_002422065.1 Erysipelotrichaceae bacterium UBA6182 | reverse complement strand
TGGTTGCTGCTGGTGTTACTGACTTTTACTTTGAAATAGAGTATTGGCGAATCAACAAAGAGCAGTACATCAGCACTGTCAGAGAAGCGTTTGATCATATCAGCATGACAAAATTATCTATCCACCATAATCTCGACAAGATGACAAAATATATCACTGTTGATCAATGGTTATAAATACATTAGAATCATTAACACAATTGGATTTTAATCATGGTACAGCGTAATCAAATTAATTTAAACAAATCTCTTCCAGAGATTTTTGAACGTATTGCAGAACTTCCAACCAACAAAGAGAAAGCATCGTCACTCAGAATGTATGATGGTAAGACTATTCGTTGGTTTATTGATGCAATGTATAATCGAGATTGGAGTGATATGGTTATACCAAAGTATACACCATCAAAACGTCCTCCAGAGATTTCTCATCAGTCAATCAAAACTGCAATCAATCGTATTGAGCAAGCGTACTTTTATAGATTGACCGACCCCAAGCTAACCGAAAAGAATCTGATGCTTGTTCTTGAAGAAATGTCAGCACCTGAAGCAGAACTATTGTGTAACGTCTTTGCTGGGCGTCGCAAAATCGAAGGGATATCCAAAGCGGTGTTCAAGGAAGCGTATCCTGAGTTTTTTCGGTCTGTTGACTCATTTGAGGAACTTCAAGGTTAAATATGGCAAGCTACGATTATATCTGCAAAGATTGCAAACAAGAGTTCCAAGGAATTCGAAAGATTGATGATCGTTTGAAGATTGATTGCCCTGAGTGTCAATCTTCAAATATTCAGATTATGATTAAGCAAGCTCAGCCGTTTAACTATGACAATCGAATGGGTGCATATAAAACAAGTGATAATTTCAATGATCGGTTAAAGGATATGGCTAAGAACTGTGGTTCTGGTCATACAATCAATACAAGATGATGGAATATACACCTTTAATCTTGTTCTTTATCTATATGTGGTGCTTGGGTCTGTGGTGTGATAATCTCATATCTGGTATTAGTATAAAGAAAGTCATCAGAAAACGATTTTATCGTAAATAGTTGTTTACTTCTGTGTCTAGTTAGATTACAATATGTTTGTTGATTGATTAAACCTACTTTATCATGGAGATGTAAAATGAGTGTATTCGTTGTTTATGAAAGCGGACGAAATGAGCTTTACAGTGATATAATTGAGCTTAGACAAGCACCGTCTATTCATACAATTATTTCAGCTACATTTAGTGGTGTATTCTTAAAATCAATAGAAACAAAAATTTGAAAATATACCAACCAGAAAAGATGTACACGAAGTTTGTTATTACGGTGATATGGCTAAATTTATTGTGAGTAATATCTGATGGAAAGATTCTATATAACTGACCCCAAGGGTCATGAGTGGCAGATTGATGAAGACACTGGAATGGTTGACATTTTTGCATTCGATGTTGATGGACACAACGGACCACTGTGCGTGAAGTGTGGTTATGCTTTCTGTCATCATTGCAAAACAGAAATAAAGCCATGTACTTGTAAATAAATCTAATATGGGACTATAGCTCAGTTTGGTTAGAGCGTCCGACTCATAATCGGGTGGTCGCTGGTTCGAGTCCAGCTGGTCCCACCATTTTAGATACTCTCAGAATAAAAGATTTTTGATGTATAGTGGATGTAAACGTCTATTGGATCAAAATTTGTTTTAGAGAATGCTAAATTATTTGAGGTTGATTGATTAATAAAAGTGTGTCTTAACAATTCTGTATTATTTCCAGCATATGACTGTATCAATTGTGTTACTGATTCTGATCTCATGGTGGTGTCTGTTCTTGCAATGCAAATGTTTGCTATAATAATTCCTTCGTCAGATTTAGCACAAAGATCAATCACCGCACCTTTGAACGTCTTACCCACACCTAGAATTGCTGCTGCATCAAACCACACAGGATTAGTGACACCATTATAAGACACCGATACAGAATCGTTGTGGGTCATGATGACAGTTCGTTCCTCGCCAGCTTCTTCAACAGAATTAGCAGTGATCGATTTTAAATCAAAAACATCAGTCCAAGCACCTTCATAACCTTTCTGAAGAACCTGAAGATCATTGACTCGCATGTCCCTCGATTGACCCGAAGGGAAAAGACTAAGTCTAATCTGTGGTGACTGAACTAAACTTAATTTTCCAAAGGCCATTCTGATATATTCCTTTCAACACTGATTGTTAAAGTCTTTGTGTATAGAATTGTATTATCAACTGTGTGTTGAAGTGATATATCCCAAAGTAAATTAGTGACCGGCCAATTCGTAGTATCACCCACAAAGAAATTAAAGATTGTATCTGTTACATCTGCAGTTACTGTCATCTCATCAATCAGTTGACCTGATTGAGTGCGAACTTGAGAAACAAATGTATAATCAGCAAGATCAGCTGGTCCTTCATCTGGTTCATAAACCATGTCATAAGAAAATGTTGATCCACGTTTAAACTGTATCATGCCTCTTCAACCTTGTAAGTTGGTTTACCTTTCTTTGTTTTGACAAAACGAGCACCAGTCTTAACTATATTTGCTAACAATTTTAACACAGTTTGACTATAGAACTTAGCTCTTGACATAATGATGTGAAATATTTCTTTATCAGCCAGATCATTCTTTGATTCGGATATAATTCCTTTAGCTATCAACCAAAGTAAAACATCATGACCCAACGATCCTTGCATAATCCATTTAAAATCTGGAAAGAATGTAGCTCCATCCCACGCGCAACCAATCTTTGCTACAATATACCAACCATCATCACGTTTCTGTAAAGCATACCACTTACCATCGTATTCACTAACAGGTTCAAAATCACCAACCAATTTCCATTCCCAGTGTTCTACGACAATGTGTTTGATATCTGTTTGATAATATAGCTTCATTTCATTGCTTTTTTAGCTGCTTCAATGTGTTTTGACATTTGAATAGATTCACTATGACTTGATATCGCTTGCAGTAAATGACCATACGCCTCCATCTGTTTAGCGTTAAAAGCTTTAGCAGCAGCATCAAACCATGGATTGGATTCGACTAAGCTCAGGAGGAAGCTTGGATTCATCTATCTGCACAAATTCTTGAAATGATTTCATTATTATTCCTATTTATTCTGGTAAGTATTCTGCTTCTGCTTCACGTCTTAATTGAAGCCCTTTTAATATTCGTCCGTTGGCACGTACCCAACGTCTAATCTCGTGGTGTGCTTCATCCCATTCTTGATTATTTAAACGTCTTCTCAATGTACTTGTTTTATATCTAGAAGCACCAAGATTATAGATAAAATCAGCTAATGCGCCAATGGCTTGTTCATTATTGATTAACGAAGGAGTGTATCGAACAGCAGCAGGTAAACAATCACGTTGTAAATGACTAGACAACCAATCTTCAGCTTGTTTTGCTGTGATTGGTTTATCCTGCATTGTTACCTTACTTCCATCAGGCTTAAACACAGTCCCATAGCCGATTGTAGCCACGCCAGCTGGACAGTAATATGGTTTTAAACGTAAGCCTTCAAATCGCTTACACAAAGCCATAGCGATTTCTAGAGCGCGTTTCATTAGCTTTTTTGCCTATCGTAAACACGACCAACAAACCAGAATGACAGAATCATAACCAGCATGGCCATATCTTCAGAAGTCCATGAATTGACAAGAACTTCTTTCCAGTTAGCTCCAGCATCAATAGCCATCCACATACTGACGACTTTTACAGCTGAATACAAAAATACATACCAGTATGTCACCAACGGTCGAACCAATGCAGAGATTGCAGCAACGACTTTACCAGCCGCTCGTGCCGTTTGACCCTGTTCTTTAATCGCTGATGAAATAGCATCCAATTCAGTCATCGTCATCGCAGCATCAACAGTACGCATTTCGTGTTCCATGCGTTTTTCAGCAATACGAATTTCGACTTCCATCATTGCTAATTCGTGTTGACGTTCGTTTTTGCGATCAAAACCTTTTAGTATCTCAGGTGCAAGACGAAGTACTCCACCAAGACCACCACTAGCAATTGTTAGTAAAGTTTCCCACATATCTATATTCCTATTATACTGATTGTCTTAATGTTGATAAATTAATTACTTCAGCACTGGCACCTGCAATTACCTCATCAACAGCAGCAAGATCGGCAATAGCATTATTCTGACTTGATATAGCACTCAATGCAGAATTAGTTGCTTGAGTTGTAGCTAATGAAACTTGTGCAGTAGCCAAAACAACTTGTTCTTCAGCTTCTTCTTTGGCGTCAAAAGCAGCGTTAGTGTAACTTTCGATCAATTCAGTTGAAGTAACGAAATTAGTGGTTCGAAGATCTGTAACAGAAATGATTCGTGTGGCTGAACAATTAACAGTGTACATGTGGATGAAGAATGACGGAAACGCATCTCCATCATTAACCACGATAACCAGTTCTGTGTCAACATTTAATCCAACGTGGAATACGCCTGATCCTGGAAACGTGATCTCAGTATCAGCCACCGTAATCAGCGTATCCGTGGTCATTCTATATCGACCACCAGTGACTGTCAGAACTAACCCTGCATATTCACGCTGTTCGATATGGAATTGACCAACCGCAGTGTCAAACGTCTTATTGACGTTTGACACCCATTTCTGAATTGAATCACTACTATTGATGACTTCTATTGTCATGAGAGACGCTCTTGTTTTAATAAAGTATTGATTTATATACAATAATTATTTATAGAAAGTGGTTTACTTTCCTAACTATAGTATTTATAATAAACCGTGTTGATACTTATATTTATAACAAAATAACCAGATAGATAACAAAATAACAGTTTACTTCAGATTCTATCTAGGTTATAATGTGTTTGTTGATTGAATTTTTAACTCTTTTGAGTACTATATTA
>DITO01000095.1 GCA_002422065.1 Erysipelotrichaceae bacterium UBA6182 | reverse complement strand
CTCTTTTTTCTTTAGTCCAGGAATCGCTTCTGGATGTTTGCCATAGATATTCTTTAGATGATCCATCCTTCATATGGAAGATAAGTCTTCGCTCAGGCACTACTTCAATCGATTCAACTTTCGAGTTGAAAAGTTTTTCATCGAACTCAGTTCTATTTAAAATGTGATTTGCTGCTTCAATGATGATGCTGTCTGGGACTTGTTTTGAAGCACATGTGTCTTTACCTTTCGTGACTGATAGAGAACATTTCCAGATGTATTTTGAAGGTGTTGTTTTCCTGACATAAGCTCTTCCACAAATGCCACATCTTATCGTTCCTTTAAAAGCATATTGATTCTGTATAGATGGTGATATTGATTGCTTTCTTTTCTCTTTTCTAATCCTCTGTGCTTTATCAAACACTTCATGACTGATGATGGCTACATGGTTGTTTTTGATTAAATATTGATCGAGTTCACCTGTATTCATGATTTTTCTTTTTGTAAGGTGGTTGTCTCTAAATGTCTTTTGAAGGATCAAATCACCTGTATAATTGTAGTTTGAAATGATTTGCATGATGGTCGAACGACTCCACTTTGGTGCATGTTTAGGCTTTACTCCTTTGCTATCGAGTATCTTACCTATGGTATCAGCACCAAGTCCTTCAATGTACAATTGAAAGATCAATCGCACATGTTCAGCTTCTTCAGGAATCATTTCTAACTTTCTGTTTTCAAGTTTATAACCCAAACAAGATTTACCACCCCAAATAATACCTTCATTGAAATCTTTTTGGATTCTCCATTTCATGTTCTCAGAAGCACTTCTCGATTCTTCTTGTGCGAATGTAGCAAGAAAAGAGAGAATCATTTCACCATCACCACTAATGGAGTGAATGTTCTGCTCTTCAAAAAACACATCAACGTTGATCGCTTTGAGTTCTCTTACTGTTTCAAGTAAGGTTACTGTGTTTCTTGCAAATCTGGATATGGATTTTGTAATCACCATGTCAATATTCCCTGCCCTACAATCTTGAAGGAGTTGTTGAAACTCTTTTCTTGAATCTTTGGTTCCAGTGAGTGCTTCATCTGAATAAACGCCAGCAAAAACCCACATGTGATTTTCACTGATGAGTTTCTTGTAATAACTCACCTGTGCTGATAATGATTTAAGCATGGCTTCTTTACCATCAGAAACTCTGGCATAAGCAGCAACGCTAGTTTTATTTGCTAACTTTGGTAACGTACCTAAACTCGTGATTTTCCTCTTCATGTTTGACCTCCTCTATTGTTACACTATCTATCACTCTACTAAGGGGAATAGTCAAGTCAAAAAGGCGATAAAGGTTACCCTTTTTGATACAATACTTTTCTGCCAAATAATGCTCTGCGTTGTTGTATTCTTGTTTTGCCAAGAGCCCAATATCAAACATTGTCTTTATAGGTACTATCGATAATAAGTATTTCTCAAAACTACTGCGTTCCATGATGAACTTCTCCTTTGTTTAATTTGAACTTGATATAACAATCATGGCTGCAATAAACTCTTCTGTTGTTTCCATACGTCGTGAACTCTTTATTGCACCATTTACATACATGCGTATAAAAAGCCTTTTTGTCAACTTCTTTTTGGTGTTTGTTCCACCAATCCCATCTGCACCGATCAGAACAAAATCTTTTTCTCTTTTTACCCATAATGGATTTAATCTTTAAACCGCACTTTTCACAGTGTCCTTCAAGTAAATCTTCATTGTTTATTTTGCTACATGCATACCTGACGACACTTAATGTGAGTCCTAATTCTTTCGCTATTCTTTTATAGCCATACCCTTCTTTTCTCATTTGTTTGAGTTGATTCTTCATTTCTGGTTTCATGGTTGATTACCTCCTAAGTCTAAGTCCGCAGAAATGACCTAAAAGTTCGGGTTCTTGAATAAAAATCATTCTGCTCACTAGTTAAATGGCGAGGTATCACCCATTTTGCCGGTTTTAGGCTCAACATTTTGATAAAAGTAGTAAATCGAGTATTGATTCAATACCATACTAAAAAGCCCACACATCAAATCGTTGAGGGCTTATAAAGCAAAAAAACACCCATTCAGCTGAAACAATGGAATGAGTGCGTGATTGAAACTGATTAAGTTGAGTTGTTAGTTATGGAATGGATATTGATATTATTTTTCTATAAAAGCGTGTTTTAGGCTCAACGATTTGATTGAATATTCAACCCAAGTTTCTATTCAATCTAGTGATTAAATGCCCACACGTCAAATCGTTGAAGGTTTATCAAGCGGATTAGCAACAGCTCAAGTCCATCAATGTACGAACGGATGACATATGGAAATTAAACGGTATTTGTTGAAATCAATCAAGTAATTCGAACTATATCTAAGTATTTATCAAAATTTAGAAGTATTTTTCAGATTTTCAAAAAATAGGTCTCGTGTNNCGAGTAACTGATTACAAAATACACTTGCATGTAACTGCTCAATCACATCTTCGTTGTAACCTTCAGTGCTTAGAATATGATCAGTCGTTTCGATAGCTTTATTTAACCTAGCAACGAGAATTCTGTTTTTGGTTTTATTAAATGTCAGTATTTCTGGTTGATCATTAAGATATACACTGATTTCTTTTGGTGTAAATCCAGATTCAAGCATACTATTAGCCATAGCAACACTCACCATTGGATAGAGTTCTTTCAAATGACTTTTCTTAACCCCATAAAAGACCAATGTAAATCTTGTCAGATCATGCATCAGTACTAATAAATTCTTTCTGCTTCTTTTAACCAAATGCGCATGCCATGCATACATATCATTATCTATGTTATGTTCAATGATATTTGGTTTGATGTAGTCTAGCATTGCTTTTGTACATTGTATGTGCATACTTTGACACCTATGTCCGATTCTTATTCATATAATCATCTTTTATAAATTCAATGAAATATTGAGCATTCCACTTTTGAACATTCGCATGTCCACTCGGTGATTTTCTATTTATGGTTTCAAAGTACTGTTCGTATTTATCACGATACTCATCTAGTGATATTCTTTCGTTGATTAAGTCATTAATAGAAAACCCACAATCTCTATTAATGGTGTACATCACATTCGACCCCATAATATCTGGTCTTTGTATGTGTGGATATTTTACATGCATCCATAAAACAAATGCTCCAGTAAACACTTTCTTATTTGATTTTGTGATATTGATATCTTTCATAGACTCACCCCAAAACTTTCTTTAAGACTATTATACCAAATTAGATATTTCAATATTCGACTTATTAGAATTTTGAAACATGCAAAAATAATTGTAATTGCTAACCACTTTTTTACTTTTTCGTTTTTTTCTTTGGAAGAAAGGTGAGTGCTAACGATGATGCATTGTTTGGGATAGGGCAGGCTTTCAAGCCCTATCCTACAAACATGCGTTAGCGTGTTGGTTACATCCAACTATATAAAGCCTATCCGCCAGTTTTTTTGGTAGTTTGCATATAGGTAATTTTGACTTTTCTGCCAAATTTACGAAATCGCAATGAAAATTGACGTTTTCCCTGTTTTCCATGTTCACTTCTTTCGAGATATGATGCCCTTTTTGGTTTGATATTCATCACTAAATTCTTTCACTCGATCCCTTAAAGTTCTTTCAGCTATTCCTAAATACTCTGCAACTACAAAAGCAAGACAGGTTCCGTTTTTCTTCTTATTCTTATCAAATGCTTTATCAAATTCTTCTTTGCGAGATTCAGTCGTCTGATTTCGTTTATAACTTTTGATAAGGTTAGCCCTTGGATCACCATCAGCATAATTCTTCTCTAGTTTTCCTGCTTCATCCACTCTGTGAATTGGATACTCAAACCATATATTGACAGGCTTAAAGCTTTGAAATTCCCGCAGACTACTTTCTAACCTCCAAGCAGTTGCTGATGATTCTTCAGGATTATTGCGTGATGGGACTTCAACGAGATTGAGTTGAATCATATCGACTTGAGCATCTGCATCCCTAGCAAAAACACCAGAACCTGACGCACGA
>DITO01000123.1 GCA_002422065.1 Erysipelotrichaceae bacterium UBA6182 | reverse complement strand
AGATAATATCAATTTCATTGCCTGCTGCTTGACGAATATACTCAATTGCATCATTGGCATCATAAAGATTAATTGAAAGACCTCCTGTGACGTTCACAATAGCGTTTGACGCGCCTTTAATCTGTGCTTCAAGTAAAGGTGAGGTAATGGCTTTAATCGCTGCTTCAACGGCTTTGTTTTCGCCTGAAGCCATACCTATACCAATGAGTGCATTGCCTTGGTTTTCCATGACTGCTCTTACGTCTGCGAAATCTAAGTTCACAAGTGCTGGAACAGCAATCAAGTCAGTAATGGTTTGAACTCCTTGGCGTAGTACATTATCAGCTTCTTTAAAAGCTTCAATGAAAGGAATTCTTCCAATGACTTCAAGAACTTGGTTATTTGAAACGATAATAAGACTATCTACATGTTTACGCATTTCTTCTAGGCCATTTAAGGCTTGAGTCATACGCTTCTTTCCTTCAAAGTTAAATGGTTTTGTAACGATACCGACGGTTAATGCTCCAAGTTCTTTTGCGATTTTCGCAAAGATCGGTGCAGCACCAGTACCAGTTCCACCTCCAAGTCCTGCAGTAAGGAAAATCATATTCGCTCCTTGCATCGCTTGTCTGATCTCATTTTCACTTTCGATTGCTGCTTTTTCTCCAATTAGTGGATTAGCACCTGCGCCAAGACCACCTGTAGTTTGCTTTCCAAGAATAATCTTGTTTTTAACAACACTTACATCTAAAACTTGTTTGTCGGTATTGCATACAAAGAAATCGACACCTTGCATCCCTTCATCAACCATGCGATTGACGGCATTACATCCTGCACCACCGATGCCAAATACTTTTATATTTGCAACTTGATATTGAAATTGTTCAGTCATTATAACTCCCCTAGTCTTTCTTCGTTTCGAAGAAACCCTTCACTTTTTTAGAAATTGTTCCATCTTGAGTGTCATTGAATTTAACACTTTTTATCATTGTATCAAATTCAACTTCATTCACACAAGAAGCAGTATGATGTCGATAGATTAAATGATCTTTATAAGCGTATAATGCACCTAAACATTGAGATAAAGAAGGATCTCTCGCTCCCATCGTTTCAGGGACATAAATCTTTGTTGGAATTGTTGTCACTTTCTTAACTCGCTCACTTAGTCCTTCAAGTAAGCTTCCCTCACCTGTAAGAATAAATTCACCGAATGATTTAGCAAAGATAGGTTGACATACTTCATGAACTTCTTCAATAAATCTATCGATATGACTTTCTACACACTCCATAATGTTGGCTTGATTTGTGGTGTAAGTTTGTTCTTTTACTTGCCATAAGAATATCGGATGTGTACCATATTTTGATTTATCTAAATCAACATTTTGAACAAGTAAGCGGTGAGCGACATCAAACTGTAGCTGATGTGCTTGAACAATCGCGTTAACCCATGTTCCATATCCTTGATCAATCCAAGATGAGGAAATAAGTCTGCCATGATAGTACAACGATAACAAGGTCTTATAACGATCAATGTCCACAATAATCACACTTGATTTCATTGATGCATCTATAGCTGCTGTTTCTTTGCCAAGAGCCCATGAATCTAAAACAATGTCTAGAATCCCTACCCCAGCCTTTTCGATACATGCTGCTAAGCTATAAGTCAGTTGTTTATCAGCCACAAACTGATCCATATCTAATATAATCGAGTTAGCCTCTAAGTTTGAAGGCATTTTCTTATATTTAGTATCATTCGCAATAAAAGTGTTCACGTTCACAAATATGATTTCTTTATCTTGTCTGACTTGTGAGTTCATTGCTTTCTTTAAAGCTAACACTATGTCTTTATTTGTGATTGTGCTTGAGAACTGAGGAAAAACAGTGACTTTCTCATGATAACGATCCATACCAATGGATGGAACAATCATGATAACATTTGTAATGGATGCGCCAAGATTAGTTGCTATATGTTCGAATGCTTTTTTTAGTGAACTAACGATTAATTGCTCATTTAAAATATGCTCTCCATCAAATCCATCACATGTGACATGTTCGACTTTTAGCACATTAAATTTAGTGTTGAAAAATTGTGCAACAAGCACTTTAACTTTATATTGTGAAAATGAAACTACTGCGAGAATTTGTTTTTCCATAGACGTCCTACACTTGTTGATATCATAACATAAACAACACAACGTGACCATACAAAACCTATTTCTAAGTCAGACAAAAGACTTGCCATTAAGTAAATCTTGTGCTATTATTTACAAGCAATTATGAAAGGGGGACACGGTATGCCAAGAGTATGTGCCGTATCCGGTAAAAAAGCACTTTCGGGTAACAAGCGTTCTCACTCACTTCGCGCAACACGTCGCAAATGGAATGTGAATCTTCAAAAAGTTACACTCATTGTCGATGGGAAACCTCAAAAGGTCCGTATTTCCACCCGCGCATTGAAAACACTTAAAGCTCAACAAGCTGCTTAAAAAAACAAAACGGTTTACACCGTTTTTTTTATTGACTTAGAATAATAATGCATGGATGATTTACCTCAATCACGGCTTCATCATCAGTGATTTCATTTGATAAACATAATGTATCATAGGCATTAAGTGTATGTTTATTTAGTGGATACTTAACCCCTTGTATTGAAACTAATGTTTGTTGAAGTGGAAAAAGAGATAAATAGCCTTCTTGCTTTGGTATATGTATTTTGTGAGATATCACAAACATAGTGTTTGTGTCATTCACAAGTTTCGCATGAGGATACTTTATTAAACAAAGCATATTCGCAAACTCATGATCTAAGCGTCCACCAATACCACCAATAATCGTGACATCATCAGAAGCTTCAGTTAACGAAAGAGCATACTCTGTATCAGAGATATCTTTCTCTTTATTTAAGACATGTACATCTTGAGCATGTTTTTTAATAAGTTCAAATTGCTCTTGGGTTACAGAATCAAAATCACCCACAGCTAACTTCATTTGAATGTTAGCTTGTGCACAAATAAAAGCACCATAATCACATCCAATAAAAACTTGGAACCCAACGAGTTCATGAGGTTGAGCTAATGAACTTACGATGGCTACTTTCATTGAAATTCACTAATTCTTGATGTTAAGTCTTTAAAAAGATAACTCCCAACAACCAAGTTTTCAACACCTGCAAGACGTGACATCTCACCTGTTTCTTTATTAATACCACCATCAATTTGAATCATGAAACTAAACTGATGATTATCTTTAATGTTTTTAAGTAATCTCACTTTATCAAGCATCTCAACCATAAAGGATTGACCCCCAAAACCAGGTTCAACACTCATCACAAGAACTAAGTCTACATATCTTAAAAGCGGTTCTATTGCTGCAACATCCGTGTTTGGTTTAATGCAAATTCCTGCTTTAATTCCGTGATTTTGAATAATATCAATCAACTCAATCGCCTCATTAATATCTTTGCATGCTTCAATATGGATGGTTAAGACATCTGCAACTGTAGAAAAATATTCAATAAATGTTCTTGGATTAGAAACCATTAAATGAACATCATAAATAAAATCAAAATTCTGTTTGATTTGTTTTAGTATATCAACACCAAATGAATGGTTTGGAACAAAGTGTCCATCCATAACATCATAGTGTAACCATTGAACTCCATGTTCTTTCAATATTTGACAATCTTTTGATAGATTCAAAAAATTAGCAGCTAATAGTGATGGGGCTAAAATCATATACGTTTCTCCTCCTTAATCATTTGAATTATTTCTTGATAGTTCTCTAAACGAAATTCAGCAATCTTCCCTTCTGCTACTGCATTCTTAATCGCACAGTCAGGTTCATTAATATGTAAACAATCATTAAATCGACATTCACTAACGTAAGGAGCAAACTCTTTGAATAAGTGCGCACAAATATGTGGATCTAGATTCGCAAATGAAAGCGCTGAAAATCCTGGAGTATCCGCTAGTAATCCTTCTCCTACTTCATGAAGTTGGACATGGCGTGTGGTATGTTTACCACGATTTAATGCTTTGGATGTTTCTTGAGTAATGAGTTGAAATGTAGGATCTAATCGATTTATAAGTGCACTTTTGCCTGCTCCACTTTGACCAGTTAAAACGGTAATCTTATCTTTAAGATGATCATAAATATGCTGTATAGGATAATTAAAACCTGTGATTAGAATCGTGTATCCTGCATTTTCATAGGCTTTAATAATATCAAACACAGGATTATCCTGTTCAACTAGATCACACTTTGTAATGATAATGAGTGGTTCTATATTCTCATAAGCAATCAACATAAGTTGGCGATCAAGAAGAGTCGTAGAAAAATCTGGACGAAATAAAGAAGTCACAATCATTGCTTGATCTACATTAGCAATAGATGGACGAGTCAATGCATTTTGACGTGGTAAAACTTTTTGAATTACAAATTCATCTCCGATTTTTTCAAGTGCACACCAATCTCCTACCATTGGAGACATGGATAGTCGAAGTTTACCACTTGCTTTTACAATCGTCATTTGATTATCAAGCTTAAAAGTATATTGATTTGAGATGTGTTTAACACATCGTGCTTTAATGGTGTAACTCATTCGTAATAGCTCAGTTCAACAGCTCGACCATCTATTTGAGTATAGACAGACCCTGGAGTTACTGACATGCCTATAACAACATTAAACTGTATCTCCTCTAGTTCTTCATCACTTAATCCTGCCGTTGACAGTTTCTTTAAAGACACTTCAACACCTAATGCATCAAGTTGATCTACCGCAGTTTCAATAGGTAACCCAATGAGACTTGGCATAATGATTTCGATAAAAGTTGACACCACGAGCTTTATTTCAAATTGACGACGTGGATCAAGTTTCTCCATAGGAAGAAGTAGTTCTTGTCTTATAATGGTCCCTGCTGCGACATCAGTGCTTTGTTCTTTTTCTATTCGAATAAGTATTCGTGTTCCTTCAAGTTCTTCTTGAACACTATCAATGGTTCTACCAACATAGTCTCCGACGACAAAGTAAATCCCATCGGATATCCATACTGTAATAACAGTTCCTCTCTCAACTTTAGATGTCAAACCTGGTGTGAATGAAATAATCTTTCCAAATTCAATCCCATCCGTGAGTTGATAACGAACATTCGTGCTTAAAAATAATCCAAGTGGTTCTAAGACTTCTCGAGCCTCTGAAAATGTTAAACCGACGATATTAGGCACTTCAATCGTATTGTCAACTGGAATCCGATTAAACCATGACGTTGCTTGGATACCAAGAAATAAGATAAGCCCAGAGAGAAGCACTCCCACAATTAATGTAATCCACCATGATGTAGGTGTATTTTCTTTAGTTTCTACCTTTTGGTAGAGTTGAGTAGAATCTAAGTTAAGATCTTGTTCAAAGATTAATTTCTTCTCATCTTTTCTCTCAAGTGCTGCATCTAGAGAAGCTAGCATATCATTCGCAGAGTCAAAGCGATTTCCTTTATGTTTAGCAGTGGCCTTTAGAATGATATTCTCAATTGATTGTGGAATGGTAGGATTAAGTTCTTTAATTGAAGGGAATTGTTCTTGCATATGCTTAAGGGCAACTTGGACAGAAACTTCAGCAGCAAAAGGAACTTGCCCACTTAGAAGTTCATAAAAAACAATTCCTAAAGCATATACATCACTTTGAACAGATGCAACTTCTCCTCGAGCACATTCTGGAGCCATATAATGAACTGAACCCATGACTGAATCAACTTGAGTAAGTTGGGTCGCATCCATGGCCATAGCAATGCCGAAATCAGCAATTTTTATAGTACCATCATCTTTAACAAGAATATTCTGAGGCTTAATATCACGATGGATAATGTTATGAGTATGGGCATGCGCTAATGCAGAAATGACTTGGCGCATTAAAAATATAGCTTCTTTAACATCTAAAGCACCACGAGTTTGAATAAGCTCTTTTAATGTTTTCCCACGAACAACTTCCATAACAATATAATGGCGTCCATCTTCTTCACCAACATCATAAATCTCAACTATATGAGGATGATTGAGTTTACTTGCTGCATTAGCTTCACGCTGAAAACGTAGAAGATTAACTGGATCAATCGATAGTTCTTGTCTTAATATCTTTATCGCAACTTCTCGGTTAAGTAATGTATCAGTAGCAAGATATACATCTGACATTCCACCTTCACCAAGTTTGCGAGAAACGAGATAACGACTTCGAATAATGTTACTCATAGGCTTCACCTCGCATATCAATAATAATCAGGGTAATATTGTCACTACCCCCTGCTCTATTCGCAATATCAATGAGTTTTGAAACTTGTTTTTCGATACTCTGTGATGATAATAAGACATCAATCATAGTTGTCTCAGATACTAAATTACTTAAGCCATCACTGCAAACTAGAATTTTGTCATACTTATCATTAATTGATGTAACATCCACAATACATCCCGCAGGAATTCCAATCACAGAAGTAAGCATGTGTTTATATCGTTGATCAATATTTGAAATCACCTCATCACTTTTTTTAATGATTTCATTCATCATAGTGTGATCATCAGTAAGTAAAGTTAGTTGATTATCTTTTAGACCATAAACCCGACTATCTCCAACATTAACAATAAAAGATTGATCATGGTGACTAATGAATGCACTTAATGTTGCACCCATACCAATATAGGCTTGATTTTGTGATGCTTTTAAAACAATCTCATGATTAGTCTCATGCACAAGTTGAGCAATATTATCAGCATCCCACGTTTTG
Organism: Erysipelotrichaceae bacterium UBA6182; assembly: GCA_002422065.1. Lineage (GTDB taxonomy): Bacteria > Bacillota_I > Bacilli_A > Erysipelotrichales > Erysipelotrichaceae > UBA6182. The sequence goes on along the minus strand of DITO01000123.1, from coordinate 14,105 downwards.
AGAGCTAATAATTTCGCACTAAAGGACTTAATGGTTAATTCAGATGCAATTTCGCCATGGGGTGCTCCTCCCATACCATCAGAAACAATGGCAAGGAGAGGATCTTTGTGAATAAAGAAAGCATCTTCATTGAGTAGACGAATTTTTCCTTTATCTGATTTTCCAGCAATCTTCATACTTGGCATCCTTTCAACTTCTTACTACGTAATTGACCACATGCAGCATCAATATCTGCGCCATGTTCCATACGCAGTGTTGCGGTAACCCCTGCTTTTTTAAGTGTTTCATAGAAACGTTGAGCTTGCATTGGAGTCACTTGTTCAAAAGGTTGCTCTTCAACTTTGTTGTAAGGGATAAGATTAACATAAACATGCTGTCCTTTAATTAAGGATGCAAGTTCCTTCGCATGAACCACTGAATCATTCACATCTTTTAATAGGATGTATTCATAAGTTACTTTTCGATTTGATTGGTGAAAATACTCACTCATTGCACTCATCAGTGCTTTTAAAGGATATGCTCTATTAATAGGCATAATCGATGAGCGTAGTTCATCATTAGGAGCATGTAAAGAAATTGCTAAATTAACTTGAAAAGGTTCTTTCGCAAACTTGCGTATTCCTTCAGGAATTCCACAAGTTGAAACAGTCATATGACGTGAACCAATGGCTAAACCAAAATCATGATTCAAAATACGAATATAATCCATAACATGATCATAGTTATCAAAAGGTTCCCCAATTCCCATAACAACCATGTGAGATACTCGTTGCTCTTCTTGATCTAAATCCATTTGAACATGTAAAAGTTGTCGCACCATTTCATCAGCACGCACATTACGAGATTTTTTGATTAGTCCTGAAGCACAAAAAGCACACCCCATATTACATCCAATTTGAGAACTTACACAAACACTATTTCCATAGGGTTGAATCATAAGCACTGTTTCTACGATTGAGTCATCATCAAGTTGTAGTAAATACTTGCGAGTGCCATCTTTAGATACTTGACGCTCAAGTTGAACGAGAGGATCCATATGAAATTCATCCATATAAGCTTGACGAAGTGCTAGTGATAAGTCACTCATCATTTCAAAAGATGTTACTCGCTTTTGATAAAGCCAGCGATATGTATTCTTTGCATGAAATGCTTTAAAACCATGGGATATACACCATGTTTCGAGTTGAGGATAAGTTAAACCGTAGATTGATTGTTTCATGTGACTATTTTACTTTATTTTCCTTAAAGTTGCCATAAAAAATCCATCGCCTCCTGTGCTAAAAGAATCAAAAGGCATAATACTTTCACAAATGAAGTCTTCATGCAACTTTAAGAAGGACTCTATCTGTTTTTCATTTTCTTTTTTATTAAGCGTACATGTACTATATACTAACCATCCTTGAAGTTTAACACATAATGCACAACTATTAAGTATTTCAGCTTGTGTCTTAACAAGATTATCGATATCTTGAGGTGTTATGAACATTTTTATCTCAGGTTTACGACGAAGCACGCCTAATCCTGAACATGGAGCATCCACTAGGATACCATCGAAGGAATTAGGTGGATAGAATTCATGAGTTAATGTTGCATCTAACACTTGAGTTGTAACACTCTTTATTTGTGCTAACTTAAGTGTTTGATTAACAAGTTCTAACCTGTGAGGTGCAATATCAGCACAGATGATATCTGCTTGATCTTTGACTTTCATTGCCATCATTAAAGATTTTCCTCCAGGAGCTCCACAAGCATCAAGGATACGATCATTTGGCTTAATTGGAGTGTTAAATCCTACTTTTTGAGCATGAATATCGGCAATAAATACTTTTTTACTTAAAAAATCTGGATGTTGAATGATTGATTTATCTGCTTTAAATGCCCATTCCCCAATAGGTTCTCCATAGTCTTTAAGATTCTCTTTTAAATCATAATGAACAAAGCCAAATAAATCCGATGGTGTATTTGAGAACATAGCAAAATCATAAGCAAATTCAGCTCCATAATGGGATTGCCACATCTTTAAAATCCATGGTTGAAATGAAGTTTCAAGACTTAATCCTTTGATGTCTTCATGACTGTTGGCTTGTGTGAGTGTAGCTTCAAAGATACGCTCAAGCATAGCATTCACAAACTTCTTAGCATAAGGAACATGCTTATCACAAAGCTTAAGAGCTTCAGCTTTTATGGCATAATCTGGTATCTGACGCATAAAGTGTTTTTGATAACCACTCATCATACATATGACATCGATTTCAACATCAATATTCTTTGTGGCAAAGGGATGAAACAGATGCTGTAATTGGAGTGAATGTTGCATCACACCATAGACTAATGCATTAACGAATGCCATATCTGGGTGTTGTATTCCTTTTAGTTGTAGATTAATGTATGAGCGATGTTTAATTGCATTCACTAATACTTCATATGCTAGTTCTCTTGATGAAATCATATACCTCCTAGTGCATAAGGATTAGCAATCACACGCACATCAATTTTTCGATGTTGTGTAATTTTTAATTCTTTTAATAGTTGCAGTGTCTTAATCCAATCTTTAGTCTTAATAATAGTTTGATATCGAAATTGACCTCTTTGTTTTAATAACATTGATGGTCCTATTGTATGCATCTGTTCTTGAAGTAAACGTGTGATTGATAGTGAACCTTCAAAAGCTACTTGAGCTTCCTTATGAGCAAACTCAATCGCAATCAAATAAACATAAGGTGGTAATTGTGCTTGATGACGAAAAGCCATTTCTTCTTTAAAAAAGCGTGTATAATCCTGGTTTCTTAAACACTCAATCACTCGATGTTGTGGATCCATTACTTGAACAAACACTTCTCCATGCTTCTTTGCTCTTCCACTTCTACCTGCTGCTTGCATAAGCATAGCAAAGGTTGATTCAGAGCTTCTTAGATTTAAGAAAGATAGTGATTGATCTGCTTCTAATATACCAACACATGTTACAGACTCGATATCTAAACCTTTAGAAATCAATGAAGTTCCTACAAGAATATCCATTTTTCCTTGAGAAAAATCGTTTAATATTTCTGAAGATTTTGAGACTGAATCAACATCAGAATCAAGACGTGCAATCCGAGCATTTGGAAATATGGATTGTAAACGAGAGACTACACTTTGGGTTCCATATCCACTTCCGCTAAAATGAGTATGTCCACAATGAACACAAGCATAATTACTATAAACCTTTGCACAATAGTGACAATGTATCTTTTGAGTATCGGAATGATAATTTAAGTTCAATCCACACTCAGGACAACGAGCATCTTGTAGACATGATCTACATGTTACTGTAGGAAAAGCACCTCGTCGATTCATAAGTATTAAGACTTGTTCTTTTTGAAGTAGACGTAATTCAATCGCTTCTTTCAAGGGTTTAGAAATCATGTAGGATTGATACTTCTTAATGTCTTCACGCATATTTACGATATGCAGTGTTGGTAGATTGGCTTCATGTCTTGTTTTTAACTCATGTAAGTGATAAATACCTTTAAGTGCTTTCGCATACGTTTCTAATGATAACGTTGCACTTGCTAGTAAAAGAGGAATATTACATTGTTGTGCTATGAATAAAGCAATATCATGTGCATGATACACCATAGGTGTGGATTGATAAAAACTAGAATCATGTTCTTCATCGAGGATGATTAATCCAAATGATTCATCAATGAATAAACCAGATCGTGTAGCAATCACAATGCATGATTCATGCTTTCGAATTTGGGCTAAAGCAGTGACCTTTTCTTTAATGCTTAAGTAAGAATGATATACAATGACAGGAACATTAAAGAAAGTTTGAAAGCGTTGAACCATTTGTGGAGTTAATGAGATTTCTGGGACTCCAATGAGGACTCTTTTATTCTTATCGAGTACTTTTTGAGCACATGCCATAAAGACATGCGTTTTACCACTTCCTGTTGGACCTTTAATAACATGGACTTGATGACTATCGAGTTCAATTGCATCAACCACTTCTTTTTGTTCTTGATTAAGAGGAGGTTGTATAGCCTTCTCTTGCGTTACAAAGGAAGGAAGATCTTCAACTACTTCTAGAAGTTCATCCTTTACAAAAGTTCTTAGACGCGATGAAGAAATAAGAGAATAATCAATGATCTCCCCTGGTTTAGACTCAAGGATTTCATTCACTTTCCTAAGCTTTGATTCACTAATTAAGCGATTCGTTCGGATATATTTCTTTTCTTTTAAAGGTTCAACAGTATTCTCATTCAATCTTTTATCAATAGGTAGACATTGTTGGAGGATTTCATATTTTGTGTCTAAAGATATCGTTTGGGCATAATCAAAAAGACGCAAAAAAAGTGGAGATAATACAGGAGTATCATCTAGCACTTCAAGTATCGGTTTCAGTTCAAATGAGGTAGAACGATCCTCAATACAATCAATGACAAGCCCTATAAGAGTTTGACTATTAAGCATAACCTTAACTCGACATCCTACAGGAATTGCTTGAGGAGTGTAATACCATAACTGATCAGCTGACTTTATTTTGTTTTTAAGGACGACATCGACAATCATATTGGTATTATATCAGATGCTTTACCTTTTAAGGCGAAAAAAAAGCGACTAGGTCGCTTCTGAATATCGTTTAATAATGACAGAGATAATATCTGCAGCAAGTTGAGGATCATCATTACAAACTACATAACGATAATTCCCTGTAAGTTCCATTTCTGCACTTGCTTTCTCTAAACGAGCATTAATAACTTCTTCACTTTCTGATTTTCTACTCTCGATGCGACGTCTTAGTTCTTCCATACTTGGAGGAACTACAAACATCATCAGTGCATCTGGAACCTTATCAAGCACTTGAAGTGCTCCTTGAACTTCAATCTCTAGTAATACATTGTATCCAAGATTTCGAAGACGTTCTACCTCTTTAAGTGGTGTTCCATAATAGTTGCCTACAAACTCTGCATATTCTAGCAGTTCATCATTTTCAATGGCAAGTTGAAAATCTTGATGTGAAACGAAATAGTAGTGTACTCCATTGATTTCATTTTGACGCATCTTACGAGTTGTCATCGAAATGGAGAACGCAATATTGAGTTCTGGCTTGTGAATAAACAATTCACGAATAGTCCCTTTACCCACCCCACTTGGGCCGCTTAACACGATAAGAAGTCCTTTTTTCATTCTCTCACATCCTTTGTATTAGTTTAACGAGTTAAAGAACCATTGTCAATGTGATATAATGGTGAAAATTGGAGAATTTTATGGCAATTGATGGATTTATTTTAAGTGCGTTACTCAAAAACATAACAGTGCAATGTCCTTTTAAAGTGAATAAGATTCAACAGGTGGGAGAACATCATTATGTCATGCACGCTTTCTCATCTCAAAGATTCACAATACTGATTGCCTTAGATGCTCAATCAAATCGTATACAGCTTACACAGCAAGCTACGACTCAAACTCATCAAAGTTCATTTCTTACTTCTCTCAAGAAATATTGTGAAGGAGCAATGTGCATTGAAGTCACTCAAAGTGGTCATGATCGTCATTTCAAAATGGTTTTTGATACAACCAATGATGTATTTGATAAAATTCAAGTGTCACTTTATGTTGAACTAATGGGGCAATATGCAAATGCTATATTAGTGAGTTCAGAAGATAAAATCATTGATGCTCATACGAAGATATACCCTGACAAAAACTCATCACGTTTTATCATGGTTCATGCACCTTTTCAACCCATTCAAAGTCAATCTAAAGTAAAAATTGATGATCCAGACATTTTAAGTAAAATAACTCATTGGATGGATATTGAAGGATGTTCTCCTCAGTTAGCTAAAGAACTGGAATATCGCTCAACAATGGGTGAGGATATGAAAGATGTATTCTATCAACTACAACATTCACAAACATTGTATGTGAGTCAACAAGACTCTCAAAAATTTCATATCATTCCTTTTCTTCATTATCAAACAGGTTTTAATGAAGGTGAATGTCATGACATGATGCATCAAGTGTATTCAAATATTGATCATCAACGGAATATAAAAGCTTTAACTCAAGATATCGCAAAAGTAATAACACGTGAATTAAAAAAACAACGTCTTAAAATTCAACGCTTAAATGATGATCTAAAAGCTACTGAGAAGTCTTATCAATTTAAAGATTGGGCAGATTATGTAATGGCCTATGCTTACAAAGTAAAAAAAGGTGATACTCAAATTATTGTGCCTTCATTTGACGATGAAACTATTGAAGTAAAGATTCCCCTTCAACCACATTTAACAGGAATAGAGAATGCAAATCATTACTATAAGAAATTTCAGAAACAAAACAGTTCAATTCATTATATTCATGAGCAAATTGAACTGACTGAGACGATGATTCAATATTTAGAAAGTTGTGATATGGCTTTAAGTTTTGCGAATGTATCAGAGGCAATACAAATTAAAGAAGAACTTGTCCTCGCAAGACTAATGCGTTCAAGTAAAACTGCGCCTTCCAAAACAAAGAAACCTCCCATTAAAATTCTTCACTATATTGGGGAAGATTTCATTGTCTATGTTGGTAAGAATAATATTCAAAATGATTATTTAACATTCAAATTTGCTCAAAAGAATGATATGTGGTTTCATGTGAAAGATGCACCAAGTGCTCATGTTCTACTACGTACTCAGAAACCAGTGAATGAAACTATGATACGCACTGCTGCAAATCTATGTGCTAACTATTCAAAATATTCAATGTCTTCTTCTGTTGAAGTGATGTATACAAATATATCACATATTAAGAAGATCCCTAAAGCTCCTTTAGGGATGGTAAGTGTTAAACAATACACCACAATATTTATTGATCCTGATATGAGCATACTCTCACAACTTAAGGTTTAAAAAAGTTGAGTCTCCCCCGACTCAACTTTTTTGGTTATCCATGGCCAAGACCCACGTCCACCTTTAATATACACTATCAAGATTAATATTGATTAAATTCTAAGTAAAAAATACAATAGAAAGCCTAATAAAATGATATTCTTTAGACTACATTCTCTTCATTGGGAGTATTTTTACTCATTTCTAAACCCTTCATATGATTCTGAACATGTTTTAAGTGTAAACTTAATGATTGCATACTTTGATGAATGTCATTATGTTTCTTAATGATTGAATCCACTAGATCTTCTGATTTACTCACATGTTTTGATAACTCACTCATGTGTTGAATAATAACTTGTGACTGTGCCACGATGTCATGATGTTTGTAACTCATCATCAAAACATTAAGGAATGCGTGCAGTGTCATAGGTGATACAACATACACATTAGTTTCTTGAAAGATAGTATGAAGTATATGATTGTCTTGATACAAATCATGGACAAGTGATTCAAAAGGGATATACATTAAAGCAAATTCACTTGTGTAAGGTGGTCTGATATATTTTTGACGTATACTTTTTGCTTGTGTTTTAATGGCTTTGATAAAGCTATTCCAATGTTCTGGGGTAGGATTATTAATATACACTTCATAATCTTGAAGTGGGACTTTAGCATCAATAGGAACATATATTGGCTTGTCCCCTGCTGACAACTGGATTAAAGCATCCACTTTATTGTTCTCAAATGATGGATGATTTGCTTGTAGTTTAAAGGCATTAGAAGGCAATAAAGACGAAAGAATTGATTGAAGTGAGACTTCACCTAAAAGTCCTTTCGATTTTTCACTGCTAAGCACTTGTTTGAGTTGTGAAATCGAATGATTCATCTGATGGAGTTCCCCCATCATATTACTCACCGAGTGCAGTGATTGATGAAGTGGATTTACATGAGTTGCAAATGTATGATGCATTTCTTCCTGCCACTGATTGGTTTGCATGAGTTGACTTGTTTTTATACTTTGGGTTTCTTTTAAAAATGATTCCTGGATGTAGAGCAATTGACTTTGAAATGTAGCAATTGAAGATTGTTGACGTAACATAAAAATAAGAATAATAGTTAATAGAATGACTAGGACTGAACCTAGTATGATTAATCCGATTTCAATCATGATTTTGAATTTCTTTCAAAATAGTTGATAATACCGCTTGCTCTTCATTCGTTCCGATGACTTCACCAAACTCATTCATCCATGTTGGTGCATTGCCCATAACTTTAGGAAAGACAACTCTCTCTAGCATTGAAATATCATTTCCACCATCTCCAAATGCCATACATTCATCAAAAGAACATCCTAATGCTTCTAAAAGCATTGCAAGTCCACGTCCTTTGTTGACTCCTAAAGGATTGATATCTACTGATCCTAAACCAGAACTATGGATTTCAACGTCTTTAAACTTATCTTTTAAACCATTAATAATGTCATGTGTACTTTCTTTAGGACATATTATGGCTATCTTAAGAATAGGATCGTCACTAACCTCATAATCAGATACATACTTAATATTTCGAGCATACAGTTCAATGAGTGCTTTTAACTCACTTGGATAAGACTCTAAAACATAGGAGTGATGAACACCAGAACACATGTATACTACGTTTAGTTCCTTTACATAATCTAATAATAATTGTAAACCATCATTATCAAAGTGAGTTGATCCAATAATCTGATCATTTTTTAGGATGACTGCACCATTCTCTCCAACAATATGAATATCTTTTTCATAACCACCAAAAAATGAACGTATTTGACGCCATTGATTACCACTAGCAACTACAAAATGTTGATTATTTTCTTTAAGTTGTTTCATAATATTATCGAATTTTTCTTTTTCATAAGAATGATCTTTTCTTAAGAACGTTCCATCCATATCTGATACAAACACTTTAACCATAATTATTCCTCACAATCTTGTCTTATTATATAAAATCTATTCGTGAATGTCTAAAGAGATAAAAAATATGGTACACTACTAAAAAACATGAAAGTAGGTTTATGATGATAACAAACATGAATAAGTCTCGCTCAGATGTTGATACGCAGTATACTTGGGATCTTAGTGATCTGTTTAGTTCCGAACAAGCATTTCTAGAAACTATTGATCATTTAAAACTCGATATTGCAAAACTAAGTCTTTTTCAAGGAAAACTCAATAATCAAAACGATATTATTGCTTGTTTAGACGCTCTTGCGACAGTAACTCAAACTGCAACGTCACTATTTGCTTTTGCACAACTTAAAGTAAGTGAAGATTCTTCTAATCAGGAATCACTGATGCGCCAAGGAAGTTTAAGTGCTCTAGCTGCTTCATTTGCTTCCAGTAGTGCTTTTATTGATGTCGAATTGAGTGAGTTAGCTCCTGAAATACTTCAAGAAGTTTCAAAACATGCTCCCCATCTAAAAGGGTATCTTGATGAAGTGTTACTTCAAAAACCTCATCAATTAAGTTTAGATGCAGAAAAAGCAATTTCTATGCTTTCTACTCCTTTAAACGCTTTCTATGGTATCTACAATCGCGCTAAACTAGCAGATTTACAGTTTAAACCTTTTGAAGTAAATGGCACATCTTATCCTTTATCATTTAATGCCTTTGAAGGTCAATATGAATTCAATGGTGATCATGATATTCGACGTGGTGCCTTTGATTCATTTTCTAATCAATTAAAAGCATATCAACATACAATGGCTGCTGTTTATGGTGCTCATGTTCAAAAAGAAAAAGCCATGGCAACACTACGTGGGTATGATAATGTATTTGATTATTTACTTTTTAATCAAAAGGTTTCAAAGGCTGTTTATGATACCCATATCGATACTATCTATGAGTTATTAAAGGCACCCATGAGACAATATGCATCTCTTATCAAGAAGGACTATAATCTGGATAAACTAACTTATGCTGATTTGAAACTTCCTTTAGATCCTACATTTGAGCCTTCAATTACGGTAAGTGAGTCTAGAGCAATCTTAAAGGAAGGATTAGCACTTTTAGGAGAAGATTATCTAGAGATGGTTGATCGCTCATTTGATGAGCGATGGATTGATTTCGAAAACAATCTAGGTAAATCAACGGGTGCTTTTTGTTCTTCACCTTATGGTTTTCACCCATATGTACTCATCAACTGGACTGAGCGTATGCGCGAAGCATTAGTCTTAGCCCATGAACTTGGACATGCTGGCCATTTCTATTTAGCTGGAAAAAACCAATCTATTTTTGACACAAGAGCTTCCCTTTACTTTATTGAAGCTCCATCAACGATTAATGAACTATTTGTGGCTAAGACATTAAGTAAGAAAGATTCATCGACACGTTTTCAGCGTTGGATTAAAGCTACACTGATTGCTCGTACTTATTATCATAATTTTGTGACACACATGTTAGAGGCAGTGTATCAACGTGAAGTTTATCGCTTAGTGGATGCTCAAAAGCCTTTAAGTGCTCATGTGCTCAATCTACTTATGTTAAAAACGATTAAAGACTTCTGGGGAGATGATATTACGATTCCAGATGAAGCTGCCTATACTTGGATGAGACAACCTCATTACTATATGGGACTCTATCCTTATACTTATTCAGCAGGTTTATCAATTGCAACTCATGCTTCTCAACTTATTGAACAAGATCCAACGCTTGTAGAAGCTTGGAAGAGCATGTTAAAAGCTGGTGGAACACTTCCACCTCATGAGTTAGTAAAACTCATTGGTATTGATCTAAGCACTGATAAGACACTGTTATCAACGATTGATTTTATATCTAAAACTATTCAGGAAATTGAAGATTTAAGTTAGTACTATTTATTAAGATGCAAAAAGTCATGGATAACATGACTTTTTACATCTTATAAGTAAATTTGTGAATTTTATAATTTGATATCTATCTTTTTATCAATATCCCTCATATAATTAAATAAACTATGGGGGTTGTATGAATAAAACAATAATAAAAGATTCAAGCAAAAAGAATAGTTTACAATCTAAGGTTTTGCTTTATTTATGTTTAATTACACTGTTATTGAGTGCTTGTACACCTCAAACAAATTTACCCGATGATAATAAGCCTAAACCTAATCCTAATGATCCAGGAGAGGTTGATCCTAACCTACCAGGTAAGCTGGTTTTTACTGCAGATGTTATTAAAAACTTAGGGACAACTAAGGTTTCCTATAAACCTTTTGATACTTTTAAACACTATAGCCCATTGAAGTTAACACCCATTGATTTTAGTAAAATTCAAGGGATGGTCGACTTCTACAAAAAAGGTTATACAACGCTAGATGCTATCTTTAAAGACTATCCTGATTTAAAGGCGACTAAGCAAAGCGCTGATGGAATGGATGTCTACACCTTAAGTGATGGAACACGTCTAGAAGTCGTTCAAAATTGGGTTGATTTAGCTTCTGAATTCTTTAGATTCTCGGTGTTTGACAGACAACATAATATTCAGACAAGCACTATTCAAACACCACCGTATGAGATTATTGTGATTGAAGATCAAATAGTATTACTTAATGATCAAAATAAAGTAGTGAAATACTATTACAATGGTGATGAGAGTTTCAGCGATTGGAAGTTTGGTGATTTTATTGGAAATAATTCTAATCAACTTGCATTGTTTAATAAATACTCTGGTAATGTCAGTTTATTTACAGTAAATGAGCAAGGATTGACACCTTATAGCTTCAAACCTCAAATAGATGAACTAGACGCTTTAAGCCATGCAGTATTTGATGGAGTTAAGTTTGATGTTATCTTTAATGAGCAAAATGCAACTTCAATTCAAAACATTACAAAAACATACTCATCAACACTACCCACTAAGATATTAAGAAATGAATATCCAAAAGAAGAATCCTATTACTCTGCAAATCCCCTTCAAAAAGATATCTATACTTCAATTGATCCTGTAACTTCTAAATTAGTATTAAAGGTTCGATGGTCATTAACTGATGGATTAACAAGACAAATTGAGCTTGCTGAAGCTGTCTATGAGTTTATCGATTCAAATGATTTATCTAAACTTAAGTTGAAAGATGTTAATCTTCACTATAGTGATACAAGCAAAAATAACATTGCTGTACAAATANNAAGACATTGTGAAGACCATTAATAGTAAAGTCACACTCCCTGTTGGACTAGAAGAAACACTCGTTATTGAATCAGCAACTAAAAAAGGATTGTCATTAACCTTTGAAGCTTTCAATTCAATCACTGAAAGTCATATTTACAAGATTACAGATCCAAGATTCTCCTTTAATAACAAGTTCAAACTTGGATTAACTGAGACTGAAGTATTAGCACTCCTTGGCACTCCTGATCTTGAAGGAAATGATGGTATTCATTTTATTGATTGGACAAATGATTATCGTTGGTCATACTTTGTAGCTTCTCCAGTAACAGGCGATATTATTAATTATTCCTTCAGTTTTTATAAACTTGTCTTTATCTTTAAAGATGGAAAAGTTTCAGAAATGCAGTTGATCTATTTCAGTACTTCTGTTTAATCCAAATTAAAAAAATATAAAGGGTTGTAACAACTTAGTTCGTTAATCTAACGATCTATGGTTACAACCCTTTTATTATAGTGTTATATATTGCTTCAAAGTACTTTGAACATGTTCTTTGAATTCATCGACAACTTTTAACGGTGCAATAACTTTAATTTTATCTGCAAATTGAAAGATAAATGCATAGAATGGAGGTGATACTTCAACACTGACAATAATCTCAAAACGGGTATCACTTAAGCGCTTATACTTCGCTGATGAACCAAAACGATCTGAGAATGCTGACAACACATCCATATCCGCATGAAGTGTAACATTTGCTGTATAACCTCGATACATTGCGAAAATATTCTGTGCATATTTTGAAATATTAAACTGAGGATCTTTAGATGCAACACTCATTGATATTCTTGGTTCTGGCATGATGACAACATTGTCCATACGATCAATTCTAAAGTTAGATAAAGTGTCACGTTGTTCATGATGACCAACACAATAGTAGTTATCTTCACCCCATACAAGCATGTAAGGAGAGACTAGATAAAAAGCTCCATCATGGCGATAACGACGATCTCGCTCGTTTTTTATATTAAGTACTGTGTCTGAATAGCGAAAGCGAATCTTCTTATTCTTAGTAATGGCATTCTGAATACGATCTACGGTAGTATATACTGATTTGTTAAGTGTTTTACTACGCTCATCAACATACAAGCGTGACTTAAGTTGACCTGCTTGATACGTTGAAGTTAGTGAGGCTATATGATCAATAAGCTCATTACTCATATCTTTTGATATAAAGCGTGATGATTGTACTGCATCCACAAGAAGTTTAGCTTGGGCAAATGTAAATGGTTCTGATTGAATATAATAACCAAAGTTATTAGATCTCGCAGTATTTATAGTGTGTCCAACCTCACGAAGTCTTGCGATATCTGCATAAAAAGTCTTGCGATTCATATCCAAATCTTTTTCAAGTAAAAACTGGCGAATATCTTCAAAGGTTAAAGGATGTTCTTCATCACTATGAATTCTTAAAATCTTTAGTATCTCAAATGCGCGATGGGTATTACTCATTGGGATTCTCCTATCCCCTATTCTACACTAGCCAACTTTTCTTCACAACATTGATTTAGGTTTTATTTTGAATTCAAACTATTTTGGTTAATATTTTGGTTAAATATTCATTTGAAGTAGTGTAACTTCACAATATGATCAAAAAAATCATTAAGTATTAAAAAAGTAACACGTGATGTGTTACTTAAAACTGTCTTTAAATTTCTTATATACACTTTGATTTGAAGAAAGATTTTTTAGTTTTTGATACGCTTCTTTTTCTTCGCGTGAGAGTTTTGTTGGAATCTCAACTTTGATTTCTACGTATTGATCTCCATGAGTTTCAGTACGTAAATCCTTAAGTCCTTTTCCTTTTAATCGGAATTGTGTCCCACTTTGAGTTCCTGAAGGAACTGTAAGTTCAACATCACCATAAACAGTAGGTACATCAACAGTTGTTCCTAATGTTGCATCGATGTTTGAAATAGGTACTTGAATATAAATATTTTTGCCTTCACGTACAAAGTGTTTGTGTTTTGCGACAACGATTTCTAAGTAAAGGTCTCCATTAGGTCCACCTTGTGCTCCACGCTCACCTTTGCCACTAACACGTAGTTGCTGGCCTGT
>DITO01000002.1 GCA_002422065.1 Erysipelotrichaceae bacterium UBA6182 | reverse complement strand
GACATTCGGATTACTAAATCCGCTAATAAAGTTTATACAATGAAGGATGTTTCTAAGATTGAAAATAGACTTGAACAGCTTGAGGAATATGTAACATTGACCGAATCCGAGGCCTCGGTTATTAATTATGACATTGTTGATGCACAGACAGGTTTGTCAAGATTTAAGTCAGGTTATTTAGTTGACACATTTGAAAATCCAGATACTATCTCTGATATCTTGAATGAGCAGTTTACTGTAACTTATTTCTCAGGTAACATCATTCCTCAGTTTGAAGTTATTGAAACTCCACTTGTCCCATTAACCTCGAACAATGCAAATTGCCAGGTTACTAATGGCGTTGTTTCTCTTCCTTATACAGAAGTAGTATTTGCTAGACAGCCATTCTCTTCTAGAATCACAAATATTAATCCATTCTCTGTGTTTTCTTGGCACGGTATGATGATTATTACTCCTAAATCAGATTCATGGGAAGAAATCCAAAATCTACCATCCGTACTGAATGTTAACAATCTAGTAGTTAATAATACTGTGGTTAATGTGGTTACAGAAACCGTGGATGTTTTGCGGCCGTGGGATTGGGTGCCACCTTCCGGAGCTCGAGTTTCTTTTGCACCGGCACCGGTGCCAGTTGTTTCTCCGCCACCTCAGCCTGCAGTTTCTTCTGCTGCAACTAGCAGTGGAGGTTGTTTTACGGCCGACACGCTAGTAACAATGTATGACGGATCATTTAAAGAAATTTCTAAAATTGTACCAGGTGATTTGGTAATGAATAGGGAAGGTACATCATATAATGAGGTTCTTTATGTGGAATCTCTTAGAAATACAATGTGGGGTTTGTATAGTCCAAATTCGGAAAATACTCCTTTCGCAACAATGAATCATCCTATCTATATTGGTAATATCTTAACACTTCCAAAATCGGTTGAAGGTATAGTTCAATACTATTGGCTCGAAGATATTGTATATTACTCACCCGCATTGCTAAAACCTCTATCAGAATCAAAAGAAATGGTTTACAATCTTTGGTTAGATGGTGATTCTACTTATATAGTAAATGGGTACGGAACTACTTCTATTCTTAAAGACACAAGATTCTTAAGAAATGTAATTAAATATAAACACAGTACTCATGATCAGTGTATGGAAATGCTTTGTGAAGCGGCCGGCGATGTTAAATTGATCAATGGGTCATATGTTGTATCTAAAATTCTTGGTACCTTAAATTCAAGAATTTTGGACAAGGTAATATCATCTATCTTTAATGATGGAAAAATAACAAAAACTATTTTACTTGCATTCTTAAAAACTGTTGGTTCTATAGTATTAAAGAAATTGAAATAAATGGCAACATCACTCATCAATAGTTATCTAACTACTCAGTCTATTTCTAGAACTGATCTTGTAGGTCTTACATCAATTTCTTTCATTCGACCACAGAGAATAAGTTTTTCTGTGGTCGATACAAAGCCAAGCACAAGATTATATGCTTTCTTTGATGGAAAATCTGTAAATGAATTTGTTAATGGTGGTGTACCATTAATAACAAATGCTGCCGGGGTTGTGTCTGGGTATTTTGATGTTCCACCGATGACATTTAATACCGGAACAAGAACATTCTTGGTACAAGATTCTCCGGTTTATGATGAAACAAAAGTGCCAGGAAATTCAGTTGGTACTGCTCAGGCGGATTTTACGGCTGCAGGTATTCTTAAAACATTCAAACAGACTACTGATGTAACTAATACGAGATTTAATACTTTTCAAAATACCGTTATTAATAGAGTTGAAAATAATATTATTGGTGCTAAACCGCCGCCACCTCCACCACCAGCACCTTTGCCTCCACCAGCTCCAGCCCCTGCTCCGCGGCAGGGTGGTCAAGGTGGTCAGGGCGGCCGAGACCCATTAGCACAAACATTTTTCACATATGGTGTTAAGGGTGGTTGTTTCATTACTGCTATCTCAGTATTTTTCCAATCCAAAGATAATTCGATTCCAATTACTATTCAGATTAGAGAAGTAGTTAATGGATATCCAAGTGAAGTTTTAGTATCGGAATACGCTAATGTAAGCTTGGCTCCAGCCTCAGTTTTTACTTCTGGTAATGCTTCTCTTGCCACTAAATTTACATTTGAAAGACCTATCTATCTTTCGGAAAATAGAGAATTTTGTTTTGTTCTCATGGCAAATTCTAATAATTACAATGTGTGGACGTCTGAATTTGGTAAGCAATCTGTCGAAACAGGTTCTACAATTTTTGAACAGCCATATATTGGTACAATGTTCAAATCGGAAAATAATATTACTTGGACTGCAGAACAAGCAGAGGACATTAAGTTTATCATTCACAAAGCCGCATTCTCAACTGCTTCTAAAGAATATACTCTAAGAGCTTATGCACCAACAATCTTGATCCCCGGCTTTAATCTTTCTACTACTTCTGGTGCTTCTCCAACTATTACGGCTACATTTGAAACTCAACACGGTCATAAAACTGGTGATAAAATAGTTCTTACTGGTCTTTCTGGTGCGGTCTATCGAGGTATCACGGCACCTCAAATTTCTAATTCTGCTGGTTTTTCTGTGACAGTCATAAATGACTATAGTCTGTCGTTTGTTGTTACTGGTGCTACTGCAACATCGGCAGGTCTTCTCGAAACTTCTGGGTTCGTTAATGACATTGCTGTTACTACTGGTGGTACCGGATATTCTAATTCACCCTCTATCAGTATCACCGGTGGTACTGGAGCAACAGCTACCGCAATTGTAGTTGGTGGCGTCGTTACTGGTGTTACAATTACCAATGTTGGTTCGGGTTTTGTTTCTAAACCTATTGTGACGATTACTGATTCAACTGGTTCCGGTTGTTCACTTGAAGGTATTTCTGAGGCACTCTTCGTCGTATCTCTCAATAAACAGTATCAAAATATTGTACCCATCGTTGATACATTTGAACCAACAGAAACCAAAATTGTGAATTCTCTTAAGTTGATGAATGCTGATTATACAGCAGGTGTTCACGAAGAAATGCCACTCAATGAACCTACTCAACTAGACAGAAATTTGGTATTGATGAATACGGGAACAGAATCTGTATTTTCTCCCGGTACACCTTCTACAGAAATGAAGATGAGATTTGAGTCTTCAAATCCAAATGTCTCGCCTATGTTCGATGTCATTAACAATCCAAGACTTAGAACTAACAACTTTATCATTAACAATGAATCTAATGCCGCTTCCGAATTAGATCCATCTACCGGTACTGCTCAATCTAGATATATCTCTAAGATTATTAAGATCGAAACTCCTTCAAAAGCTGCAAAGATTTTTGTCGCGGCTGCATCGGTAGTTCAAACTTCGTTTGATGTCTTTATTCGTACTTCTATCTCTGATCCAGCGCATATTTCTCTCCCATGGGTTAAGATGAATTGTGATGTTGAACGCAATATGTCTAAGACATGGACTGAATATAAAGACTATGAATTTTATATTGACTCCTTAAATACATTTGATTCGTATGATGTAAAAATTGTTCTTTACTCTACTGTGAAATATCTATTCCCAAAATTAGAAAATTATCGCGTCATCATCCTCGCCTCTTAAGAAATAAAACATGACAGCACACATCACCTATAGAGCATCTTTATCACCAGTTGTGCCGGGCACAACCACGGCAAAGATGTCTCCGCTTTCTAATGCGGAAGCAGATGCAAATCTAAAGTCAATTGCAAATGAATTGGAACTCAAAGCATTCATTAATTCGCCGACATTTACCGGTGATGTTGTTCTTCCAACTACCACAATTATCGGTAATGTTTCTGCCACAGAACTTGCATATGTTGATGGGGTAACCTCGAATATCCAGACTCAAATCGATACTAAGGCACCTTTAGCTTCTCCTGCTTTGACTGGTGTTCCAACTTCGGTTACGCCAGCACAAGGTGATAGTTCGGCCAA
>DITO01000042.1 GCA_002422065.1 Erysipelotrichaceae bacterium UBA6182 | reverse complement strand
TGTTTATTCGTTACAGCCCCTTTATATGCAGTTTCATTGCGTGAAGTAAGACTATCTCTTAGAATGATGTTAAGGAGAATACTATGAACGCTAAACAAGATCGAGCTCAAGGAGCATTATTAGGTGCATTTATCGGAGAAGCATTAGGTGTAGGACCTCACTGGTATTATGATTTAAAAGAACTTCATGCAACATATGGAACATGGATTAGTGATTATACCAATCCACAAAAAGATCGCTATCATGATGGAGTAAAAGCAGGTGAACTATCTCAACAAGGCTTTATCATTCAAAAAACTGCAGAATACTTAGTGAAACATAAAGCCTATGATCTTGATTCATACTTTAAGATGATAGATCAAGAGATACTTCCTTTCCTTGATGGAACCCCTATGGGGGGACTTGGGGGCTATACATCTCAAGTTATGCGCCATGTTTATCAAAAACGTGTGATTGAGAATACTTCATGGGACTCACTATCAAGTCATAGTGATACAACTGAATCCCTTGAACGAAATATTCCACTCGCTATCTTTCTATCAAATGATTTAAGACGGCTTAGTCATGTTGTTGCTGAAAATACTAAAATTACTCAAAGTGATGATATTGTAGGATCACTTTCAGTCGCTTATAATCTTGTCCTTGCTATGTTGATTCAAGGACATAAACTTGATGGACAACTTGGTGATAAACTGATGGAGAAAGTTCATTCTCATGAAATACCATTTCATGCGGTAACTAGTTCAAACTTACAAGCACCAGAAAAAGGCAAACATGCATCCTCTCAGGAAGGACTATTTGCTTCACCAGATGCGCTATTATCCCCTTCTTACATGGCTCGTGCAGCATTAGATCCTGACATTACCATTGAACCAGCCTGGAAAGTTTCTTTAGTCTATGGTATGCCTTGTGCCATCTACCATATGCTACCTGCTTCCTATTATCTTGCTGCACGATTTTCAGATAATTTTGAACTCGGTGTACTTCATGCGCTTAATGGTGGTGGTCAAAACCAAGTTAGAGCAATGCTTACAGGGGCTTTAATTGGGGCACAAGTGGGTTTATCTAATATACCAAAGCGGTTTATTGATAAACTTGTTAACAAAGATGAATTACTTCAGTTGGCAAAAGATCTCACTCAAGAGTTATAAAAAGGAATCAATTGATTCCTTTTCTTATAGAATTCTATTTTGATATGCTTTAAAGAAATTACTCATTTCATTAAACACACTTTGACTTTCCTCATAATGGACATGAGTTATTGGAAAAACATGAAAAAGTGGATGTTTATCTCCTTTTTCAAAGATGAGATGTTCATGTAAATGATGTGTTGATTGACATGCTGCTAGTAAATCGTATGTATCCTGTTTTAGTAAATCCTCTTCAGACCCCATAATAAAGCATGGTGGAGCATCCTTTATAAGGTTTAATGGTGATGAGACAATATCACGAAAGTCTTCATCATCGTGTTCTCTAAAGGCTAAGGCAGGAAGAAATGATAAAGCATCGCTTCGTGTTAAGGTAGCCATGATACATATGCAACCAATTGCTTTAATTGTGATGTTAGAATGAACAAAGCCATACTTCTTAATTAAGTCTTTTCGGTGGACAAGAATCGATGAAATGAGGGTAAGATATGCTCCTGCAGAATCTCCCATCACAACAACATCATTCATATTTAAAGAGTATGTTAATTGATGTAGATGAAAGAAATCATATGCTTTTAGTATCGAATTGATTTGATCAAATACCGAAGCTTCTTCAAGTAAAGGATAATTTAGATTAATGACATTGAAACCTCTTTTTGCCATTTCCACACTAGCATGGATGTTTAGACTTTTATCTCCGTAAAATAAACCTCCCCCATGTATCATAAAACATGTGGGTGGGATTATTTCTTGATTGATTGAATATATTAGATCACAGGGAAGCATGTTTTCTTCATCAAAGACTACTTCAGTAATATTTCCTTCATAGATAGGAGGCCCTTGTTTCTTAAGACGAGGTTTATCTAATGTAGCCATTGATTTTTGCATGATTTTCATCGTAGCATGTTCAAACATATCATTTCACTCCTTTAATCATAGTCTTAAGTAGTCCGTGATTCATAATACTCAATAAAGTTAATGTAGTCTTCATGGTTAACTTTCCACCTGAGAAATTCACCAATGAGCGTAATGGCATTTCTTTAATCATATGTTCTATCATTGCTTGATTAAACTCATCAGCTACTCCTTGACTAAGTGATTTGGACATCTTTAAGATTCCCCATAGCATCATTTTCCCAATTGGATGTGCTGAAATATCCACAAGTGTGGAATTAGTTGTATAAGGCTTTAATGGAAGTGGTTTTGGGATAGGTCTATTCAGTAACAGTTCAAAATCATCATCACTCGGTCTGAAGTCTTTATCTGGATTAAAGTATGCCATTGCTTTATCAGAAGTAATTTCATCTTTGGATGTTAGTTCAATATTGAATGTTTGAATAATATCATCACTGCTTGTACCGACTAATATAAGATATTTTCCGGATTCTAACTTCTCACCATCTTGATAAATCGAAAGTTGTTTGATATCTACTTTGATCTCAAAAGACTGTGTTTGTTGATTCATGGTCCATATTTTCTTGAATCCAATCAGTGATTGGGATGGGCGTATTAAAACACTATCAGGTTTAGATACATAAACTTGAATTGTTTCATAACCATCAAGTTGAGAATGGTTAATGATACTTCCTTGGATAATGATATCTCTTTCTTTGACCTTAACATTTAGTGAATCAATCGTAAATGCACTATAACTTAACCCAAAACCGAAAGGAAAGGCAGGTTTGATATTCGCACTCTTAAACCATCGATACCCAACATAAAGACCTTCACGATATTCTACTTGTTTTTGTTGTCCTGGGAAATAATGATGAGATAGAATGTCTTCAACATTTTCAGGAAATGTTTCTGCTAACTTTCCACTAGGATTAACACGTCCATAAAGTACATCCACAAGGGCTTCACCACTAGCTTGACCACCTAAATAAGATTCTATAATTGCAGATGGAAGATTCTTCCATGGCATGAGTATAGGTGCGCCATTGGATAAGCAAACAATAACCTTTGAATTGACAGCACACAAAGTCTCAATAAGCACAATATGATTGTGGGGAAGATTAAGATGCTTTCGATCAAATCCTTCACTTTCATAACGATCTGGAAGTCCTACCATACAAATCACCACATCAGCATCACTAGCCAAATCTTTTGCTTCATTTAGAAGTAGTAGCTCAATATCATCTGAATCGAGATTATAACCACGAGCATAGTTGTAAGGTATATTTTCTTGTTTAAATGCGTTCAAAACACTTGTTATCTTATGAGGATTAATAAGACTGCTTCCACTTCCTTGATATCGAGGTCGCTCTGCTAACTCACCAATAATAGCAAGTCTTGTTCCTCTTTGAATTGGAAGTGTTAACTCTTCATTCTTCAGTAAAACAATTCCCTCCGCTGCAACACGACGAGCAAGTTGGTGATGTTTTTCGATATCATAGTCTTGGTAAGGTTTATTGAGAGTTAATGATGCTTTATGGATTAGTTCAAGGACTGTCTTAACTCTTGTGTTTAAGACATCCAAAGACAATGTACCTTCATTGATTGCATTAATGATAATGTCTATTTGATGTTGATATCCTCCTGGCATTTCAAAGTCTTGTCCAGCCTTTAAACCTTCTATACGATCATGATTTGCTCCCCAATCCGTAATAACTGCACCTTTAAAACCCCATGTGTCACGAAGTAATGGATTAAGCAGGGTTGGATGCTCAGACATATAGTGTCCATTGACTTTATTATAGGCACTCATAATCGTCCAAGGTTGACTTTCTTGAATGACTGTTTTAAATCCTTTAAGGTAGATTTCATGCATGGTTCGCTCATCTACAATCGTATCAACCACCATACGCATGCTTTCTTGATTATTTAGTGCAAAATGCTTTAAACATGTTCCTACTCCTTGAGACTGCACTCCATTAATCCAAGCACGTGCAAATATCTGACTTACATAAGGATCTTCACTAAAGTATTCGAAATTACGCCCACAAAATGGATGGCGTTTTATGTTCATTCCTGGTCCTAATAATACACTCACTCCTTGTGTGCGACATTCCTCTCCTAACGCAACGCCAATGTCATAAGCAAGTTGTGGATTCCATGTACTTGCTAGTGTGACTGCAGGTGGAAAACATGTAGCCGAATGTGAATCTGAGATACCAATATGATCGGCTGAAGCAGTTTGCTTACGTAATCCATGAGGACCATCAGTAAGCATAATTGATGGGATATCGAGTCGTGGTAACCCTCTTAAATGCCAAAAATCAAGTCCACTACATAATGAGGCTTTTTCTTCTAAGGTAAGCTGTGAAAGTACTTCATTGATATTGAACATCATGATTCCCTCTCATCTATATATGTTATTTTCAGTATACCATACCAATAAAAGATGTCATATTGAGTTTATGTATTCGTTTAATATCATCTCGTGATATGATTATCTCAACTAATTAGAGGTACCTATGAACTATACAGACAAGATTAAAGAAAGTGTACAATATCTTCAAAATCTCATTGACAATACCCCATCCTTAGGATTAGTTTTAGGATCAGGTCTTGGTGGTTTAAGTGAGAATGTTGAAAACCCTCAAGAAATACATTATAAGGATATTCCTCATTTTCCGATATCCACGGTGTTTGGTCATGCAGGTTCACTGCTATTTGGTAAGGTGCATGACATGAGTGTTGTGTTTATGCAAGGTCGATTTCATTACTACGAAGGATATACGATGAAAGAAGTCGTATTTCCATATTATGTATTAAAAGCTCTTGGGGTCAATACAATGATTTTAACCAATGCCTGTGGTGGTATTAACACCTCATATACTCCTGGAGATATTGTGGTTGTGGATGATTTTATTAACCTGGTGATTAATAATCCCTTAATAGGTGAGAATGATGTTAATCTTGGTCCTCGTTTCCCTGATATGACTGAACCATATGATCAAGATTTGATTAAAAAAGCAGAAAGAATTGCTACTGAGTTGAGTATCCCTTTTAAAACAGGTGTTTATGGATTCTTCTCAGGTCCTTATTATGAAACCCGGGCTGAAATAAGAGCCTATGGTCGACTTGGCTGTGATTTGATTGGGATGAGTACAGTTCCTGAAACCATTGCCTTAAATCATATGGGGGTTAAAACCATTGCTTTTGCGGTTGTAACTAACATGGCAACTGGAATACAAGACAAGAAACATGATCATGCTCATGTGGTTACGATGGCTAAGCAAGCATCAGAAACATTATCACTTTGGCTTGATGCTCTAATTCAAAACATTGCGAAAGGACTTTAATAATTGATATGTTCACCATTGAATTCTTAATTAAAACATTATTCTCCGCATTCATTATTTCAGTGATTGCTTATATTAGTCGCAAGAATACTACCATTGGAGGATTAATTGCTTCTTTACCCCTAACTAGTATCTTAGCTTTAGTATGGATGTATCATGGTGGCAGTTCAGTTCAATCCATGATTGATCTCTCACAGATTATTTTTTGGATGGTTATTCCCTCACTTGTCTTCTTTATAGTCTTTCCGATTTTCTTAAGAATGAATTTTCCTTTTTATGGAGCACTTATAAGTTCAAGTCTAATTCTCATTGTGACATATGCGCTATATACTCAATTACTCAGTTACTTCAATATAAAACTGTAAAGGTTCACATTTCTGTGAACCTTGTTTTTATTAAGCTATTGTCCAACCACCATCAATGG
>DITO01000181.1 GCA_002422065.1 Erysipelotrichaceae bacterium UBA6182 | reverse complement strand
GCTTTTGAGTCTTTCTTTAATGTGTTTACCGAAATGGTTCTATTCGCAACAATACTTAATCATTTCTGGAATAAAAAGATTCTAAGAGCTTCAATCATACTTGTCCTTGTTTTTGTTACGGGATTCAGTCATGTACAGAGTCTAATTCTAAAAGATCGTTCAGGATTGTATGGATACTACATAAGTACGGGTGAGAAACTGGACCCAATCTATAAACTTAAACCTCTCGAGCTTGAAGCAATAAAAGCGTTTAAGGAAGAAGTATGGAAAAATCCAAAATCAAATGGACAAATAACTGTCGTATCACATGCAGATGGATTGAGAACATTCACTCCCGATGTATATGTTGTCTTTACCGCAAGACAATTTTGGTCTGCTTGGGATCGTATCGATCAAGATTTCTATCAAGTTGCACGGATGTGGCATGGTTGGGAGGATCGTCCAGAACAAATCGATTATAGTAAGAGCTGCGATTATCTAGTAAAATACAATATAGATTATGTCATCAATGAAGTATGGTTAAACTTCGAGTTCAATGAAGCCATCAAAGATTGCACGACAATCGTGTTTGAGAATTATGAATATAAGGTAAGAAAAGTTAAAAACTAATGAACCCAAAAGTAAGTGTCATTGTACCTGTTTATAACGTAGAGAAATATCTAGCAAAATGTCTAGAGTCTTTGGTTTTGCAGAGCTTAGAAGATATCGAGATTATTGTCGTGAACGATGGTACGAAGGATAATTCCCAAGCTATCATTGACCAATATGCACTCGAATATTCAGATAAAGTATTTAGCCACATAAAAGAGAATGGTGGTTTAGGAGACGCAAGAAATTTTGGTCTTCAATTTGCTCGCGCGGAATATATCGGATTTGTAGATAGTGATGATTATGTTGAGCAGAACATGTTTGAAAGACTTTACGAAGAAGCCATACATCAAAACGCTGATTTGGTCCTTTGCGATATCGAATACGTGTGGGAAGGGACAGATCGAAAGAAACGTTTAGATGGACTTAAAAATATAGAGGGTATTGATGCTCGAAAGTCCGTTTTTCTCTCACCACTCTTTGCGTGGAATAAACTCTATCATCGTGACTTATTGATGAAATATAATCTACATTATCCGAAACGACTCTGGTATGAAGATATCCCGGTAACTATTCCACTATTTGCAATCGCTCATAAGATTGCATATGTAAATGAAGTATTGATTCATTATGTTCAAAGAGAATCGTCCATTATGGCATCGAAGAATACAATGAAGATGCATGATATATTTGAAGTCCTTGAACAAGTTTATCAATATTATTTTCAGACTAATTTGTTTGAGAAATATCATAATGAAATTGAATATTTATACATTGAACAGTTGATGCTTTATGGAAGTTTTCGATTCTATCGTTCAAGCACAAGCAAAGTACTCATGAATGAAGCACTTAAGGTCATGCGAACACAATTTCCTGCTTGGCGAGATAATCCATATATTAAAACACTTCATCCACACTACCAACTCTATTTAAAAACGATAAACTCATTTACAATGCCAATCTTTAAGGCGTTTGTATTGATAAAGGGCACTAAAGCCTAAAAGGGGAAATATGATTGTAATTACAGGTAACAAAGGTCAACTTGGCTATGATATTGAAAAGGTATGTAGAGCGAGGAATTTAGATCATTTTGGGATTGATATCAATGAGTTGGACATTACGAACCAAGTTGATGTTCAAAACTTTTTTATTGAAAATAAAATGGATACGTTTATTCATTGCGCTGCCTTTACAGCGGTGGACGCTGCGGAAGATAAACCAGAACTCTGCTACAAAGTAAATACAGAGGCTGTTAAATACTTAGTTGATGCGTGCAAGTTACATAACGTAACGTTTATTTTTATCAGTACGGACTATGTATTTAGTGGTCAAAAAGATGGAGTTTATCTGCCAGAGGATAAAACATCCCCTTTAAGTGTCTATGGCCAATCAAAAGCGGATGCAGAGGCATACATCCAAAGTCAACTTGAGAAGTACTACATTGTACGTATTTCGTGGGCGTTCGGTTTAAATGGCAAGAATTTTGTTAGAACCATGCTTCGGTTAGGTAAAGAGCGTACAAACATCTCGGTTGTTGCAGATCAAATCGGTTCACCAACGTATACAAAAGATGTGGCATTGCTTTTGGTCGATATGGCACAAACAAATCGATTTGGGGTCTATCATGCAACGAATGAAGGCTTTTGTTCTTGGGCAGACTTCACACGTTATATTTTCTTGAAAGCGAATCTTTCAACAGAAGTAAAGGAAATTTTGACTGTCGACTATCCTACAAGGGCTGCCCGTCCTATGAATTCTCGTCTTTCGAAGGATAAACTTGAGCAATTAGGCTTCGACCGTTTGCCGACTTGGCAATCGGCTGTCGACCGCTATCTTGAGGAATTGATTGAACATGAGGGTTCATTATGAGAATAGAAAAAACCAAACTAGAAGGGTTAATCATTATTCATCCTGATGTTTTTAGTGACAATCGCGGATGGTTTACTGAAAGCTATAACCAACAAAAATATCGTGCGTTGGGTATAGATGTAGCGTTCATCCAAGACAACCATTCTTATTCTAAAGAGATTGGAACACTTAGAGGAATGCACTTTCAAACCGGGAAATTTGCACAGAGTAAATTAGTTCGATGTATTCGGGGTAACTTGATGGATGTTTGTGTCGATCTAAGAAAAAATAGCCCAACATATTTGCAATGGGATTGCATCGAACTTTCTGCCGAGAACAAACTTCAATTGTTTGTACCAAAAGGGTTTGCGCATGGCTTTGTAACATTGAGTGAAGATGTTGAAATCCTGTATAAAGTGGATGAATTGTATTCAAAAGAATATGACTCTGGCATCATTTATAATGATACTCAAATAAACATTGATTGGAGTCGTATATTGCCAAACATTGATTTTATTATTTCGGAAAAAGATAAGAATCTTAGAACAATAAAGGAAGTTGAACTCGATTTCTAATGCAAAAGATTTCAATCGCGCTTTGTACCTACAATGGTGAAAAATACTTGACTGAGCAACTTCAGTCTCTTTTTGACCAAACGATAAAACCAGATGAAATCGTAGTTTCCGATGATGGGTCAGTCGATGGCACATTGTCCATAATTGATTCCTTTAGACAAAGGAACCTCATTCCCATTCGCATTTTACCCCACGATAAGAACCTAGGAGTTTACAAGAATTTTATCTATTGTATAGAACAATGTGAAGGCGACATTATTTTCACATGTGATCAAGATGACTATTGGAAGGCGGATAAATTGGAGAAACACATGCTCATTCATATGAACCAGCCTATGGTTGATCTGGTTTATTCAAATGCGGAAGTTGTTTTGAATACATTGGATAATACCTTGTATCCGCTCTGGGATCCACAATCTATTTTAAACTTAAGAAATGGGAAATCGAGTTTCAACAGTTTGGTTGTAAAAGGTCAATCAATAGCAGGTTGTTGCATGTCGTTTAAGAAATCATTCTTTGATCGTATTCTACCCGTGCCAAATATGGTTTACCATGATGATTGGATTGCAACTTCAGCTTGTCTTTCAGGTAAGATAGTTGGGATTCCGGAGCCCTTGATTAAATACCGCCAACATGAAAACAATGTGGTTGGCACTGTTCGAGGTTCAAAATTATCCTATTATAAGAGCTTATTTACAAATGCTAAATACTATCATGATGCAGATACGTATATTGCAAAGCGACACCATCTTGTTTATGAAGCTATGATGAATCACGCCTATTTAAGTGAATTTGTGAACACCAAATCAATACATAGCATCATGGAACTATATGACACACGTTCAGATTATCGTAATCAACACTTTTTTGAAGTTTTGTATAAACTCACACTGCTTTATAAAAAAGGTCGCTATCGCCCTCTAAATGGATTTTGGACATACTTAAAAGATATTTATAATCTTAGTTACATAAAATTATTAAAAAAGCGGAGCTAAGGATTATAAGTTCCGCTTTAAACGTCTAAGTAATATATCTAGAAACTGCATCTTCAAATATGCAAACTCCTCGCTTCGATGATAGATTAATATATGGGATAGAGACGTAAAGACAAGTATAACAAATCCTTGAAGTACAAAGTTCAACACGGCATTCCCTAGATTTAAATATGGAACTAAGAATAAAATTAAAACAAGTTCACCTAGAGTGATCAGAATGTACTCTAATTGTTTTAAATAATACTTCACAATTGAGTCGTGAATGACATATTTGTTAAGTATCCATGCTTGACCAGTCCAACTCACGATGTAAGCAATCGTTGTACCAACGAAAACGCCTAAAAGACCATAATGGATTGCACCAAAGATTGAGATAACAAGATTCAAAACAAACTCAATAATTGAAAAAGGGATGTAGTGTTTGAAGATTCCAGCTGTTGACTGAATTTGCCAAACCGGTTGACGCATGAAATGAAGATAGCTATTGAAAACAATGACGGCAACTAAGATAGACGAAATCTCAAATTCATTCGAAAGCCAGATGTCTTTAATGAAAGGTGTAAGCAACACATAGAGTGCGATACTTGAAAAACTCGCAATTAAGAAGTATGCAAAGTGATATACATTATAAATTCGTTTAATTTTTTGCTGATCTCCCTCTGCAAGTAAGTTTCCAATACTTGCCACAACTCCATTTAATAGAGATATGAACAAGAGCTGAACCTGTTGAATGATCAAGGCATAATTTGAATAGATACCTAGAATCGAGATTCCAACCAAAGAAGAGATGATGATTCTATCCGTCCCTAGAACACCAACTGAGATAATGGTTGAGATGCTTAGAAACTTAATGTTTCTTAAGATATCACTTCTAATTTTCTCATTCACTTGAATGTGTTTATTGTTTAGGTAGGGGTAATCCTTACGTGCAATATGCCGTATGATCAAGTTCGTCACTAATGTATAAGTGATGTTCAAAGATAAGTATAAAATGAAATTACGTGTATAGACCAATATAAGAGCTTGTGCCAACGTAAGCGTTATTTTTGCGATGAAGTCAATTCCTAAGACAACATAATTCCTTTGTTTGGCAAAAAGTAAAATTCTTGAATAACCCAGGAAATAGGATAGTGTCGTGTTGAATGAAAAGAGTATGAAGATGAATCGAATGTACTGAATATCTAAGGTGAAGTCTTTAATGAAAATTTGAAGAAATGGTAAAATAATAACTGAAATACTAAAAATCAAGGTTCCAATCAATCTATAAGCTTTTCGATATAGATTCATCAATCCAGTAATCGTATCAATATCATCCTCGAAAATTGGTTTATACAACGAGTAGGTTATTGCTGTACCAATTCCAAGCTCAGTAACAGACAGAATACTTAAAATATCTAAAAAGAGTCCATTGAGTCCAAGTATTTCTTGGCCTAAAACTTGAATAAAAATAGCACGTAATATAAAACCAGTAACTAAAATGATCAATTGAGAAATCATTCCTACAATGCCATTTCTTAAAGTGTTGACAACCCGCATTTCAAACCTCACTATTCCATAGAATTTTAACCTTAATATTCAAGTTCGACAATCTTAAGTTTAGATTAACGTAGTATATCGTATCCTTATCATGATAAAATAGGGTGGAAAATTAGGAAGAAGATATGAAAATGTTAAACAATCTATTCAAAAAATATGCAAACAATGAAAATATCATCACGTTGATGGTTTTGGTAGTCTTGCTTCAACCCATCGTTGATATCGACTATCTTCTGTATCCATATCTAGATCCTATTGGCTTGCCTTTACCTTCGACAATTTTCTACTTTATTGGAGTACCACTTGTTGTGATGCTTGCATTTTTAGTGAAAGAGCAAAATAAGCGTAAGGTATTTATGTTTTCAACTTTCTATTTATTGGTCATTGGCGTATATTTTATCGCACATCATGCTGTTGTAAAAGATATGTTTGAGTTATTGTACCTAACAAATCGATATGACTACACGCTAACAAATGAACTGAAATACATTTTAACGCTCATTATTCCGTTTGGATTGATCTACGCATTTTTTAAATCAGAGTTCAATCAAAAACTCATTAATAAGGTTGTGGTATGGTCGTCCATATTGATTGCATTTCCAATCTTCTTCAGCAATCTTTTCTTATTTGGACAATCCACTTATTATCAAGGGCCAACAATGGCGAATTTCCCCACATGGTTCATGGGTATTTATGATCGTTTTAATCCAAAGATGCTGGCAACGCGTTTCTACTTTAGTGAAGGAAATACAACAGGTATCGTTTTATTTGCGATTTACCCTATGTTGATTCGTCAGTATTTTTCTACAACTAAGAAGTGGTTCATCCTCACACTGATTATCATTCAAGGATGGGCAATGCTAATTTTGGCAACGCGAGTCGCTACTTATGGTGCTTCATTGATGCTTGCTGTGACATTGGCAATCTGGTTGGTATTAGTTTTCATTAAGAAGGAAAAATTCGCATGGAAACCATTCGTTACCTTAACCTTGGTAATGTTGATGTTTGTTGCGGCACTCCCTTATACACCTGCAGTTAAAAACCTTGAAGTTGACAATCGAAATAATCAATTGGTTTTTGATGATGAGGATTTACGTCAACAATTCAAAGATGAGATTGATGATGAAGAATTGATTCCTGGTACCGCAGAATTCAATTTCTACTATCAACATATATTTGAAGATTATTACTGGTTATTGACTATTTCCGAGGAATACTGGAAATGGTTTTATCCTTATCAAATCGATCCAAAATTTTATGTTGATTTAATATTCGAATATGATTTCTGGGAACGACAGAGTGGTCGCCAATTTCAACAAATTTTCTTTGATTACAAATGGGAGAAGTTGAATGAAACGCAAAAATTATTTGGGTTCGGTTATTCTCGTTTTATGATGGGATCTATCCTGCTTGAACAGGATTTCATTATGCAGAAATATACTTTAGGATATTTGGGTACAATTCTACTCACATTTCCTTGGCTAGCGATGCTTATCTATATGTTCTATTCAATTATACGTAATTTTAAAAAAGCTTGTGATTTTGACTTGGTTGTACTTGTTGTTGGATATGGTGCAATTCTAGGCGGTGCATATATGTCTGGACATGTCTTGGATCAATTTTTCTCTAGCACGTACTTAGCTTTTATGGCTGGATTAGTTTTATTTAAGTTGAAACAATTAAAGAAGGCAGATTAGAAATGCGTTTTAAGTATAATTTATCTTTTCTTTGGATTAATGCAGTTTTTACATTTGCGTATCTAGCGTTGGCATATCCGCATCTTCCAATTGCTGGGATTGCATTTAATGCTTTTTTAATTGTAATCATATTCTTAAATACGATTTTGCTTGCTTTTCCCAAGTTCATGCGTAACTATGTTCTGTTTTTATTACTCGTGTTTATCTCAATCTATTTTGGGATGCAAAACGTATATTATAGAGGCTTTTTGCAATATGGTTTAATAACAACCGCGTTGAATCTTGATCCTAGTATGTTGAAGTTTTCAGACAGTGCATTTGAGCTGATGAACCTTAGTGATCTTCGATTCTTTATCGTCCCTTTTTTGGCATTTTATCTCGCCTATAAGCTTGAGAAAAGCAAGAAAATCGAATATAAGCTCTTAAACCAAGTTTTGACCCTGTTATTGTTTACAGTGCTGGCTTTTGCACAATATGATCGCTTTCAAACTGAACTTGAGGCAACACTGAGTAACCCAGCTCAACTTCAAGATGCAAAGGTTATTTATGCGAATGTTGACAATACCAATATATTTACTTCTCATTTCGGTCTGAATGGGTTGTTATTAAGAGAATTCGATTTTATGATGCAGCGCATTGACATTCTACCAGAGATAACGATTGAACAGCAAATTGAATCAATACTAGAATTAACTCTTGAACCACAGAATAACGAACTATCTGGAATCTATACGGGTAAGAATTTGTTACTGATTCAAGCTGAGTCATTAAATAATTTTGCGATAGATCCTATCCTGACTCCAACGCTATTTCGTCTTAAGGAGAATGGCATATCAATAAAAGGATATAATTCGCCTCTATTGATTGGGTCGACCAGTGATACAGAGTTTATGGTAAATACGAGTTTGATGCCGGCTAATAATGGGAAAATTACGAGTACAGAATACTATGAAAATATTTTTCCTGTTACTTTAGCAGATTCATTCAATGATATCGGTTATTACTCAATGGCAAGTCACAATAATTATGGTGTTTACTATAACCGGACTGTTTTAATGCCCAAGTTTGGCTATGAATTTTATGATGCGATTGGTTTAAACGCATATGATAACGTAGAGGATTCATATGTTATCGATCACATTAAATGGATCATGTATGAAAGAGAACACTATTTCTCTTTTTGGATTACGTTCACTGCTCACCAACCGTATAGCAAAGATACACTCAATGATGCACAACTTGGATACTTTGAGCTGGTTGAGCAGCGGTTTCCTGAAATTACCGAACATGAAAAAGTCTATTTAGCAAAGACGATGGACTTGGATCGCGGTCTTAAACAACTTCTCATCGATTATAAGAATTCCAATGCCCTAGATGACTTAGTTATCATACTTTATGGAGATCATTTCCCAAAAGGTCAATTTGAGAACAAAGAAGATTATCGCGTGATGTGTGAGTCTAGAGGAATTGAATTTAAAGAATGTTTTAAGACTCCGCTCCTTATTTGGAGTAATGATCAAAATGCCCAAGTATTTGAGAAAGTATCCTCGCCACTTGATATCGCACCAACTATTTATGACTTGTTTGGGATACAATATGACCATAGGCTGGTCTTAGGCAATAGTGTTTTCAATCCAAATTACGAAGGATTTTTGTTTGATGAATATGGAATCGTATTTACTGATAATTATACATATGATTCTTCTCGTGAATCAATAGTACACAACTGGACAAAGACTGAAGACGAATTTAGAGAAGAAGCACATCTGTTACACCAAAAATTAACAATTGGACCGAAAATTGTTGAAAATAACTATTTTAATTCAATGAGATTTAAAGAAAGGAGTGTCCTTCATGATGAGTAGACGAGTAAGTATCATCGTTCCAGCGTTTAATGTGGAACGATATCTTGAAAAGTGCTTAACATCGCTTGTAGAGCAATCCTATCAAAATATTGAAATTATCGTTATCAATGATGGTTCAACGGATAGAACACAATCAATTGTTGATAAATTTTCATCAGCATATCCATTGTTGATCAAGTCATTTATAAAGCCCAATGGTGGAATTGCGGATACACGCAACTTTGGATTGTCTAAAGTCAAGGGTGAGTACTTCACTTTTCTGGATAGTGATGATTACATGGAATCAAACACCATTGAACAGATGATGAATGTGGCTGTCGAGAATGAAGCTGACGTCGTCTTCTCTGACTTTTGGTGGACATATGCATCTAAAGAAGTTTTGGGTTCTGAAGGAATATACCAAGACAACAAAGATATGCTTATAAAGATGTTCGCAACATTGTGGAACAAACTTTATCGAACCGAGTTTGTCTGTTCGCTCAATTTCGATTTTCCAACAGGTTATCGTTATGAAGATGCTTCATTTCTTTATAAAATGGTTCCATTTATTAAAAGATGGGCTTATATTCAGTCTCCGTTTGTACATTATATACAGCGTAAAGGGTCGATTACACATAATCACAATGAAAAAGTAAAGGATATGATTTTCGTTTTTGATGATTTAGTCGAGTTTTATAAAAAGAACCAGTTGTTTGAACACTATCGAAATGAGATTGAATTTCTTTTTATTCGGTTTTTTCTCGGTAACTCTTTTTTACGCTCGACACAAATAAGAAACAAAGCCGATCGAAGACAGACTTTAAAGATGAGTTATTCGCTATTGAATCAGAAGTTTCCGGAATGGCGAAAAAATGTATATCTAAAGAATGGGGGGCTTAAGAATCGATACTTTAGGTCGATCAATCCACTCACCTATGCAATATATGCATTTTTCTTTGCAAATTATTACCGCTTTAAGAAAGCCGATGAAGTTGAGTAAAGAAAACATAATGAAACAATTCAAAAACATTCCGTACATAATCTTATATGGCACCATTGCTGTTCTATTCTTCTTCATTAATTGGATTCTTTTTTACTATGATAAAAATGTGTATTATCTTGGATCGGGAATCGGAATTTTACCGAATTTTCTCCTTATTTTACCAATCTTTATTTGTATAGTATGGCTGGTGATATTCATACATAACAATAGTAAACTTCATCGATTAAAACTTTGGCACTTACTTTTGGCTCAGATTGTTCTCCTTATGATTCAACTGTTTATTTCTTACAATATTTACTTTTTTACTGGATGGGATGCAAGTACCATCCGTAATACGGCATTTCAGATTATTGAACATCCCGAATTAATTGCTGAGAACTTCAGGCATTATTATTCATTTCATGTCAATCAAACTACGATGGCGATTATTTTAGGTTATATCATGAAGTTCTTCTATAATCTGGGGATTCAAAACTTTTACTTTGGAACAGTTGTAGTTAGCGTGCTTTCAATAAATTTGACTGGACTCTTCTCTACACTGAGCGTTCAAAAGATTACGAATAGTACTAAGCTAAGTTTAATTTATTGGGTTTTATTTGGGCTTTTAGTCGGTCTTTCACCATGGATCACCATTCCATACTCAGATACATATTCCATGTTATTTCCAAGCATCGCATTGTTTCTTTATGTGAATATGCCAAAAAGCATTTTGAGGTATATGACTTGGTTTATCATTGCTTTTGTATCGATTGTTGGAATGCTCATTAAGCCCCAAACAATCATTGTGTTGTTGGCAATCATTATACTAGAGACTTATAAGCTGGTAACTCAAATTGAATTAAGAAAGGCGATCAATTTTTCAATCATTGCTGTCATTATCTATGCAACATCCATATTGAGCAATGGAATCTACACGAAATCTTTAGAGTTGATTGACTTTGGTTTGATTCCCGGAAGAAATTTCACGTATTCACATTATCTGATGACTGGTTTTAATCCAGTAACGTTTGGAGTTTATTATGATCATGATGCGAGTTTATCTTATTCAACAGCTACCATTGAAGAGCGTGAAGCAAAGAATTGGGAAGTCATCTTGAAAAGAATTGATAATTATGGATTTGTTGGTTATCTAGACTTTTCAGTTCGAAAGATTCTTACAAATTTTAACGATGGTACTTTTGCTTGGGGAGGAGAAGGGGGATTCTACGTTGAAATATTTGAGCAGAAAACTTTTGCGTCGGATTTTTTGCGAGATATTTATTACCATACAGGACGGTATGTTAATATATTCTTCCAATTCGTTCAATTTATTTGGTTGTTGGTGCTTGTATTGATACCATTTGGAATTTTGACGAAGGATAAAACGAATTATTCAAAAGCAGTTGTCTATATAACAATATTAGGTATATTTGCTTTTACACATTTGTTTGAGGCGCGAGGTCGATATTTACTGACATACATTCCATTTTTCATCATGGCTGCAGTATTTGCATTAGGTGTGATTGAAGAACGATTATCAATTTATTTCAAAAAGAGGCTCTAGAGGTTTGCATTGAAACGATTATAAGTTAGCTTATAGTGGAAATTCTTGAAGTAAAAAGTACATAGTTCTTAATTTGATTAATTCAGAAGTGAAGTATTTGAGCAACTCATTTTAATCGACATTATAATTTAGTTAAAAAGAGACTCTTAAAAAATGAAGCGTCTCTTACCCGTTTACAGTATAACCCAGGTTTATTAAATAATCTTCCAAAGCATTGATGTCAATCTTCCTAAGCTCACAACCCATCTTAAGCGTCATGAACTTACCCGCTGTTTGAAGCATACCAGCCGCTTTGATCTGCGTAAACCCAAAATCATAGAGAATATCCAAGAGTTCTGGATACTGTTGGATGATGTTGGCTAAGGAATCATTGAAATCCACAGTTTTCATGCCCATAGTTTAACAAACTCATATCAGATATACAAATGATGTGTTCAAAAGAAAAACACCTT
>DITO01000140.1:18223-18388 GCA_002422065.1 Erysipelotrichaceae bacterium UBA6182 | reverse complement strand
ATTTGACGGTAAGAGAATTCCTAAGAAAAAAACTGGCTCATGCTTCTATTAGTAGAATTCAAATTAATAGACCAGCCAGCAATGCTCACATAACGGTCCATACTGCACGTCCAGGGATAGTGATAGGAAAGAAAGGCGAGGATATCGATAAATTGAGACAAGAAA
>DITO01000140.1:0-18025 GCA_002422065.1 Erysipelotrichaceae bacterium UBA6182 | reverse complement strand
TGAACGGTGCCGAAATTGCGCGTACCGAGTGGTATAGAGAAGGCCGGGTGCCATTGCACACACTTCGAGCAGATATAGATTATGGCACGGCAGAAGCCAATACTACTTATGGAATAATCGGCATAAAAGTCTGGATATTCAAAGGTGAAGTATTTGATATCGAAAGCCATAAGGCAACCATTAATCAAGAACCTAAGAAATAGGTGAAGGGAATTAGTCATGCTTCAGCCTAAAAGAACAAAATTTCGTAAACAACATAAGGGCCGAAATAATGGAATAGCCGTTCGCGGTTCATCTGTTAGCTTTGGTGAATTTGGATTAAAAGCGGCTTCAAGGGGTAGATTGACTGCCCGTCAAATTGAAGCCGCTAGAAGAGCAATAACCCGTCACGTAAAACGTGGCGGAAAAATATGGATAAGAATCTTCCCCGATAAGCCAATTACAAAAAAACCATTAGAAGTTCGTATGGGATCTGGTAAAGGAGCACCTGAAGGTTGGGTAGCTGTTGTTTCACCAGGACGAGTAATGTTTGAAATTGCGGGTGTAAGCGAAGAAATAGCTAAAGAAGCGTTCCGTCTTGCGGCCAACAAGCTTCCAGTCAAAACTCGTTTCGTCCGTCAAGGCGAGGAGGAATAAACATGTTGATCAAAGAAATTCGCGAAAAAAGCAATTCTGAATTATACAAAGCAATTGATACATTAAAAGAAGAGTTGTTCAACCTACGATTTGCGCAAGCAACGGGTCAATTAACTAATTCTGCTCGTATCAAAACTGTAAGAAAAACGATTGCACGTATCAAAACAGTTATTACTGAACGTGTTATGGAAGCACAGGAGGTTAATGGTTAATGGAACGCTCAAATCGTAAAGTTTACCGTGGTAAGGTAGTATCAGTAGCAATGGATAAAACGATTGTTGTTGAAGTCACTACTTCCAAACGTCATCCATTATATGGAAAACGTGTAAAATATTCAAAAAAATTCAAAGCACATGACGAACTCAATGAAGCTGCATTAAATGACATGGTTGACATTATGGAAACCCGTCCTTTATCAGCAACTAAACGTTTCCGTTTAGTAAAAATCGTTGACAAAGCTATTGTTCTTTAGAGGAGGGTTATCATGATTCAAAACGAAACAAGATGTAAAGTTGCGGATAACACTGGCGCTAAAGAAGTGCTCGTAATCCGTGGACTTGGAGGAAGTTTCAGACGTTCTTCCAATATTGGTGACATCGTCGTGTGTGCAGTTAAATCTGCTTCACCTGGTGGCACTGTAAAAAAAG
The DNA here is from genome assembly GCA_002422065.1 of Erysipelotrichaceae bacterium UBA6182. Taxonomy (GTDB): domain Bacteria; phylum Bacillota_I; class Bacilli_A; order Erysipelotrichales; family Erysipelotrichaceae; genus UBA6182. The sequence continues at coordinate 16,742 of DITO01000140.1, read as the reverse complement.
GTGATGTTGTTAAAGCAGTTATTGTGCGCACAGTGTACGGTATTAACCGTCCTAATGGCTCACGTATCCGTTTCGATGACAACGCTGTCGTCATCATCAAAGATGACAAAACGCCTCGTGGAACCCGTATCTTCGGTCCTGTGGCAAGAGAACTTCGTGATAAAGACTTTATGAAAATTGTGTCTTTAGCACCAGAAGTGTTATAGGAGAAATGCAATGAAAATTAAAAAAGGCGATACAGTCAAAGTAATCACTGGTTCTAACAGAGGAACCATTGGTGAAGTCAAAGCAGTTTTCCCTAAAGAATCTAAGGTTCTTGTTGAAGGAGTCAATGTTGCTAAAAAACATTTGAAACCTACTCAAGCTAATCCTGACGGTGGAATTGTTGAAAAAACTTTACCAGTACACGTCTCTAACGTAATGCTATATGATGCGAAAGCAAAAAAAGCAAGTCGTATTCGTTACGAGATTAAAGGTGATAAAAAAGTGCGCGTCTTCACTAAAACAGGCGCAGTAGTCAAATAAGGAGGCTAATGAATGAACCGCATGAAAGATCTCTATGCTAACACAGTCGTTAGCACACTTATGAAACAATTCAATTACACTTCAGTCATGCAAGTACCACGTATCGATAAGATCGTAGTAAACATGGGTGTGGGCGATGCAGTTGCTAACCCTAAACTTTTGGATGAAGCAGTAGTTGAGTTACAAGCTATTACAGGACAAAAAGCTGTTATTACTAAAGCTAAGAAATCCATTGCGAACTTCAAACTTCGTGAAGGTATGCCTATCGGGGCAAAAGTTACATTACGTGGCGATAGAATGTACGCATTCTTAGACAAACTCGTAAACGTTTCTCTTCCACGTGTGCGTGACTTCCGTGGTGTAAGTTCAGAAGCTTTTGATGGTCGTGGTAATTATACTCTTGGAGTTAAGGAACAACTTATATTCCCTGAAATTAGTTATGACAAAGTCAATAAAGTTCGTGGTATGGATGTTGTTATCGTTACCACAGCTAATAATGATGAGGAAGGCCGTGCGTTATTAAGCGCTCTAGGTATGCCTTTCACCAAGAAAGCGGGAGTGTAATTCATGGCAAAAAAATCAATGGTCCTAAAATCACAACGTCCAGCTAAATTCGCGGTCCGCGCATACACTCGTTGCGAACGTTGTGGACGTCCTCATTCAGTATTACAAAAGTATAAAATTTGCCGTATTTGCTTCAGAGAGTTGGCTTATAAAGGTCAAATCCCTGGTGTGAAAAAGGCTAGCTGGTAGTAGAAAGGAGAAGCACTTAAATGATGAGTATTACAGATCCAATTGCAGATTTACTGACACGCATTCGCAACGCGGTTAACGCGCGACACGAAAGTGTAGACATTCCTGCAAGTAAGGAAAAATTAGAAATTGTACGCATTTTAAAAGAAGAGGGCTTTATCCTTGGATACACCACATCTTCAGAATTGAAAAAGATGATCACCGTTACCCTAAAGTACGGTGCAGACAATCAAAAAGTTATTTCAGGCATCAAACGTATCTCTAAGCCAGGACTTCGTGTCTATGCTGAAGTTGATAAATTACCACGTGTTTTAAACGGCCTTGGTATTGCAATCATTTCAACATCACATGGTGTTATGACAGATAGAGATGCTCGCAAGAAAAATGTGGGCGGTGAAGTCATCGCTTATGTTTGGTAAGAAGGAGACTATCAATGTCACGTATCGGTAATAAAGCGATTACCATTCCTGCTGGAGTTGAGTTTATTTTAGCAGCTGGGAATGAAGTTACAGTTAAAGGTCCTAAAGGATCATTAACTCGTAAGTTTAGTGAAGTTATAACATTTAAAGTTGATGAAAATGTCATCACGGTATCACGTGCAAATGACTTAAAACATTCAAAACAACTTCATGGCACAACTCGTGCTTTGCTTGCAAATATGATTGAAGGTGTTTCAAATGGCTTCACTCGTAATTTAGAGCTAGTTGGTATTGGTTACAAAGCAAACGTTGTTGAGGATAAACTAACATTACTTGTTGGATATTCTCACCCAGTCATCTTCACAATCGAACCAGGACTTACAGTAACTATGGGGAAACCTACGGAAATTAAAGTCGAAGGAATCGATAAACAACGTGTTGGTGAATTTGCAGCAAACGTACGCGCAGTTCGTAAACCAGAACCATACTTAGGTAAAGGTATCAAATACAAAGGTGAAGTCATCCGTCGTAAAGAAGGTAAGACGGCTGGTAAGAAGAAATAGGAAGGAGAGGCCATTAAATGATAACCAAATTAGATCGTAATAAAGTGCGTCAAAAACGCCATGCACGTATTCGTAATAAGATTAGTGGTACAGCATCACGCCCTCGTTTAAGTGTGTTCCGCTCCAACGCTAATATTTCTGCTCAACTCATTGATGATGTTGCAGGAGTAACTTTAGTATCAGCAAGCAGTCTTGACCTTAAATTGGAGAACGGATCAAATGTTGCGGCTGCTATTGCAGTTGGAACTGAAATCGCCAATCGTGCGAAGAAATTAGAGATCAAAGCGGTTGTTTACGACCGTGGAGGCTACTTGTATCACGGCCGTGTGAAAGCACTCGCCGATGCGGCTCGTGAAGCCGGATTAGAGTTCTAGGAGGCACCATGGAAAACAACAAACAACCAAGAACCTTCGTAAGAAGAGAAGTAGTGAAAGAATTTGAAGAACGTGTTGTCACGATTAACCGTGTCACAAAAGTTGTGAAGGGTGGACGTCGTTTCCGCTTCTCCGCTTTAGTAGTCATCGGTGACAAAAAAGGACGTGTAGGATTTGGAACTGGAAAAGCAAATGAAGTTCCTGATGCTATCAAAAAAGCGATTGAAGATGCAAAACGCAACTTAATCGTAGTCCCTATTGTTAATAACACAACATTACCACATGCTATCACAGGAAATTTTGGAGCTGGATCCGTATTCTTACGCCCTGCTGCAGAAGGTACTGGGGTTATTGCTGGTGGTGCTGTGCGTGCGGTGCTTGAACTTGCTGGGGTTTCAGATGTATTATCTAAAAACTTAGGTTCACGTACACCAATCAACATGGTACGAGCAACTTTCGCTGCTTTAACTCAATTGAAAACCATTAAATCTGTAGCAAAACTTCGCGAGAAGAAAATTGCTGAGATTCGCGGTTAAGGAGAGAGCACATGAAACTACATGAATTACAATATAACGAAGGAGCTCGCTCCTCTCGTAAACGCCTAGGTCGTGGACAAGGTTCCGGTCAAGGAAAAACTGCGGGTAAAGGTCATAAAGGACAAAACGCTCGTAGTGGTGGTGGTGTATCGTTAGGATTTGAAGGGGGTCAAACTCCTCTATTCCGTCGTATACCAAAACGCGGATTCACTAACCGTACTCGTAAAGAATACGCAATCGTTAATGTAAGTTCACTCGATATCTTTGACAATGGCACTGTTGTAACAACAGAACTTCTTATGGAAGTTGGCTTAGTTAAGAAGACTTTGGATGGAATAAAGATTTTAGGTAATGGAGAACTTTCAAAGAAGTTAACTGTTAATGCCAATAAATTTTCAAAATCAGCGGTTGTTGTGATTGAGAAGGCAGGCGGAAGTGTCGTGGTGATCTAATATGATCAAACTACTCGTGGATATGTTTAAAAACAAAGATATTCGTGGTCGTATATTATTTACGCTTGCAATATTCTTTGTTTACCGTCTTGGTGCAAATATTACTGCTCCGATGGTTGATAGCACACGACTTATTGGTCAATTTGCTGATGACTCCATTCTTGGAATGATCAACTTATTAGGGGGAGGAGCTCTTCAAGAGTTCTCTATCTTCTCAATGGGGATTGGTCCTTACATTACAGCGTCAATCATAGTGCAGCTTTTAGCGATGGATGTTATCCCAGCTTTAACTGAGATGACAAAATCGGGTGCACAAGGCAAAATGAAGCTTGATCGCATTACACGCTACTTTGCTTTAGTTCTTGGATTACTTCAAGGGTTTACCCTTACATATGCTTTCCACATTAACTATGGTATTCTTAATAATCCTGGTGTCGCTACATATATGTATGTCACCATTGTTATTACAGCAGGTACAATGTTCTTATTATGGTTAGCAGATAGAATTTCTGCCTTCGGTATTGGTAATGGTATTTCGATGATTATCTTCGCTGGTATTGTCTCCGACATTCCATTTAGATTCTCACAAGCCTTCCAAACTTTAGTAGACACAAGTTCAAACGCTGCCATCTTCGGTGGTGTGCTTAACTTTTCTCTCTTTGTCTTGATGTATGTAGCAATCATTGTACTTGTCATCTTCATGTCAACTGCAGTGAGAAAAATTCCAATTCAATACACATCATCCAGTGTGAGAAAAACAAACCAAGAGATTACATTCTTGCCTTTGAAAATTAACTCAGCGAGTGTGATTCCAGTTATCTTTGCATCAGCAATCATGACTGCTCCAGTTACTGTGTTATCTTTCTTTAATCAAGGTGAATTCTTTACAACTTTATCAACAATTCTTAACGTTTCACAACCTATTGGTTTAAGTATCTATATCGCACTTATTGTCTTCTTCACGTTCTTTTATACGAACTTGCAAGTTGATCCTGAGAAGATTTCAGATAATTTATCCAAGAGTGGGACGTACATTCCAGGGATCCGTCCTGGAAATGAAACCAAAGAATATGTTGGAAGAGTGCTTAATCGCATAACAGTTCTTGGAGCTTTATTCTTAAGTTTCATTGCAGCATTACCATATGTAATTCCAATGGTTACTAACTTACCTAACTCAGTGTCAGTTGGTGGTACCGGGATTATCATCGTTGTCGGTGTTGCGATGGAAACCATGAAAGATCTTCAAGGACGTCTTACACAAAAGCAATATCGTGGCTTTGTGTCACGTTAAGGACTGAACATGAATATTCTAATTATGGGAGCAGCGGGCTCTGGTAAAGGGACCATGTCAAAGAAAATTGTAGAACTCTATGACGTTCCTCATATTTCGACGGGAAACATGTTTCGTGATGCCATGAAGTCTGAAACGCCTCTTGGAATTCAAGCAAAGAAATATATCGACAAAGGACTTTTAGTTCCTGATGATATCACCATTGCCATGATTCAAGAGCGTCTCAACCAACCTGACTGCCAAAAAGGATATTTGCTGGACGGTTATCCTCGTACCTTGGTGCAAGCCGTAGCGTTTGAGGATATTGCAAAAAAGATTGGCAAACCTGTGCAAATTGTACTCAACTTATCAGTTGAACTTGATGCACTCATTCATCGCGTGATCGATAGACGCATGTGTGAAAATTGCAAAGCCATCTTTAACCTAGAATACCTTCCTCCTAAAGTCGAGAACACATGTGACTTCTGTGGATCAACACTCGTACATCGTAGTGATGATACATTAGATCAGCTCGTTGTTCGCTTGAAAGAGCACGTCTTTCTTACTAAACCTGTCCTGGATTATTATGGGTATAAAGGACTTGTTAAGTACATCGACGCAACAAAAAACATTGATCAAGTATGGGTTGATGTTAAAGTCGCTTTGGAGAAGGTCCAATGATTACCACTAAATCGCAACGTGAAATTCAACTTATGAGAGAAGCAGGCCGGATTGTGGCATTAGCTCATCAGACGGTTGCTTCGATGGTCGCACCAGGCGTCACGACTAAACAAATCAATGACGCTGTTGAACGTGTGATCATCGAGAACAATGCGACCCCCTCCTTTAAAGGATATGGGGGCTTCCCATATGCTGTTTGTGCCTCGGTCAATAAAACCTTGGTTCATGGTTTCCCTAATCACAAACCCTTAGTGGACGGTGATATCGTATCAATTGATATTGGTGCGAACTATAAAGGTTATCATGGAGATAGCGCATGGACGTATCCTGTTGGTGAAATTTCTGATGAAGCAAAGAAATTGTTAGAAGTCACCAAAAATTCATTATTTGTTGGTTTATCAAAAATACAACCAGGTGTCCATCTTGGGGATGTGAGTTATGCGATAGGGGAGTATGTAACTTCCTTTGGATTCTCACTTCCGATTGAATATTCGGGACATGGAATTGGCTCTGCCCTCCATGAAGACCCATCTATTCCAAACATCGGCACTCCAGGCACGGGACCAGTGCTTAAGGTCGGAATGACCTTAGCCATTGAACCCATGGTTCATGTGGGAAAACCACAGACCATCACACTTGTTGATGGGTGGACAGTGAACACTAAAGACGGTTCACTAAGTGCACATTTTGAGCACACAGTTGTTGTAAGTGACAATGGATATGAAATTCTAACAACACTTTAATTCACACGAAAGGAAATCTATGGGAAAACAAGACGTTATAGAAGTCGAAGGCATCATTGAAGATACATTGCCAGGCGCAATGTTTAAGGTGAAACTCACAAACGGACACGAAATACTGGCCCACGTTTCTGGCAAAATCCGCATGCACTACATACGCATTTTACCAGGTGACCGTGTCACCGTTGAGATCTCACCGTACGATTTAACACGTGGCCGCATAACATTTAGACATAAATAGTCTAGGGAGAAAAACACATGAAAGTCAGACCATCAGTCAAACCGATGTGCGATAAGTGCCGCATCATTAAGCGTAACGGACGCGTAATGGTAATTTGTGAAAACCCTAAACACAAACAAAGACAAGGTTAATAGGAGGTAACACAACAATGGCTCGTATAGCAGGTGTCGATATTCCGCGCGATAAGCGCGTAGTAATATCACTAACATATATATTCGGAGTTGGGAAACCACTCGCACAAAGAATATTAGCAGATGCTAATATTTCAGAAGATATCCGTGTAAAAGATCTTAGTGAAGAGCAAGTAAACGCCATTCGTTTACTTGTTGAAAAAGTAAAAGTAGAAGGGGATTTACGTCGTGAAATTTCTTTAAACGTTAAACGTTTAATGGAAATTGGAGCGTACCGTGGTCTTCGTCATCGTAAAGGATTACCAGTACGTGGTCAACGTACTAAAACCAATGCTCGTACACGTAAGGGACCACGTCGTACTGTAGCTAACAAGAAGAAATAGAGTGGAGGACAATTTAAATGGCAAAAACTAATAAACCAACAACTCGTAAAAAACGGGTTCGTAAGAATATTGCCCGTGGTGTTGCACACATTCACTCAACTTTTAATAATACTATTGTTACTATCACTGACGAAACCGGCAATGTTATTGCATGGTCCAGTGCTGGAGCGTTAGGATATAAAGGTTCACGTAAATCAACACCATTTGCTGCTCAAGTAGCATCCGAAGCGGCTGCTAAAGCTGCAATGGAGCATGGATTAAAACTCGTAGAAGTTAATGTGAAAGGTCCAGGCCCTGGACGTGAAGCAGCTGTTCGTGCACTTCAAACAACAGGTTTAGATATTAGTGCAATTAATGATGTGACTCCAGTCCCTCATAATGGTTGCCGCCCACCAAAACGTCCACGTGGATAAAACACAACAATAGGAGGTTGGTATGCAAAAATTCGAACGTGCCAAAATTGAAGTTAAAGAATACGTTGAATCAGACCACTATGGGAAATTCGTGATCGAACCGTTTGAACGCGGTTTTGGAACGACCATCGGGAATGCACTTCGTCGTGTGTTACTTTCTTCCCTTCCAGGTGCAGCTGTGTATTCCATTAAGATTGAAAATGTATTCCATGAATTCACTGCAATTTCAGGAGTTGAAGATGACGTTACTACGATCATTCTAAACATTAAAGATCTTGTATTAAAAATTTCAGATGAAAATGATGTATACACACTTCAAATCAACGAAAAAGGACCTAAAGTTGTCACTGCTGGTGACATCTATTGTCCTGCTAACGTTGAAGTGCTTAATAAAAATCATGTAATCACAACACTTGAAGAAGGTGGTGAGCTCAAGATGGAAATGAAAGCACGTGTTGGACGTGGATATGTCAGTGCTGATGCGAACAAGCAGCTTTATGCTGGTTCTTCGTTTGGTATTGGAACCATCTTCACTGATGCTGTATATACACCAATTGAGAAAGTCTCATATTCTGTTGAACCAACTCGCGTTGGTCAAGACACTAAGTTTGATCGTCTCATTATGGAAATCACAACCAATGGATCAATCACACCACAAATGTCATTATCATTGGGATCTAAGATTCTTACAGATCATTTAGAAATTTTCACTAACATTCAAGAAAGTATTTCAGATATGGATTCTGTCATGAAAGATGGCACAAGTGATGCAAACAATAAAGGATTAGTCATGATGATTGAAGATCTAGACTTATCTGTTCGCTCATATAACTGTCTAAAACGTGCAGGTATTCAAACTGTTGAAGAACTCACAATGAGAACTGAAGAAGACATGATGAGAGTGCGTAATCTTGGTAAAAAATCACTTAAAGAAGTTAAAGACAAACTCCATGACATGGGGCTTGGCTTTAAATCGTATGAATAAGACAGGAGAGAGAACCTATGCAAAATCGTAAACTCGGCCGTAACGCTGACCATCGCAAGGCTTTACTTCGTAATTTAGCGACTAGTTTAATTATCGCGGGACGCATTGAAACTACTGAACACAAAGCTTTAGAGCTTCGTAGTGTAGTTGATGAACTCATCACCCTTGCAAAACGCAATGATTTACATGCTCGTCGTCAAGCTGCGAAGAAAATGTTTAATGTGGTAGCCAATGAAGAAACTGGTCAATTAGCACTACAAAAACTATTTGATGAACTTGGACCTCGTTATGCAGAACGTCAAGGCGGATATACACGTGTTTTAAAAACAAGTGTTCGTCGTGGTGATGCTGCACCTATGGCCATTATTGAATTAGTCTAAAAGCGGCCAAGGCCGCTTTTTTCCATTATGATAACCTTACATGATTTAAAGCAAATTGCACTAATTACAGATATTCCAATTATGTCTGATGAAACGATTGAAACTATTTCCAAGGAAATATCGATTCATCATTGTTTTACGTTGCTTGAAATTGGGACTGCGATTGGGTACTCAAGTTTGTCATTAGCCCATCTCCATCCTCATCTAAATATTACTACTCTAGAAAAAGATGAAGATCGCCATTTTGAGGCTTTAAAGTATAAACAACAACTTGATGTTAGAAATCAAGTGTCCATGATTTGCCAAGATGCTTTTGAATACGTACCCAAACATTTGATGGACTGTATTATTTTAGATGGAGCAAAAGCTTCCAATCAACGTTTTTTCCAACGATATTTCCCTTTTCTAAAAACTTCAGGTGTTATGATTATTGATAACATTGATTTTCACGGTGTACGTGAACAAGACATTAATCATCGTTCACGACAATTCAGGAAAATGATTCATAAATTGAGTGCTTTTGAAGAATGGATTATGAGCCAAAATCACATTAATGTTGAGAAGATTAATGTAGGTGATGGACTTTTGAAGATTACACATAAACACCATGACGAATCATTTTATGGTAAAATATAACAATGAAATCATCGGCTAGATTTAAGAAACTTCGAACTCAATCTTTTATTGAAAGTATGCGAGGACTATTTAATCGCACACACTTTTTGAAGACACAAAAAAAGAAAACTTTGGATCATCCTATACAAAGTAATGAATTACCAATTCATCCACTTTTAATTCATGCTTCATTACCAATTAGAGTTAATGTGTCCATTAGGTATGGTGATGATGTTATGAAAGCATTAGCATTAATAAAAGTAGATTATAGTCTTGTGGAAGTCAATGAAGATACTGTTCATATTGAAGTTTTATTACAATACAATGAAGAAAAATCTAAACTTATAGAGAATCTTAACTCTTTAACAAACCATTCATTTCCTACAACCCTTGAGGAGCATCATCATGTCAATCATTGAGATTAAAAATATTTCATTTTCTTATAACAACGTTGATTTAGCACTTAACGATGTTTCTTTAAGCATTCCACAAGGTAATTACGTTACCATTGTTGGTCATAATGGTTCAGGGAAATCTACCATTGCGAAATGTATTATTGGATTACTTCAAACATCTCAAGGAGAAATCATTGTTGATGGTTTAACTTTAAACAATGAGAATATTGATGCCATTCGATCAAAAGTTGGCCTTGTGTTTCAGAATCCTGATAATCAGTTCATTGGATCTACGGTTAAAGATGATATTGCCTTTGGTCTAGAAAATCATCGTGTTGATCCTAAACTTATGGATGAAATCATTGATCGGTTTGCGAAAGCTGTTAATATGAGTGACTATCTAAATTTTGAACCAACAAAGCTTAGTGGTGGACAAAAACAACGTGTTGCGATTGCAGGTGCTTTAAGTATGACACCAAAAATCCTTATTCTTGATGAAGCAACATCAATGCTTGATCCTAAAGGTAAATCTGAAGTGAATGATCTAGTTAAGCAACTTCATTCACAAACGAACATGACGATTATATCAATTACTCATGATATTGAAGAAGCATATCAATCTGATATTGTTTATGTTATGAATGAAGGACGAATTATTGAGTTTGGTGATCCTAAGGACATTTTAGCAAAAGAAGTTCTTCTCAAATCCATAAAGCTTGATATTCCATTCGCACTTAAGTTTAAATTTGCTCTCAATAAAGTTGGGATTATTGTAGATGATACATCGTTAGAAGGGATGGTAAAAGAACTATGATTATTCAAGTTGAAAAACTTTCATATGAATATTCACCAAATTCAGTGTTTGCTTACCATGCTTTAAAAGATGTAACAACATCCGTAAGAGAAGGCTCGTTTACCGCTATTGTTGGAGCAACAGGAAGTGGTAAATCAACACTCGTACAGCATTTTAATGCGTTAATAACTCCAACTGGTGGATCATTAACAGTCGATGGCAAACTTATTGTTGCAAATCAAAAAGTTAAAGAACTTAAACCACTTCGTAAGAAAGTGGGTTTAGTGTTTCAGTTTCCTGAGTATCAGTTATTTGAAGAAACTATACTTAAAGATGTTATGTTTGGACCACTTAACTTTGGTGTTACTGTTGATGACGCCCGTGCAATAGCTCAAGAATCACTCATTCGAGTTGGTCTTGATTCAACTTTTTATGAACGTTCACCTCTAGAATTATCTGGAGGTCAAAAGCGTCGTGTTGCGATTGCTGGAATTCTTGCGCTTTCACCTAAAATCTTGGTGCTTGATGAACCTACTGCAGGTCTTGATCCTGAAGGAAGTGCATCAATGATGTCGTTATTTCAGAATCTAAACGCAAGTGGCACAACAATCATTATGATCACACATGATTTGAATCATGTTCTTAACTATGCAACGGATGTCATAATGCTTGATCAAGGTGTGGTTGTGTTTGAAGGATCTAAGGAAACTTTCTTCAATGAGACAGATCTTCATGAAGATTATGGACTAGTAAAGCCACCGCTTCTTGAGCTTCGCTCTTTACTCAAGGAAGCTAAGATCTCTTTTAATGCGCATACGTTAGATATTAACATATTGGCGCAATCCATTAAGGAGGGAAAGCATGACTAATATTGCCTTAGGTCGCTATATCCCTACTAATTCAATTATTCATAAACTTGATCCTCGAATGAAGATTATGAATATGCTATTTCTAATGGTTGCGGTATTCTTACCGGCACGTTTTTATGGATATGGAATTTTAAGTGTAGTTGCTGTAAGTTTGATTCTTGTCTCAAAACTTAAGTTTGGTTTTATTCTTAAATCATTAAAGCCTGTCTTATTAATGCTAATTTTCTTATTAGTTATTAATATTTTTGTACTTCGTACTGGATATGTAGTTGTTGATATTTTTGGTTTACTAGTGTATAGTGACGCGTTGTTTCAAACTGCCTACATTGTCATAAGATTATTGCTTATGATTATGATCACAACGCTACTTACCGCAACAACCAAACCTCTTGATTTGACACTTGGCATTGAAGATTTATTAGCACCATTTAAACGATTTAAAGTGCCTGCACATGAAATTGCGATGATGATTTCAATTGCGCTTCGCTTTATTCCAACGCTCATTGAAGAATCTCAACGAATTATGAAGGCTCAAGCTTCTCGTGGTGTTGATTTAACTGAAGGGAAAATAAACGAGAAAATCGTTGCGATTTTATCACTTATTGTACCTCTATTTGTTTCAAGTTTTCAAAGAGCTGAAGAACTTGCGGATGCCATGGAAGCACGTGGTTATTCACCAACAGCTGTAAGAACTCGTTATAAGCAACTTGAAGTTACTCTAAAAGATTGGGTATCACTATTTCTTGTTTTGTGTGTGCTCATTGCGGTCGGTACACTCGCATGGTTCGTTTAAAAGTAACTATCTCATTTTTGGGGTTGAATTTTGAAGGTTGGCAAAAAATCAAAGGGAAAAGAACTGTACAAGATACTTTAGAACAAGCGATTGCCTACATTGATTGTAGTGATATTTCGGTCGTAGGATGTGGACGTACGGATAAGCATGTTAGTGCTGATCATTATGTCTTTCATGTTGATGTCACAAAAGATTTAGGTGAGGCACAGTGGCTTAAAGCAATTAATGCTCGCTGTCCTAATGATATTCATGTAAGTGAAGTTCGTGTCGTGGATGATTCTTTTCATGCACGATTTAGTGTTAAGAAGAAGCGTTATGTTTATACTATTCGAACTGGAAACTACCAAGTTAAAAACATTGCTCATGAGTACTATCATCGCTATCCTTTGGATGGTCAAAAAATGATTGAGGCAGCGAAATCATTTGTGGGAACACATGATTTTACGGGGTTTAATGTTACACCAAAGAAGCTTAAAGAAAATCAAATAAGAACCATTGACGAATGTCATGTGAGTGTAAGTGAAGATACCATTGTAATTAGTGTTCTTGGGAAAGCGTTTCTGCAATATCAAGTTCGAATGATGGTCGGTGTACTTATTGCTATTGGTTCAAATCAAGAAGATGTTGATTTCATCGATCAAGTACTTACACAAAAACAAAAGGGAATTAGTCGCTTCAAAGCTGAAGCTATAGGATTAACGCTTAAGGAGGTGTTCTATGATTAAAGGTAATTATCATACTCATACTAAGCGGTGTAAACACGCTTATGGAAGTGATGAAGAATATGTCATTGCAGCGATAAAGGCGGGATTTAGTGAACTGGCATTTACTGATCATGCACCATGGAATTTAAGAGATGATGAAAATGATCGTATTCGCATGCATATGTCAGAGATGAGTGACTATGTTGAATCGATTCGATCACTTAAAGATAAATATGCAGACCAAATCAAGATACTTATTGGACTAGAAGCAGAGTATTTTGAAGCACGAATGGGTGATTTAGAATCTCTTGTGCAAGAATATGACTTAGATCTGCTTGTGCTTGGTAATCATTTTCATATCAGAGACAGTAATGATACATACTTTGGGAACTATAAAGATTTTAAACTACTCTATGATCACTACCTAGAAGATTCAATTAAAGCCATGCGGAGTGGTATGTATAAAATTTTTGCTCATCCCGATTTGTTCTTAAAAACAGTCAATATTATTAATGATCGTACTAAAGTATTAATCAATTCTCTTTGTGATGTAGCTTTAGAAACTAACACTATTATGGAATACAATCTCGGTGGTAAACGCTATCGCGATTACTATCCTAATGATACATTCTGGAAAATTGTGGCAGAGCGTGGATGTACTATTATTGTTGGGGTTGATGCTCATGATCCAAGACATTTACTCGATACGGCAATGTATGACAAAGCTGTTGAATTTCTTAGAAGTCTTAATGCGAATCTAATTACAACCTTAGATTAATCAATAGTCATTGCGAGTTATAGTGAGTTATCAAAGCTATAATTTAAAATGTTTTGATTGACTTTAGTCTCGATTTGAGATACTATTTTATATGGCACTTTATGCCAAATGTAGCCCCGGAAACTACATCTGGATAGGAGAAATTAATATGCGCCAAACTACTATGGCCAAACCAAATGAAGTCGTTCGTCAATGGTATATCGTTGATGGAACAAACAAAACTTTAGGTCGTTTTGCGAGTGAAATCGCAACTGTCTTACGTGGAAAACACAAACCGACGTATACACCAAACGTGGATACAGGAGATTACGTGATTGTTATCAACGCAGACAAAGTTGTTGTCACTGGAAATAAAGACGAAACGAAGAAGTATTACGCTCACTCCCAATACCCTGGAGGGCTTCGCGTACGCACAACTAAACTTATGCGTGAAAAATACACCGTCGAATGGGTAGAAAAAGCAATCAAAGGTATGTTGCCTCACACCAAACTTGGTAATAAGCAACGTATGCATTTGTTTGTGTATACAGGTCCAAATCATCCACATGCTGCACAGCAACCTGTGGAATTGGTTATTAAAGGATAGAAGGGAAAAACTATGGCTGCAAAGAAAAAACAAATTGTCATGTACCACGGTACAGGACGTCGTAAATCATCTACTGCACGTGTATATTTAACTCCAGGTACTGGAGATATCACGGTCAATGGAAAAAGCTTAGATAACTATCTACCTTTAGAAACACAACGCATGCTCGTTCGCTCACCACTTGAAACTACTGATACATTAGGAACTTTCAATATTAACGTGAATGTTCAAGGTGGTGGATACACTGGTCAATCAGGTGCAATTCGTCACGGAATTTCTCGTGCATTGCTTGTAGCAAGTCCAGACTATCGTGCAGTATTAAAAGCTGCTGGTTTCTTGACTCGCGATCCAAGACAAAAAGAACGTAAAAAATACGGACTTAAAGGCGCTCGTAGAGCTCCACAATTCTCAAAACGTTAATACAATCTTTGAGACATCTAACTCTCAGAATAACTTCTGGGAGTTTTTTATTGTGTGAAATACTAAGTAAATAAGAGATTTAAATGTTTATTTTATCTTTTGAGTTACTGTTTATTAATATTTATTGTTGATATGTAAATAATCATAGTATATTACCTATTTTTGTGGTTAACTATCCGTATCGTCTATGAGATACAAATGTAGTTCCTAACTGTTTGTTTATCAAGTCTTGAAATTTTCTTTCGAAAAAATTTAGTGTATACAATACTTAGTTAGATATTTAATATATTGATTTCATATAACGAATCAATCATTCATTGGAACTTTTATGACTCATGCTATATGAGTTTACGTGAGATTACGAAACAGAGATGAAAACATGAATAAATTGTTTAAGAAGCTAAATCAAAAATTTGAGCGTAATCTAGAGAAAGAGTATTTAGGTTATATTGCTAGAAAAGATAGTCACTATGTCAGAGTGTCATTTTTGTTGTTCGCAATATTATATGGGATGTTTAGTATTACTGATTACTATATAGTCCCTCAATGGTTTGAGCTATTCTTTATTTTACGGTTCTTTGTAGTAATTCCAATTCTACTTCTAACGTTTGGTTTAACATATATGCCACAATATGAGAAATGGAAGCAGTTGGCTATATCATTTAGTTATGTTATTGGAGGACTAAGCATCGTTATAATGCTAGTACTAGAACCTCTTAACACTATTTACTATGGGGGGCTATTTCTAGTCTTTACTTCTGCATATTTTATGTTAAATCTCAACTTCGAACTTGTCATTATAGGTGGAATCATAATCTTAGGGGGCTTATTTTTAGGCTTGTCATTTAATGAAAGTCAAAATCTCACTATTTGGTCAGCGATACTATTTTTGGTTGCTCAAAACATAATAGGGGCTATAGGTGCATATCAGATTGAACAATTTAGAAGAAACGAATTTCTCAGGGTGTATGATCTAGAAGGTGCGCAGAGAAAACTTAATAAACTAGTCAATGATAAGACTGAAGAAATATCTAAAGCACAAGTTTCAACAATTGTTGCGTTGGCACGACTTGCAGAGTCAAGAGACAAGTTAACAGGTGAGCATATAGAGAGAGTTGGCGAACTTTGTTATAAATTGGCACAAGTGCTTCCAATCAAATACTTTGATTCAATCATCCATAAAAATGAGTTCACGAACGTCATACGTTTGGCAAGTTCACTTCATGATATCGGAAAAGTAGGTATTTCAGATTCCATTCTTAACAAACCTGGACAATTAACAACCTATGAGTTTAATATCATGAAGAATCATGTGAATATTGGCACTGAAATTTTATCCAAACTTTATGAAGAATATCCAAATAATGCATTTGTTCGCTTAGGAATCGAAATAACGAAATGTCATCATGAAAAATGGGATGGAAGTGGGTATCCTTTAAATCTAGTAAGCGAAGAGATACCTTTGTCTGCAAGAATTATGGCACTTGCAGATGTTTATGATGCATTGATAAGTCAAAGACCATATAAGGATGCAATGAGTCATGATGAAGCAATGAACATTATTCTAAATGATTCTGGTAAACACTTCGATCCAGAACTAGTTGAACATTTTACTAGAATTTTCTAATTGGTCACTTTAAAGACAATTTAAATATTTCAGAATGTTTATCCATAAAACTAGTAATTATGATTAATAGGCAATCATTTATAAATGATTTAAACTTTAAAGTAATTAAAGTATGATCTGTTGTGAATATATCTTTATTAAATCAGCTAATGCTTAAAAACTTGCTTAAAGTCTAGTTCTTAGTGTGGATTGAAGGAGTTTAAGTAATCTTAAAAAACATCAAAAAATCATGCTTTTTTGGTTGACACTCCTAGGTGTAAGTGGTATATTTATTAAGCATTCAGCAAATGTTGGGCCTGTAGCTCAGGTGGTTAGA
>DITO01000228.1 GCA_002422065.1 Erysipelotrichaceae bacterium UBA6182 | reverse complement strand
CCGTTAATATTATACTCGCATTAAGCTTCTTTGCAGTATCCATTCCTGGAATTATTCAGTTTGTAACCCAAGGAGCAATTCCTTATTCAACTTTTAGAGCAGTGCATCCTATTGCGGGAACTGTATTTACACTCGCTGGTTTTACCCATGTTGCATTGAACTTTAAATGGATCAAGATAAACTATTTTAAAAAGAAAAAGAAATAAAAATGAAGCCTTGTGCTAATGACTTCCGTTTTGTGGTGCTTTTTGACAAATTCGCAAACCATTTAGCATAATAATTATCATGAGTTTAGCCATGAAAAACTCCATTACTTAAAAGGTATTAAGTGTTATATCTAGTATTTATCATATAGATTAGCAGTTCAATTAACTGAGGTTAAATTTGTGGAATAATTCTATTCTACATATAATCTCTGTTTTTTTATTGGGGAATTGACTTGCGATTTTACATTCTATTTAGCATTCTTCGTTTCAATTGAGAGAATATTTTAAAGTATTGTTGATAAATAGATATTTAAAAAGATTCATCAGAATCCCTTATGTTACGCAATGTAGAAAAGATATGACATAACGACTCCAAATTTATATCACCTAAGTTTTTCTAGTTGGAATATGTCTAGTTTCATACAATGCTCATTATTTAATATTCTCCCATGTCTTTATGCTTTTTCAAAATCGCAATCCAATCGTGTGATTTGCCATCGAAATTATCTGGATTTACAGGATAATGTATATTGTAAAGGTATCCTTTTTCACCATATCTTCCTTGAATAATTTCATCCAAATGCGCTTCATCTGCACAAATATTAATAACTTCTAAACACATTAAAACGTGGGTATCTCCCTCTTTTATCTCACGTTCCCACAGATAGCGACATTCAAGATTAAGAAAACATTCTTTGATACTTGGCGCATTTATACTCGATGCTTGTTCTGAAGTAAGTCCCGATAATGTTATTTCATCATTATCGAATCCATTGTTTGCAATTGTTGCTATGCATTTATCGTAAATATCAGCAGAAGGAAAGTTCAGCACCACTTCCCCCTTTTCCTTTACAGTTTGGTACATATGCCCAGATTTGCTAACACTTGAGAGTATTGCATAAAAGCCATTAGGATTACCATTAAAACATGCCCATGATTGAAGACAAGCGTTAGGTTTTCCATTAGATTTATAGGAAGTTACAACAAATAGTGGTGATGGTATTGCAGTTACAAAATCCAGCCACGAAAAACCATATGTTTCCATATCTTTCATTGACTTTGGTATAGTTGAGTATTCTATTTTCATTAAATTACCTCCCCGTGTCATTAAATAATCATCACAACAAATTTTCATTTATTGAGTTGTCTTGCATCCTTCATGTGTCGCATTTTGCTACAATTGCTTAACGATTTAACTATACAAGAATAGATATTCTGGTCTCAAAATCTGAAATTTTTGTATAGGAATGTGAAACACAGCTTTGAATGAAGCAGTTCTTGCTTAGAATGACTGCAATTCTATGCTGATACTTAAGATAAATCATATGCGATTTTTATGCAATACACCTTAAAACTATAGTCGTTAGCCTTGTGCTTCATTTTTCTTGCTTAGAATAATTCTATTTTAATTAATAATTTATTCATTACCTTTTCTTAACTGATACTGATGAATTGCTCTTATACGATTCATTTCATTCGTCACAATCATAAATCCTTCATCCACTCCCATACCAGGTTTAGCTAATATCTGCATTGGATGAGTTGCCATGGCTACATGTGCACATACTTGCGCAGATCGATCGGTCTCATTGCATGTTCCCCCTTGATATGCCAAGACATCTGTACCTTGGCAATATAAAACTGCTTCAATCGTATTATGTATGCTTCCTAAATCAGGAGTTTTAATCTGAACCATATGTCCTGCTTTAGCATCCGCAAATAGTTTAATATCTTCTAAAGTATTACACCATTCATCTGCAACAATTTTTACAGGTATCCCTCTTTCATCAACCATCTTCGTTAATGTAGCTAAAGCTTCAATCTGTGCATCACGCTCACCTACATCAACTGGTCCTTCTAGATTAAGTGCAAAAGGTTTTGCACGTTCAGCACACAGCATCATATAGTCAACAATCTTATCAAAATTAAGTTCAAAGATAATTCCTAATGTGCCATATAAATCAATATGTAAAGTTGGTTGATAAGTTTCATCCAATCTTTTATCCAGAATTCGCTTCGATAACCATGTAATATAATCAAGGAGTATTTCTCCTTGGTATCCTAATTTTGAAGGTACATGATTAATTAAAGCATGAGGTAATACATCTGCTTGTTTAATAATCATTTTATCAACATTGTTGTAACGATCATCCCCTGATTGCATGAAGATGTTAATTGATTCATCAGAAACTTCTGTTCCATATTCTTTAGCAACTATATCTGCCATAAATGTATGTGAAGCTTTAGCAACACCATCAAGAATTGCTTGAGAGATTCCATATCTTAAGGCTGTATGGAGTGGTTTTTTTGTGTTGGGATTAATGGTTGTATCAATAAGTTTAGCTAAGCGAACAAAAGAATCAAGTTCCTGATTGATAAGTAAAGGCTTCACTATCTCTTCAATCACTTCAATATAGTCTTGGGCTATAAACAATGGATCTCTTCCACCAGCTCCAGAATACTGTACTGCAGCACAATCACCAAAAGCAATCTGTCCATCTTCAAGTACTAACATCACACTAATCGATTCACCCGCAACACGAACACTACTAAACCCTGGAGTTACTGGTGTTCCTACATAGGTTTGTCCATCAGCCACCGCGTTGGTTTTAATTGCCTTCTGATCATCAAAGAAAAATCCTGTCTTCCCTGCAGATGTTAAAACATCACTGATTTTCATTGTTTATCCCCTTTGGTTGCTCTTCCTATAAGTTTTCCTTTACCAATCGCATAGACATCATCTATTACCATTTGAAAGTCAACACTACGATTTTCAAAATCAGCACGTTCTTGAAGTTTATTCTTATTAAATGCTTTAATTTCATCACTAAATGGAAGATTCCCTGTTTCTAAGTATCGGATTGCTCCAACATTATCACGTGCTGGTAGAATTAATCCTTTATTATTCTTACTTGGAGCAAATGGTATATCAATAACACCAGCTTCAAACCCACGTATTGCCCCTACTGCAATATCGCCTTCTCCAAGTTCAAACAATTTGTCAACAATACATCGAGTTTCCATTTCAATAATCTTCATTTCCGCAAGAAGTTCTAAAGTATTTGGCATTCTTTGGTCTTTCAGCATACTTACAACTTGTTTAGTTGCTAAAAGTCCTTGAACATTTGCTTCTCGTGTAGGAATCCCCAT
>DITO01000130.1 GCA_002422065.1 Erysipelotrichaceae bacterium UBA6182 | reverse complement strand
TGACTTTATGTTTGGTAGTGAAGATATGCATATTGTAGGTGTTAAAGAAGATGGAACTCAAATTGAAGTCTTTAAAGATGGAAACTTCGTTTTATAACTTGACATCAATTCAGTTTTGATTATGATTATAGTATAGTGTTATCACAAAGACACGATGAATCATTTACACATTAAGAGACATGTTGGTTGGTGCGAAACATGGGAGTAAAGATATCATTACCACTTTGTGGCTGAACTTAGAAAAGTTCCGTATGACTGCGTTAAAGTGTTGAGAGCATGCCTTTGGCATGAATTAAGGTGGTACCGCGAGATCTTTCGTCCTTAAACGAGAGATCTTTTTTTATTGAAAAGGAGAAAGTTATGATTAACATTAAAGAGAATCCAGAATTAAATATTCTCAATCATTCAACAGCCCATTTAATGGCAGAAGCTATTTCTAGGTTGTATCCACATGCTCAGTTTTGGGTTGGACCCGTCATTACTGAAGGGTTTTACTATGACATCGATCTTGGAAGTGATGTTATTAAAGAAGAAGATTTAGTTCGTATCGAAAAAGAAATGAAAAAGATTTCTAAAGATGGAAAACGGATTATTCGAGAAGAAGTATCAAAGGAAAAAGCACTAGAACTATTTGCGAAAGACAAGTATAAACTTGACTTGATTTCAAATATGGATGAAAAGGAAAATGTCATCACAGTCTATCGTCAAGGGGATTGGATGGATCTTTGTCGTGGGCCACATGTAGAGTCCACTAAAGTAATTAAACATTATAAACTTCTTAAGGTAAGTGGAGCTTATTGGAAAGGTGATTCAGAAAATGACATGTTACAACGTGTGTATGGAATCTCTTTTTATGAAGCAGAAGATTTAGAAAATCACTTACATTGGATTGAAGAAGCGAAGAAGCGCGATCATAAGAAATTAGGTCGTGAACTGAATCTATTCATGTTATCGGAATTTGGACCTGGATTTCCTTTCTGGCTACCAGATGGTATGACACTTCGCAAAACATTAGAAAACTTCTGGTGGAGAGAACATGTTAAAGAGGGATATGAGTTTATTCAAACACCAACTATGTTGTCTCAGCAACTTTGGGAAGTAAGTGGTCACTGGGCTAACTATCGTGAAAATATGTATACTTCTGAATTTGATGATCGTGAGTTTGCTATTAAACCGATGAATTGTCCTGGTTGTATGCTTGTGTATAATCAAACACTGCACTCATACAAGCAATTACCACTTCGTTTAGCAGAACTTGGAACTGTTCATCGTCATGAAGCTTCAGGAGCTCTGAATGGCTTATTTAGAGTTCGTGCCTTTACTCAAGATGATGCACATCTATTTATGACACCAGATCAAGTCGAAGGAGAAGTTGTACGACTCATTAACTTCATAGATCGTGTTTATGCAATGTTTGGATTAACTTATACTATTGAATTATCAACTCGTCCTGAGAAGTATATTGGTGATATTGAAGTATGGGATCGCTCTGAGAAGGCACTAGAAGATGCATGTTTAGCTTCAGGAAAATCATTTAAGATTAATCCAGGAGACGGTGCATTCTATGGTCCAAAACTTGATTTCCATATTAAAGACTCCCTCAATCGTGTATGGCAATGTGGAACAATTCAACTAGACATGAACCTACCTCATCGCTTTGAGTGTACATATATTGACCATCAAGGACAAAAACAAGAACCAATTATGCTTCATCGTGTTATCTTTGGTTCAGTTGAACGCTTTATTGGTATCTTAATTGAACACTATGGAGGAGCTTTCCCTTTATGGTTAGCCCCAAACCAAATTAGTATCTTACCAGTAAACAACGATTATCACCTTGAATACTCACAAAAACTACTTAAAGAACTTACAGAAGCAGGCTTTAGAGTAAGTATTGATGATCGTAATGAAAAACTAGGTTATCGTTTACGTGAAAACCAAATTAAGAAACTTCCTTTAACACTTGTGATTGGGGATGAAGAAGTGAGTCAAGGTAGTGTCAATGTTCGTCGTTATGGATCTAAGGATGCTGAAAGCATGAGTCTTGATTCATTTGTTGCTATGATTAAAGATGAAGTTGCATTGTATATTTAGTTTATAGGAATGTGAGACGATGCTTTAAACAGCATCGTTTTTTTAATACAAAAATAAACCTTCCTTATTACAGGAAGGTCTATTTTAGTCAAAATATATGCACTACAGGGAAGGAAAGGTTATGGGTAAACTTCAGTAACAACACGACCACTAGGAAGGAGTATATGGAGCGCATCATTGACCATAATTGCTTTTACTTGGTAAGTATCATCAATATTGATTTCATCAAATACTTTTACAGATTCATTTGCAGTTGAGATAACATAGTAAGTTGAAGTATTCTTATATTCTTCACGTCCATCTTGACTTGTAAAGACTGATGAAGTAACAAAGAAACCAAGAAGTTGTTTTTGTGGATTAACCATGAGGGCTTTATGATCATAATTAATGTCTCCCCATGAGTATTCACTACCGATAAGAATATTTACTTTGTCAATCGGTGCAGTTTCATTAGAAACATCAAATAATGATAATTTCATTGCGCCATTGATTAGACGTCCATCTGGCTCAACCTTCACGTCACGTCCAAATCCTAAGACTAATGTGTCTGATAAAGGATGTAAGTAGGTGGAGTAACCAGGAATTTTAAGTTCTCCTAGAACTCGAATATTACTTGGAACAGATAAATCGATGACAAAGAATGGGTCAATCTGTTCAAATGTAACAACATAAGCTCTGTCTTGTACGAATCTTACAGAATAGATAGATTCAGTTGGGGCAAGCCCTGTAAGAGTATCAAGAACCTTTAAATCTTTATTTAGTGTTACTATCGAGTTTGTTGTTTTTTCACCCCAAACAGTTAATGCAACACGTACAACACCTTTGTATTCATCCATTGCGAATTGATTTAATAAATTACCATCAAGGTTTGCAGAGGCGTTTAACGTAACTTCGTTAGTATAAGATAGAGAATAGATATGGGTAGTTGTCTTACCCCACATTGAACGTTCATTGTATGTCCAAGTTGTAGAAGCTAATAAGATAGTATCATGATTCATATAAAGCGTATGAGCATCCATAAGTAAATGCTTAAATGAAGTCGTAAGATCACTTAAATCAAACTTAGTGATTGTAAGCATGTTTAATGTTTCAGGTTGATTAATGTATTGAATGTCATTAACATCAAATGTATACTCAACTCCATCAAATGAAACAACTGGTAATACATCTTTAGAATCAATTGTATTTACTGCATTTGGTTCAACCCAGTTATATTTTGAAGTAATAAGTAACATTTGAGTACCATTTAGACGTGCTCCAATCAGTTGACCTTCAATTTTCAAAGTATGTTCTGACTCAAGGGTAGTCTTATCAAACACAAGAACATGCTGAGTTAATGGAGTTCCATTATATGGAGGCATTGGTAGAATTCTATAATCATCATTACTATCATCATCACTTGGCTTATCAGGGTCAACTCCTGGTTCAGTCACAGGATCATCCCCATCACTTGGAGGTTCACTTACCCCAGGATTTGGTTCAGTTTCATCATTATTCGATTCAGGAATATTCTTTTCGTAAGGTCTCATCCACCATCCACCTGTAGTTCCAAGAACAACAAGTTGATCATTCACAAGAAACATAGATTGTAGATTTACCTTTTCATAATCAAATTTCACAGTTTTGACAAGACGAAGCGTATTGTCTTCAATCTTGTACATTCTTAGAGTGTTTTCGAATAAGGTATAAACATGAATACCATCACTCTTAATGGTGTCTGCTTCATCGATTCCTTGAATTTGTGTATTAGTTTGAGTGACTTGATTCGTCTTTGAATCAAGAGCAGGGGTAAGACTTTCCATCATCGAATCATCACGATAAGCATAGTAGTGTTGATCTCGTTGAGCTAATGCTAATGCAATGCGTCGAAGATCACTAACAGAACTTAAAGATGTTAATCCTGATGCAGTAGGAAGTTGAGCAGGTTGAAGGGCTAAAACTAGAATTGTTGTGACTGCGATGACAAATGCGATGAATTTTTTCATAGGGTTCACCTCACTTGTATTATAACTAAAAGAGTCTATAAATAAACTAAGTTCATCTAAACTGCATTATTATTTAAATAAGTTACAAAAAAAGTGCTTTTAAGCACTCTTTAGTCAATTAATACTGCGTTTTTTACAATGACATAATCTACAGTTTTCAATGCGTTAAGGGTATTACCACCAGCATAAGAGATAGAGGATTGTAAGTCTTCTTGCATCTCTTTTAGGGTATCAAAGATAGATCCTTTACTTTGAAGATGAATCTTCTTTCCTTCAACATTCTTACGTTCACCTTTTTGATATTCAGATGCACTTCCAAAGTATTCTTTATGATCAACTCCGTTAATATTAATATGTTGACCTGGAGATTCTTCATGAGCCGCAAACATACTTCCCATCATCACCATGGATGCTCCAAAGCGCAGTGACTTTGCGATATCACCATGGGTACGTAAACCACCATCAGCAATAATTGGTTTTGTTGCAGCTTTAGCACACCAGCGTAGTGCAGCTAATTGCCATCCAGCAGTTCCAAATCCTGTTTTTAACTTAGTGATACAGACTTTACCAGTGCCAATTCCGACTTTAATTGCATCAGCACCAGCTTGTTCAAGTTCAATAACCGCTTGTGGAGTTCCCACATTACCAGCTATGACAAAGGTTGTAGGTAATACTGATTTAATATGTTTAATCATGGACACAACACTTGGAGCATGACCATGGGCAATATCAATTGTGATAAACTCAGGAATAACGTGATTTGAAGCACATTCATTCACAAAATCAAATTCTTCAGTTTTTACACCGACTGAGATTGAAGCTAAGCATCCTTCTTCATGCATTTTCTTGATGAATTCAAGACGTGATTGTGGATCAAAACGATGCATGATGTAGAAGTAACCTTCTTTTGCCAATTTTAATGCTAAAGATTCATCAATAATCGTTTGCATGTTAGCAGGGACTACAGGAAGTTTAAATTTAAAGTTTCCTAACGAAATTGTGGTATCACATT
>DITO01000219.1 GCA_002422065.1 Erysipelotrichaceae bacterium UBA6182 | reverse complement strand
CCTTTAATGTGAGACGGAAGTTTAGTTGTAATAAAGACTTCATTACGATCAAGTCCACTATCAATTAAAGCTTGACCAACACCTTTTTCATTTTGATATCCTTGAGCTGAATCAATATGACGATAGCCTACTTTAAAAGCATCAAGTGTGACTTGATATACATCTTCATTAGAAATCTGCCAAGTTCCTAGTCCTATTTTAGGAATCTTGACTTGATTAGATAAGGTATAAAATTCATTTAATGGGTTCATTTTTGTATTTCCTTTTCTTTAAGTATACCTTAAAGATGAGCTATTTCGAGCAAAGTCTAAAATGATTCACACAAAAATCATGAATTTTAGTGTCTATATAGACAAGGTCTAATACAAATTAATAATGTAAAGTTATTGAATCTGAATTACTATTAATGAGATAAATGTTGAGCACACAGGAACAACTATAAAAATTGGATCACCACTATTTTCAAAGTTACATGTAAAGAAGCATTGAGTATAAACTATTTTGCGTTTGTTTCACAGATTAGTTGTTCAGAGCAAGATAGTGCTTTAGATATAGGAAAAGTGACCATGATTGGCATGTGTGGATTCTTGATTAAATGATGAACTCAAAGCAAACTAAAAAGAGATCAAACAAGAATAAGTAACATTCTAAAAGTGGATAAGTATCTCAATTTAAGAATAGTAACCACATAAACATAGCGTATAAAGATATAAACCATAGGACAAGGCACAAAAAAATAGGGGAATTAAAACCCCTACTTTTTTGATATCAATATTATTGATCATGGTCCAATCGATTCTTGTTCCCAAATAGGGAATACACCATCAACCTTTTCAATTAATACTCCCATATATATTGGGTCTTGATTTCCATCATTATCAGAAACCATGACTTCGACAATAATTGTATTGATGGTAGTCGATGATAAGTCGTCTGTAGTGACTGTGATTGATACAACGGTATGACCTTCCTCTTCAAAATGCTCAATAATCGGGTCAATTACATTTTCACTCAGTGATTCTAAGTCACTATTTGTCCAAAATAGCTTTCCTTGAATGTAAATTTGAGGTAAAACTAATCCATCTGGGAAAGGATTGATTGGACACTCTTCACAAACTGGGCATTCTTCAGGCTCATCACATGGTTCGTTTTGAGTTGGATTACAAGCTGAAATTGTTAGAACGAAAAGGACGATAATGATCATTTTGAAATGCTTCATTTCTGCAATCTCCTTTGTATAGATTTTTTATGATGTGTACAGAACTAAATGAATTCCATTTAATCAATGAAGATGACATCTATTTATATAATTATAGCATAATTCTGTCAGTGCATATTAATGGGACAATTACGTTTATCATAGACTCTCATCTCTGTATCAGAATTAATGATTGTTAAATAAAAGGATATCGATACTATCAAATCTAATCAGATAAATCATTTTGATATGTCATACGTAATTCATGCAAGGAGTAGTCTTCAAGAACCTTCTGTGTTTTAGTTTCACCATCAATTTTGAATCCAAAAGTAAGATACCATGCAATCGATTTTTGATTATTGTGAAGTACCCAAACAATGATTTTCCTATGTTGATTAAGTCGCTTGATGCATTCTTTCATTAAGGCGTAGCCAATGCCTATGCCTTGTAGTTCCTTTAGAACGTAAATAGCTTTAATCTCACCATAGATACCATCATGTTGAATTGAATCAGTATACGCTGCAAACCCTACAACGTTTTGATTATGCAAAGCAACTAAAGTATTCTCAGGGAATTTCTTCGCAATTTGGATGCATTTATCAAGGGTATGTTTTTCTAAATAGCGATCTTCCATTAATCCTTTATAAGTTTCTTTCCAAGCTTGAAAATGAACAAAACCTTTTTGCTCATAGTCATTCTCGTGCATGTCTCTTATGATGATCATAAAGAATCTCCTTGTTTACTAAACCAACACATCACTCAATAAAGTGAGTAAACATATATTATTACAATAGTATCACTTTATTAATTTTTTATAAATAACTGATTGTTTTGTAAATAGATCTTTAACCTTTAGATAGGGACATTTTCATCTAAGTATCATTAATCATTCACTTGCATCTTAGTTAAGTTTATTAACTATCCGTGTTATAATCAAAAAAATGAGGTTCAATCTATGATGAAAACTGTAAAAATTGTGAGTTTTTTAGGGATTATTGCAATGAGTGTTGCACTGATTTATGGCTTTGGTGTTGGAGACTTTGGTGCTGATGGAGCACTTATTTTAGAGAACCCTTGGGGAATAGTATCACTCATTGATTTATACACGGGATTTGTTCTATTTTCTCTATGGATTATCTTAAGAGAAAGTAATCTATTCATTACAATTCTATGGGTCGCTGCGATGATGATTCTTGGATTCTTCGCTGGGGCTGTGTATGTATTTGTTGTTGCAATTCAATCTAAAGGAGATTGGGCAACGTTCTTTATGGGTAGTAGGAAATCATTACTAAAGTTGTAAAACGATGAAAAAATTAAGAAACAATGAGTTAATTGAAGAATTAACAAGTGTATTAAGTGGCAAGACCTTAGATGCCATTTTTCCTCCACTTCTTTTTGTAGTACTTAATAATGTGGTATCTTTGCAAACTGCAATTATTGGGGCATTAGGTATTGCAACTCTTTTAGGGATTATTCGATTAATGAAGAAGCAAAAAGCTTTTTATGCATTAACTGGATGGCTTGGTGTTGCACTGGCAGGGGGCTTTGCCTTATTGGCCAATAATGCTACTAATTATTTTTTACCTGGTATCATATCAAATATTGTCTTTGTTTTAGCAATATTCACTTCTATAATTATTGGTAAGCCTATGGCTGCTCTAGCATCTCATCTCACAAGAGGGTGGTCACTACAATGGTTTTGGAGAGATGATATTAAACCAGCTTATCGAGAAGTAACATGGATGTGGTTAATGCTTATATTTATGAGAACTTTATTACAAATCTATTTATTTTTACAAGATAGTGTTAATGAATTGGTATGGGTTAATATTCTTTTAGGGCTACCATTCACCATCTTTATTTTACTGCTAAGTTATATCTATGGGTTATGGCGTTTAAAGCAATTNNAAAGGTCCTGGTATTGAAGAATATAATAGTCAAAAGCAACCTCCTTATAAAGGACAAACAAGAGGATTCTAGCAAAGCAAATCTAAAACTAAGTAGATTTGCTTTTTATTTTGGAAAAAGTTTAATAATAATGATTGAAAATTATAACTAAAATAGTATGAGAGGGATCATACTTTAATCAATCATTGTCTTTATTAGGATTGAATCAATGTGGTGAATTAAGTTCTAAAGTAACTCTACAAGTTTAAGAAAATGATTTTCTTTCCTTCTACTTTGATGATTTTTTCATCCACCATGATTTTCATTTCTCTGGATAGTGCACTTCGATCAACATTAAGATAGTTTGCTAGTTCTTGTCTTGAGAAAGGAATTAAAGCAACATTCTTTTCTAATTTTGGACAGTAATGTATATACTCTAAAAGTTTGTCACGAATGGTTCTTTTAGATAATGTATCTACTTTCTTATGAAGTTCGATAAGTTTCTTTGCAAGGACTTGTAGAAGATTCTCGTTTATTTTTTGATGATAACTACAAAACATTTGACAACCTGTTATGAATTGATTGATATCAAAGAAAGCGATGACTGTTTGACTTTTTGCAATCACATTGACACGACTGGGTTCATGTTGAGCAAGTGCAATGGCTTCTCCAAATGAGTCTGCTTCTTTAAGATGGAGAATGATATTTTCATTTCCATAGAAATCTGTTTTTGATAACAACACTTCTCCTGTGATGATTACTCCTATTTCTTTAATATGGCTTTCTTCTGCAAGAATGATTTCCCTTGGTTGAAATGTTTTAACTAAAGGTTTCTTACATGCTATGAAGTGATCAAGTTCTTGTAGGGATAAACCAACAAAAAGCGGGCTTTTTTTCAAGATATGGATCATAAATATTCTCCTTATGTTGCAATTGCAACATTATTCTTAGTTTAAGTATATTAAACTATGATTAGTTAAACAAGTGAAAGTACACTAAAGGAGTTATAACATGAGTGAACTTATTAATAATCAAAGTAAAGCAAGACAAGAAGCATTAAAAACACTTATTAAGAAACTACATGAAGGTGTTGATACAGAAGTTGTTAAGGCTGAATTTCAAAAGCAATTTGGTACAGTAACAACTAAAGAAATTGTAGAGATGGAAAGTGCTTTAGTTGAGGATGGATTATCGGTTAAAGAAATTGAAAAACTGTGTGATATTCA
>DITO01000244.1 GCA_002422065.1 Erysipelotrichaceae bacterium UBA6182 | reverse complement strand
CAACAAGCGTGAAACCATTACAGGTTTAGAATTTATCTATGAACCTCCAATGTTAAGATTCTTTAATGCACGCTTTAAACCTCTTTAATCAATAATCATATTATTTACTTTATAGACAAGAAAAAATATACAACGTTGATTCAGTTTGTATCCTTTTATGTATTCTATTATTTTAAGCCTGTCTCTAATTAGATAGCTAACTTTTAATAGCTACTGTTTTGGTGTGCATGAAAGTGTTGATCCATCCAAACCACTTTGCGCTTCAATTGCAGAAGAGACAGAGGCTATCTTAAGTTGATATTGGAGGATGAAATGTTGAATATTGTTTGTCTGTTTAGCAAACTCATTAGAAATGAGTGTAATATCTTTGTTTTCTATATTAAAGACATAGTTCTTCCCTATCTCTAAAGTCTTTAACTGTTCCTCAGATAGTGTTAGCATAAATGGTTTACTTTGAAACTCAGTAACAATGACCATTTTATCCGCTTCATCACTGATATAATCCTGACTAAATCCTCTCACGGTTGCGACTAAATATCCACTACACGTTCCTGACACAAGCACATTGTCTAGTTTCTCTTGAAGTAATTGATTGTTGTTTTGAAGAGTATCATATTCTTCTTGAGATATACCTTGTGAGCATCCTCCTAGAATAAATAAGAATATGAAACTAAAGCTAACCGTGTACTTTTTAAAAATACTTATTCTCATGAACTTTCCCCCTTTATTTCAAATCATATTAAGAATACGAATGAACCCTTTCTTATCTTTTATCTAATTTCAATATCAGTGTCTTCGTTCTTAATTTCAAATAGTCGTATTCCTAGTAAATAAGAACTGAAGAATCCAACAATAAAGAAATAGAGAAAAGCATAAACTAAAGCAATCTCCTTCTCAATGATAAACAAAACGATGATCAACATTGTAGATACTAATATGATAATACCATGTGTTTTAATTGTCTTTTGTATATCATCAAATCCTAATTCAAAATTCTTTCTTCTTCTAATGTAGACAATGATTAAGAAAGGAATCATCCCAATGATAGCAATAGGATGGATAAAAGATATCAGCAAATCACTAAGAAAAGACCAACCAAAAAGGGCCTCTCCAAAGTATCCATTGATATAGAAATATAAGTATCCGATTCCTAATAGCACTCCAAAAATAGTCGCAAATACGTTAGTTTTTATTCTATGATACATAATCATATTGTTTTTCCCCCTTTAAATTGTTCTAATCACTTATTATCATTATAATATCAAACATAACAACATTGTTCCACATAGATTTATAACCTTGAGATTATCTGAAAGGAGTTAAAGTAAATTGTCATCATTGTAAGATTTTTTATTGACTCAGTTATCGCTATGATATAATTATTAAAGCAATAATAGATGCATGATTCATCATCTTCAATAAGATTAAATGAGCATTATAAAGATCATGAGGATTACATCGCTTTAATTCAACAATATTACCAAGAAAGGGAAACACATGTTTCAATTCAAACCAGCTATCTGTTATTCAGGTTATAGAGATGGGCAAAACCCACGCACAGAAACGTATCCAAGTGATGTTGAGGTTCTAGAAGATCTTTTAATTCTTACTAAGCATTTTGATTATATTCGCATGTATGACGTATCAGAACATGCAAAATCAGTATTAAGAGTCATCAAAGCAAATCAACTACCTCTTAAAGTCTTACTTGGAGTTGAAGTTAAAGGTGAGATTTCTAATCCAAACTGTCCTTGGGGTGGTGTTTATAGTGATGAAGAACTCATTCAACACAAGGCATTTAATATTGAACAACTTGATCGAGTTGCAGAGCTAGCGAATCGCTATAAAGACATTGTTTTAGGAATCTCAATCGGTAATGAAAACACTGCGCATTGGCATCCTAATAAAATCAGTCCTGAGGCACTAGTTGAGCATGCGATAATCTTAAAAACCAAAACTGATTTACCTCTCACTTTCTGTGAAGGTGCTTATGAATGGCGTAATCAAGGTGTCGAGTTAGCTAAAGTTGTCGATTTTATTTCAATTCATGTTTACCCACTGTGGCAACGTGTTCCTTACACAGAAGCTGTTGAGTTAACAATTAATCAATATCATGAGACAAAAGCTGCATTCCCTGACAAACCAGTGATTTTCACAGAGTTTGGTTGGACTACCAGTGCAACTGAAAACATGGATTTATCTGAAACTAATGAAACTTTGCAAAAAGGTTATTTAGATCAGATGATTGCTTGGTCTAAAGCAAATGAAGTAACAATGTTTATTTTTGAAGCTTTTGATGAACCTTGGAAAGGTGGAGATAATCCACTCGAAGCTGAGAAGCATTGGGGTATTTACAACGTTGATCGCACACCAAAACCTTGGATTAAAGAACAATAAACAAGCATCTTCAAATATTTAACATCTACATACGTGAGGGGAAAACATCATGAATTATTTTGAACAAGTATCACCTGAATTTGAAGCATTAAAGGATTATGATGAGACCATTCTTTGGACTGGTAAACCATCCTATATCCCCTTTTTAGCACAAGGGATTCCTTTTCTTCTAATTGGTTTAGTGTGGGGTGCCTTTGATTCCATCTTTGTAATGAGAATTCTTAACGAAGGATTCGGTGGCATGAGTGCTTTCTTAATTCCATTCATGTTGTTACATCTGTTTCCCTTCTGGGGTAGTATTCTTAACATGTTTCGTCTCGCACTTGTTTATCGAAATGTTAGTTATGCAATTACGACCAAACGTGTAATGTTACGTAGTGGTTTCTTTGGTATTGACTTCAAAGCAGTTGATTTTGATATGATTCAAAACTTAGAAGTGAATGTAGGACCTTTAGAGAAACTATTCAATGTGGGATCCATTCGCATATTTAGTGGTGAAGCCATGTCAACAAAAAATGGAAAGCGCTCGATGTATGACACGTTTAAAGCCATTGAGAATCCCTATGGTGTCTTTAAACAATTGAAACAAGTCTCTATGGATATTCGCTCTGATTTGAATTATCCAAATCAATATCGTCCTGAAGAGAATCAAGGGTATAGAACTAAATATAAAGGTTAATAAAACGGACTCATGTGAGTCCGTTTTTAACTTAGATGATTAGATAGTCATAGAATGAGAGATTGGTAGATAACAGCCATTGCAGTAGCGAATGAAATTTATCATTTATTGCCTCAATGTTTATAATATTTCATTTGATAATAAATCATGAATAATATTAAGCTTTTCTTTCATGATGTTTTTGACTTCAATATATCTTAGTTGATACTTTAAACATTCTTGGTATAACTTCTCGCTTTCACGAATCATGTACGTTGTTAACTCCAAGAGCTCTTTATCATTCATTGATTCATACCAGGGGTTATCAATATCCTTTATGTGTCTTCTAAGTTCTTTTGCTTTTAAGATAGGATCTGCATCTTTATAACCTAAGAACACACATTTTATTTTGTTTGGAAATGCTTGTATAAGCTCATATGCAAAATCGGGTTGAATGTGAACCCCTTCGATTAAATAGTCTTTTTTGAGTCCTGACAATGATTTAATCATACCCAATAGATAAGGCTTTAATGCGTGACTAACCGTGATATCACTCTTATTGACATCAATAGATAACTGATCATTACCATAATGTAACATCATCATAATCAGGTCTGTTGAGATGACTCTCATATGATATGTTTTGATGATGTCATCAGCGATAAGGGATTTTCCTGATTTAGCCATACCCGAGAGAATATAAATCATTTGTTTCTCCATTCTGTATTTAGAAAGTATTAGACTGAATTCATGTTTTACCAAACCAGTAATTACTTAACTTATATGATAAATAGACGGTTAGATGGATGTTATTTAATAATCTCATTTTAACATATTAGAGAGATTTGACTTGATATTCTCTGGTTTTTTCAATCATATGATTGTTCAGGTTTTAGTATTATGTATTGTCTCTTCTTTCCAATCTTATTTCTCTCGAACTTATTTTGTTTTAAACTATTTTGTGATAAAGTTACTTCGTCGGGGGGCCACCATATGCAATCAAAAACATTAATCATAATCTGTATATTGATATTAACTATATTCTCGATTTCTCAACATCAAAATGAATGGTATGTGACCGCACAATCACCTCAAAGTGCATTAATTACTGACAGTAATTTTTCGAGTCCCTTATCAGCTAAAATGGCTTTAGATCATCTTTACCAACGTCTTGGTACTGATATTTCAATTATTCATATGCAGGAAATTAAATTTGTGTCAGCTACTTTAATCATTACCCAATATCAACATGATGGTGATACTATTTATGATTCATTATCCGATACCACAACATTAACAACTCGAATTGCCATACTCATTGATGGAAATCTACCAAAGAATAGCTTTGGTATTATTGGAATGAATGCAGAAGCATCAAGATTTTCGTGTAATTATCGACTAAAAGACTATGGACTAACTGCTATTTATGATTCAACTTCTATTCAAGATTCATTTTCAAAACCTTTTAATCAGTCTTTCAAAGGAGAGGGAAACTTGATTAGCATGACTTTTCTTAGTGACATTCTTATCCAACAAGACTTTGACGATTTTGTGAGTGTCGGTGTTAAAGAAGTATTTGCTTATCAAACGGTAACTTGTGAGGGTGAAAACAATATCAGTGCTTCAATCACTTTCTATGATCACGTCCCTTATAGCTTACTCATGTTAACCAAAAAGCGAGTTATGACTAATATATCTACAATACAAACTAATCATTGAATTCATGGAAGATATTCTATGTTTAAAGCAAACAAAAACCGCCTTACAGCGGTTGTTTTGCATTTTGGGGGAGGTGAGGTTGACTTCGCATTATTACTTTAGAAAGCAAATCATCAGTCATTTCACTTAGAGCTAGTCTCGTACATCCTTAGTTATGATTTAATAATGATTAATATTTGAAAGTTTTTTAATGAAATTTGCATTACTCGTATCCTTAATACTGACCAAGCTCAATTTAGGTTGTTTTCTAAAACTACAAATGCACTTTTCATGGCATTCTCGTTATTCAACTATATATTTCTTTAGTTCTTCGACAAGAACATGTACAGATGTTGATGGATTTTGAAGATGCTTCTTTTTTGTCTTGTAAGAAATCTCTAGTTTTTTTGCATTTCTAATAGCTTCACTTTGTCTACTTTTTAATAGATCATATATGCCCTCGATATCCTTCTTATACTCGATGCTGAATTTCTCAAGGAATATCGCATTAAGCTTGTGAATTACATCTTGTCTTGTCATCCCAGTATTATAGTAGTTAAAATGCAGGAGGAACCAGATTTCAAAACATTCATTACTGTACGCAATATGAAATCCTTCCTTATCACAGAACTGAAATGCACGATTATACAAATTGATTTCAAAACTATCCTTATCAAACACACACCATACTTGATCAAAAATCATATCAGACTTACTTTGAATTTCATTACAAATAAACTTTGCATATTCTACAAGGCTTAAAGTATTTCTACCTGCACCTTTTATCTCAATATTGATTTGCTGTCTACAGTTCTTTACATACCATTTGAAATAATTCGGTTCCGTTTTTACTCCTTCACATACAATAAGAATAAAAGGTAAAACGTTCTTTTTCTTGGATGTTCTTGAAAGATTTCTAGATTGTCGCTTTAAGTGATGAGTTTCGCTCCCCATTTAACCCTCCAATGTGATATGTGGAATCGCCCCATAGCGACCTCTTAAGTAATCTTTGTCGATACTTGCATCTTTTCGAACATGCTCATCAAAATCAGCCAAGCAGCTTAACTCCGATTCACCATATTTGTTTTTCGACACAAACCACAACTGATCTCTTCTAAGCAAGTTTTTTGTCAAAATATTTGTATCATGAGTGGTAAATACAAATTGAGCATTACTCTTCTCATTAGTTTTGATGATAAACTTAATCAATCCTGAAACAAGTTTAGTGTGTAAACTGTTTTGAATTTCATCTATAAACAAAACACCTCCACTATACATTGTGTCAATAATTGGCCCAGCTAACTCAAAAAGCTTATGTGTCCCACTAGATTCAATACCAAAGTTATATAGATCCTGTGATACAAAATCTTTTTTATGATCGTATTTACTATGAACAGTTTTAACAACATGAGATGTGAATTTTGCTTTTAGCTTTGACCCATCATTTCCTTCTTCGGTTTCCTTTGAAATTTCTAGAATATTCTTCAGATCTCTGAAACGGATATTATCAAACAAACTATCAAAATCAACTTCTTGTTCATGAATTGACAAATCTTCTATCCCCATATCTACGCTTTTAATTAGATTAATTAACTGATGTTTTTGCACTTCATACTCATTATCCTGATTCTCTAAGATTTTTAGTGTTGTTGGGACATAATCGCTATTCAAGCTTGAAATTACGTTTAATTTTCTAAACCACTCCAATACTGATTTAGAGATTTTCCCATTAAATTGTGCACAAACCGAAAGAAAGAGTGCGTTATTCCTAACAAAATCAATATGTTTTCTACCTTCACTAAACTTCAAGCCAACATTAATTTTTTGATAATGTCTAGCAAACAGTTCAGTCTCTCTTGTAGTGAATCTAGCAAAAAGCCATTCTGCAACTACTTCCTTCTCATTTACCCCAAATCCATATCTATAAACGATTCCATTTACTACAAAAACTAATTCAAAGACAGATGGAAGATTCTCAGTAACCGTACTAAACTTAAAAGGATTTGAGTCAATAGGGTCTCCTTGTTGACTATCTTTTGATGAATTTATCACAAAATCCTTTACAAATGTGATTGCATGCAATAGATTTGATTTTCCAGAAGCATTTGGTCCGAAGATTGCTGCATTTCTGAGAGCTCTGTGTTTCTTACCAAAATTTATAGTTTGCTCCTCAAACATTTCATTATCGCTTGTCGCAATCAAACTGAATGTGTTAGGTTCTTTAAATGACATGTAGTTTTCTACCATGAATTCCAATAGCATAAATTTCACCCCTAAATATCGACTTTCATTTGACACTAGCATATCTTATTTTTTTCTAAAATGCAAATATTTGTGATTATTTCTCAATATGCTGTATTTAAATTATAAAATTCCATCTTTAATCCGGAATTTATAACTTTAATTTATAACGAAAATATGCTTATAGTTAATGTAGGAACTTTTAGATTAAATAAATTCCCATATACTTGTGAAAAATGCGTAGTATAAGAACTATAACACCTTTTGTTCTTAATACTTTTACATTATATTTATAATCAAAGTAATAAGAGCACACTACAACTTCAATCTTATCCAAATCCACACCATACTCCTTATATATTAAATAAACAGTCAATATTTTAGAACTTCAAACTAATATGCTACAATTATTCTGTACTAATAAACATTGATTTCTTACATTCTTAAGAGTTATGAGTTACCCCTTTCCATCAGAATTATCATCAATATTAATGTTAATCATTTTTTCGCGTGACTTATTATTGTTTAATCGACTCCATCTTATTATTCAAAACTTTATATAATAAGATAGGAGCATGTTTCTTTCAAACTATTAGTGGAATTGAACCACTAAAGGAATAGAATTTTTTCAGATACATTTTTATGCAATTCTTTTTAGCCTGCTAAGACTTGAATTGTTCAATTGTTGTTGATTACTATTAAGAAACTTCAAATATAAAAGAGCATAAAGCTAATTGGTTACCTTTTGCATATACAAAAATCACTTCCCTTTAAAAGGAAGTGACATAAGGTAAGATTGGTGGAGGTGAGGAGAGTCGAACTCCTGTCCAAGAAGTGTCTCACATTCAAAGTTCTACAGTTTAGTCATATCGCTCTAATCACCTCTTAAGGACATGACAAGCAAGAGATGATGAACTCACTGGAATTGTCGGGAACACGCGCTGAGCCAACTAGTGAACCTTATCCTTTGTTTTTGATACACGTTCATAAGCCAAAGACCAACCTATGAGGTGCACGCTGATAGCAGTATTTAGCTAATTAAGCAGCGAAAGAAAGTCTGTTTCCAGATATTTTTTGTTGGCCTTTAGGTAGCCACACCACTGCCCTTTGAATCAAACAACGACCTGTCGAAACCATGACACCCCCGTTTGCATGCACATTATAACATAATTCATGCAAGTTTCACTCCCCTTTAACATACTTGCATAAAAACAGTGATATAATACACTCAAAAGAGAGGTATTACCTATGGAATTTCTCGTAATTTTAGGTTTATTCGTCGTAGTGGGACTATTTTTGGTCTCTATTTACAACAAATTTGTATTGCTTCGTAACCGTGTAGAAGAAGGTTTCTCAACCATGGACGTATTCATGATGAAACGTTATGACTTGATTCCTAACCTTGTGGAAACAGTCAAAGGTTACGCTA
The DNA here is from genome assembly GCA_002422065.1 of Erysipelotrichaceae bacterium UBA6182. Classification (GTDB taxonomy): domain Bacteria; phylum Bacillota_I; class Bacilli_A; order Erysipelotrichales; family Erysipelotrichaceae; genus UBA6182. The sequence continues at coordinate 6,645 of DITO01000244.1, read as the reverse complement.
AACATGAATCTGAAACACTTGAGCGAGTGATTCAAGCTCGTAACATGGCAGTCAATGCTTCATCACCAGAAGACAAGATGAAAGCTGAAGGTGAGTTTAGTGGAGTACTCTCCCGTCTATTTGCTTTATCTGAAGCATATCCAGATCTTAAAGCAAATCAACAATTCCTTGATTTACAAAACCAGTTAAAGTTAATTGAAGATGATATTGCTCAATCACGTAAATTCTATAATGGTACAACTCGTGAATACAATACAGCGATTGAAACATTCCCAAACAATGTAGTTGCTGGATTATTTAAATTTACACGTAAACCACTATTTGAAGTTGAAGATGCTAGTCAACGTCAAAACGTAAAAGTACAATTCTAGAAAGGGGACACCCTTTCTTTGTGTAATAGGAGCAATCTATGAAACACCTTTTTAGTAAGAAGAACGCTATATTAGTTTCAACTTTTTCATTTCTAATCTCGTTAGCTGTTTTTTCAATTGCAAACTTTGTTTTAATTGGTTATGAAAGAGACTTTGCTGTAGCCTTTGAGTTAACCCCGTTTGCACTCTATGCATCCCTGGTGATATTTGGATTAATTATGACTCAACGTCGCATTGGATTTGCATTGTTTCTTGTTGCATTTCTNNTTAACGGGTTCACTAATGTACATTTACATCATTCTTATTGGCTCTATTGTGAGTGTTCTAATTGATTTCTTAGTTACTTGGTCACAAAAAAGAAAGTTACAAAAGTAAAATGATTAAGAAGATATTCGTCTTATCCTTGTTTTGGCTTGTTCTTTGGATTAGTCCATCCTATGCCAATCAAGATATTATCATCAATAACCATCATATTGATATTCTCGTTAAAGAGAATGGACAATATGATTTTAGGCATACCCTAAACGTTACTTTTTCATCTCCTTATTATGGATTATGGGTCAATATCCCCCAAGCTTATCAAATGAATTGGGAAATTGAAGATGAATCTTTTGTTAGAGAGTATCTCTTCCCTTTAACTGATATATCTATTGATTCTACCCCAGGAATTATCGAGCGATATCGCCAAGGGGTTACCCTTAAACTTGGTGAAGAAGGGGTTTATGTCAATGGCCCCCAAACTTATGTTTATTCCTATACCATGAACACAAGAGATCTTAGACTTGATGGAAGACAACGTTTCTATTTGAACTTTATTGGGAGTGAATGGGATATTCCAACTGAGAAAGTTTCATTTAATATTCAGTTCGAACAAAGCATCATTGGTTTAACACCAAGTTTCTATGCAGGTTCATTTGGTACAAACACTACAGTATTCCCTCAACTTACAATTACAGCGAATTCAATCTCAGGAACTTTTAATCAATATCTTAATCCTAAAGAAGCATTTACGATTGATATGAATGTTCCTAATTCATTCTTTAAATTTACACCTCGTGTAGATTATACTTTTATCTCTATCTTAATATCCCTTGCCTTATTTATTTTATTGGTTCTTACTTATCAAAAACATGGCAAAGATGATCCAGTCACTGAAGTGGTTGGTTGGACACCTCCTAAAGGTTTATCATCAGCAATGGTTGGTTATGTCTTTGATGGATTTGTGGATAATAAGGATGTCTTATCATTAATCATCTATTGGGCAAGTCAAGGATACATGACTATTGAAGAAATTGATAAAAATACAGTCAAATTCACTAAATTAAAAGAACTTGAGGAAGGTATTAAAGCAGAAAAAATACTCTTTGATGAGATGTTTAGAAACAGAATTGAAGTCACGACTGCACAACTAAAGTATAAATTCTATGATGCAATTATGGCTGCACGATCAAACATTCTATCTCACTTCAAACATCATCCAGATATGAAGGTTTATTCTTCTAAGTCAATTTTCTATCAATATCTGTTTGCTGCTCTATTATCCTTTCCTTTAGCAATCAATGTTTTCATTAGTGTCTTTCAAACAATCTTATCCTTTGAAGCAGTTATCTTCAGTGTTATATTGTTTGTAGGTTCATTTATCTTACACATCATCAGTATCGTAATGGCAAGACGTGCACCTAGTTATAAGACTGCAGGTAAGTTAGGTGGTCAATTATTATTTATTATTGGTTCATTCATTCTTACCATGATTAGTTTAGTTATTGTATCCATGCATGAAGGTTTAATATACTATGTCATACTAAATGGTGTTTTATTCTATTTAGGCCTATGGCTCAATAATAAGATGGATAAACGAACACCACAAGGTAATGCTTGGTTAGGTGAAATCAAAGGATTTAGGCACTTTATTGAAGTTGCTGAGAAAGCACGATTAGAAATGCTTGTGCGTGAAAACCCAAGTTACTTCTATCATATTCTTCCATATGCTTATGTATTAAATGTTTCTGATGTTTGGTCTAAACAATTTGAATCGATAGCGATTGATGCTCCATCTTGGTACATCGGTCCATCGTATACTAATTCTTATGTCATGATGCGATCACTTAATCGTACCCTTGGCACCATGAATCAAACCATGACTGTTCCTGCTCCTTCTAAAGGAAAAGGTGGTGGTGGATTTGGTGGCGGAGGCTTCTCCGGTGGTGGATTTGGTGGTGGCGGTGGTGGTGGTTGGAAGTAACCATTGCACTAAGTTTTAACTACTCTTTAAAGAAAAACCTCTATTCACGTAAATGAATAGAGGTTTTTCTTTTATTAATGTAATGTAATTCTCTTAGTGTTTACTTCGTCTTGAGCGTAGAACAAAAATGCTCTATTTCGTCTCGTTAACAAGACAAAGCCACCCTTCAACAAAAAGAACACGTTTATCGTGCTCTTTGTTTAGTTGCTTTTGCTATCATTCGTTTAGCATCTCGCTCTTTTTCAACTTGACGTTTATCATGAGCTGCTTTACCCATGGCTAAACCAATCTCTACTTTAGCTAATCCATCCTTTAAATACATTTGCAAAGGTACAATCGTATAGCCTTTGAGTTTAACCTTCTTACCCCATTTATTAATCTCAGAGCGGTGAAGTAGCAGTTTGCGATCTCTTTCTTCTTCATGGTTAAATTGATTTCCAAATTCATAAAGTGCTATGTTCATATTCTTAAGCACTGCTTGTCCATCTTTGATTTGAATGAAGGCATCTTTAAATTGTACTTTACCAAGTCGTACTGACTTAATCTCTGTTCCTGTTAAGGCAACACCAGCTTCAAGTTTATCTTCAATAAAATAGTCATGATAGGCACGTTTGTTGTTTGCTACAATTTTTTGGCTCATGGTTTCACCTTGACATGTTTGATGTATTTGAAATCAATCGTTCTTGTATCTTTATTTGCACCTGTAACACTCACTACTACTTCATCTCCAAGTGAAAATGATTTACGACGACGTTCTCCAATCAGTCTCATATTGACATGATCAAAGACATAGTAATCATCATGTAAAGTACTCATATGAATGAGTCCTTCAACACTGTTAGGAATCATGACAAAGAATCCAAAGGTTGTAACTCCACTAATAATACCGTCAAAGACATCTCCAACATGCTTAATCATATATTCAGCTTTCTTCATATCTTCAACTGCACGTTGAGCTTCGACTGCACGACGCTCAGTGAGTGAGCATTGTGTAGCAATCTTAGGCATAGCTTTAAGATCGTCTTGAAACATCTTTTCATCAAGTCTATTTGAGAAAACATATTTTCTTAGCATACGATGAACAACAAGATCAGGATAACGGCGAATTGGGGATGTGAAATGAGTGTAATCTGCGAGTGCCAACCCATAATGTCCTAGTGGTTGTTCACTGTAAATTGCCTTTTTCATACTTCTAAGCATGAGTGTTGAGATGGATGAAAATAGTGGTGAATCATCAAATGCTGTAAGTATTTTTTGAAGAGCGGTTTGATGAACTCCTGTTTTACTTATTTTTAGTGTAACTCCATGAGCTGCCGCAAGTTTTGCAATAGTCTCAATTCGCTCAGGATCTGGATCATCATGAACCCGATATAGAGCAGGAAGTTGCATCGTTTTTAAAGTGTAAGCTACTGCTTCATTAGCAGCCACCATGAAATCTTCAATCATACGCTCAGATCGTCCACCTTGGCGTGCAACGATATCAACAACTTCACCATCATTCATAATGAATTTCGATTCTATAGTATTGAAGTCTAATTGTCCCATACGACGTTTACGCTGATTAAGTGCATCTGAACATTGAATTGCTAATTTTAAGAAGTCTTTATATTCTTGGTTTTCTTCTTGGAGTAGTGTTTCATCACTAAGACAAGCATTAACATACGTATATGATAAACGACGTTTTGAATGAATCATTGAAGGATGAATTTGAATATCTTCTATTTGGCCTTGTGGTGTAATAAGAAGTGATGCTGTTAGGGTATAGCGATCAACTTCTGGATGAAGTGAGCATACCCCATTAGATAATACTTCAGGTAACATAGGTACTACTGTATTAGCAGCATACACTGATGTTCCTCGTGTATATGCATCTTTATCTAACGCTGTATTTTCAACAACATAATAGGATACATCTGCGATATGGACTTGAAGTCGAATGCCTTTTGGATCATCTTGTAGACTGATTGCATCATCAAGATCTTTAGCATCTTCCCCATCAATTGTAACAACGAAATGATTTCTGTAATCCTCACGACCTGCTTCAAAAGGAACATTCTCCTTAACAAGTTCAACATCTTTTAGTGTTTGTGCTGAAAAATCAATGGGCACTTTATGTTCAATAAGTAACCCTAAAATATCCATTCCAACATTCTTGGATGAACCTAAAACTGTTTCTGCTGTGAACTTTAATGGTTGATATGAATTAATACGCGCAATAATCATATCGAGCGATTTTACTTTTATGTTTTTAGGAATGATGATTGGATATCGTTTTTGTAGTTTAACATCAAGTGGAAAAAACTCCCATCCTCGTTTTGTGAGAGTGATTGTTCCTACCATGGTGGTAGTATGACGTTCAATCACACGAACGACAGAAGTGAACTTTTCTCCATGATCAACTTTAACTTGGATTTGAACGATATCTCGATGCATAGCATCTTTAATGTAGCTTGCAGAAATGAAAGTGTCTTCTTCATTTCCTTCAATACTGACATAACCGTGCCCTTTAGTATTGATAAAGATAGAACCTTTATATAAGCCAAGATCTTGAGGATTCACAAGTTTGCCTTTACGACTAAGTGCTAAATCTCCTTGATCAATTAATTGATTAACAGTTTGCGACAATTCTTTTTCACTAACACCAAAAACAAGTGCCCACTCCTGAATGGTTTTTTTAGCACTTTGGGGGTCAATAATATTGTCGAATATCTGTTGAGTTTCTATCATAATTCTCCTTAAAGAAAAAAGGCCTACGGCCTTAAATCACACGAATCAAAATCACAAGCGCAAAGAAAACGAGTCCAAGACCTAACGTGATATTAGCTATCACTTTTTCTGGTCCTCTTTCTTTAGCGTTAGCAAATAAGTTCAATCCACCACTTCCTGTAAAGGCACTGGATATTCCTTCTGATTTTCCACTTTGAAGTAAGGCGAGTACGATCAGTAATCCTGATACGAGCATTAATAATACATCGAGAATGAGCATAACGTTCTCCTTTAATTGCCATAACATTGTACCACTATGGTGATTTAAAATCAAATGATACCTTATGTGAGGTGAATAATGATTGACTTTAAGATGTTGTATGTGATAATATGACTGACAGTCAGTCATATTGGAGGTTTTATGAGTAAAAGAGATGATATCTTATGGTCTGCAGTGTCTTTAATGAAGGAAGTTGGGTTTGAAAAGACTTCGGTTTCGCAAATTGTGCGACATGCGAATGTTGCGCAAGGAACTTTTTATTTGTATTTTCAATCTAAGGCTGAACTTGTTTTAGGGATTGCTCAGCATATCATGGATGATTTTATATCTTCCTTAAATGAATGGAATTGGAATGAAGATATTTCATTGGATCAATTCATTCATTCTCTTGTTGACCTTACTTATGCTCATACACAAAAACATCAAGCACTCATTGGGTTTTGTTACTCTGGAACTGCTTACTATAATGCCGTATCAAAATGGGATGAACTCTATATCCCCTATTATCATTGGTTAAGTCATAAAATTAGCTATTATCAAAACAACAATCTATGTAAATCATTATACCCTCCAGATGCTTTAGCAAACCTTCTGGTTGGTCTTATGGAGCATGGTGCTGAACAAGAATATGTGTTCAATTATGGATTAAATACTGAAACCTCGTCAAAAGATGTTATGAAAGACTTTATTAAAAACGCAATGGCACTTTAGTGTCGATGAAAGGAACCATGAATCACCAATGATTCATGTGAATTGATTATGAATACTGAAAAAAGAATACTAACTCAATCTGTTATCTTTGCAGTGATTTTTGCATTAAGTGGTGTTATCGTAGGATGGTTAACTGGTTCCTATGTCATTGCTTTTGATGGTCTTTACTCAGTGATGAGTGTTTTGTTGTCTTTGTTTGCCTTGTTTTCATTTAAGTTTATGTCTAAACATGATTGGAAACGTTTCCCGTTTGGAAAATATAACGTTGAACCTTTAGTGGTTCTTGTTCAAAGTAGTGTGCTCCTTGGAACACTTGTTGTCTCTGTCGTTATTGC